>CAZVCJ010000286.1:0-4058 GCA_964625745.1 uncultured Anaerolineae bacterium | reverse complement strand
CTACGTTGACGGTGCTGGTGTCGGTGTCTGCCTCCAAACCCCGTCCCTAACCTTCCCGATGTGCCAGTGGAACACCATCGTGGGCTCGGTCACCATCGGCGGCCAGGCGGCTGCGGGCTACAGGGTTGATGCTGTCCGGTCCGACACCTGGGCCGTGGTTGATACCGACACTACTACTGCCGGCGGCGTGTTCGCCCTGGATAACTTCAGCACGGCGGTCTATACTGGGACTGCGGGTGTGAAGTATCCGTATGACATCAGGCTCTACAACCCCAACAACACGCTCATCTCCACGAGGACCGGCATCACTATCACCCTGTGCGGTGCTACCGGCGTTATCACCTACACGGATGGCACCTGGAACGTTTATACGGAGACTTACCCCTTCCTCCTTGCGCTGCCCTGATGACAAAGAGGGGGTTAGACCGTCTCAAAAGCCGCGGGACAAGTGAAGGCGTGACGAGCCTCGCGGGCTAAAGAAGTTCAAAAGCCACCAGGGGGAAACCCCTGGTGGCTTTTTTATTACGGCAGCAGATATACAGCGGATAAGCGGGTAGCGGATGGAGCTGGCTTTCAGTTCAAGCTGCCTGGGCTCCGCCCCCAACCTTGGTTTGACAGCCATCCTTTTTTGTGCTAGAATGGTGATCGCGATAAGGGCTTGTTTACAGAAGTTGGAAAACCCTGGGGAGGTTAAATGAGATACCTGTCTTGGGATAATTACGTGCGTTTGGCCTTGAGCTATGCGGTCTTCGAACAGAATCGGGACGGCACGTCGTGGATGGTCGAAGTGCCGATCCTGCCCGGCTGTGTGACCTGGGGTGAGACGCGAGAAGAGGCGTTGGAGATGGCAGAGGATGCGGCCAAGGGCTGGATCCTCACTGCGCTTCGCTTCGGTGATGAGATCCCGGTCATTGATGGGTGCACCCTGGACTATGCGGTTGATGTTGGCTTAACTCTGAAGGTGGCTCATGCCCAAGCTGAAGCCTGAGAAACCCGACGCCGTGGTGAAGAAGTTGAGGAAGTTAGGCTTCGATGGGCCATATGGGGGAGGGAAGCACGTCTTCATGCGCCATCCCCAAACAAGGATGAAAATCTCTGTGCCTATTCACAAGGGCAGGGATATACCGGTGGGAACTCTAGGGGCGATCCTTCGTCAGTCAGGTATCTCAGTGGACGAATGGAGCAAGTTATAAACATCGGCGTCGCAAGCCACCGCAGGGAAACCCCCGGTGGCTTTTTTATTGCGGCGGCAGGTAACTGCTCAGCCCGTGTCATTGCGAAGTCCCCTCTCCCTGCGAGGGAGAGGGTTAGGGTGAGACGTTTCTGCCCTCTACGGATGGTGCGCTGCGCTATGGAAGACTCGCAATGACACTTGCCCCAAGACTGAAATACACCTGCGGGGCGCCCCTGCTCAGCCCGTGTCATTGCGAGTCGGCCATGGCGTGCCCCGCCATTCTAAAGGGCAGAAACTGGCGCGCGGTGCAGAAAGCGTGTACAATACGAGTGAGCAGGCGCCCAGACAGTTAAGACCGTGCGCTCACTGGTGCGTGTTCAGCCCATTTGCGAGTCTGGTTCAGGTCAGGGGTGATTCAATAATTGGTGGCTTGGGCCCGCTGGGACCTAAGACCCCGTTGAGTAGGCTACAGATGTTCAAGCCTGGCCTGGTCTGAGTGCCTGTATTTCTTCAGTAGGAGGTCACACGCCTATGTCTAGCACTTCAACCCCTTCTGCCCATCGCGAACCCTTTGTCTTGGTCAACCCCAACGCTGCCGGTTTCGACATCGGCAGCGCAGAGATTTGGGCCTGCGTGCCCGCCGACCGCGCCCCCCAACCCGTGCGCAAGTTTGGCACCTTCACGCCCGATTTGCAGGCCTTGGCCGACTGGTTGCAAGCCTGCGACATCGAGACCGTAGCCATGGAATCCACCGGTGTGTATTGGATTCCCATCTACGAACTCTTGGAAGCGCGTGGGTTCCAGGTGTATCTGGTGAACGCCCGCCACATCAAGAATGTGCCAGGGCGCAAGAGTGATGTGAAAGATTGCCAATGGATTCAACAACTGCATAGTTTCGGGTTGTTGAGCGCCTCGTTTCGCCCCGAAGCCGAGATGTGTGCCTTGCGTGCCTACTTGCGCCATCGCGCCAATCTGGTGGATTATCGCGCCGCCCACATCCAACACATGCAGAAGGCTCTGCAACAGATGAACGTACAGTTGACGCAGGTGTTGAGTGATATCACGGGCGAGACGGGCCTGGCGATCATCCGTGCCATTGTGGCCGGTGAGCGCGACCCTGTGAAGTTAGCCCAGTTGCGCAACCCGCGCTGTGCCCACAGCCAGGACGAAATCGCCAAAGCCTTGACGGGGCACTATCGCCCGGAGCATGTGTTCGCCCTCCAACAAGCGCTGGCCTTGTACGACTTCTACACCGCGCAAATCCGAGAGTGCGACGTCGAGATCGAGCGGCACTACAAGGTCTTCAAGCCCGTGGTGGACGTGGAGCAAAACCCGTTGCCACCCACACGCAAGAAGAATACCCACAGCAAGAACGCCCCGTCGTTTGATGTGCGCACCCAACTGTACCGTCTGACAGGTGTAGACTTGACGGCCATTGACGGCTTGAATGAGGCCACCGTACAGACCATTCTGTCTGAGATCGGCACAGACATGAGCAGATGGTCTACCGAGAAGCATTTCTGCTCGTGGCTTCACTTGGCCCCCCACAATGATATCACAGGTGGCAAAGTGGTGCGCAGCCGCACGCTCAAGGGCAAGAATCGCGCAGCACAGGCCTTTCGCTTGGCGGCGCAAGCGGTTGGGCGCACGGATACAGGCCTCGGCGCATTCTATCGGCGCAAACGCGCCAAGCTCGGGCCTGAGGCGGCGATTGTGGCCACAGCACACAAACTGGCCCGTGTCACCTATCACTTGTTAAAGTATCGCGAACCCTATCAGGAGATGGGGCGGGAAGAATATGAACAGCAGGTGCGCGAACGTGAGCTCGCCCAGTTGACGCGCAAAGCCGCCAAACTCGGCTTCACACTCACGCCACAAGCCGCTTGACCCTTTACACGTCAAGTTTCTGAGTAGGAGCGTTTTTTGGCGACGAAGCAATCTCCAGGTGCAGGAGGGGAGATTGCTTCGCTCCGCTCGCAATGACACTTGCCCCAAGACTGAAATACACCTGCGGGGCGCCTCTATTTGCCAAACGGGGGTGGGGGTGGTATAATAGAGTTACAATTCGCGGGGGAGCACGACGATGGTCGAGGAAGTCAGAGAGGTCAAAGAGGCCAGAGCGCCGGTTTGGGAAGCCGAGACGCCGTGGGTGGTAGCCTACCTGCGGGAGGACATCCAGGACCTTAGGAATGAAGTTCGGGAGGTACGCCGGAACGTCCAACTTCTGAACGAGAAGATAGACGGCGGCTTGGCGCGGCTGGACGAGAAGATAGACGGCGGCCTGGCGCGGCTGGACGCCAAGATGGATGCCAGGACCGATGGGCTGGATGCCAAGATCGAGGGGTTGCGTCATGATATGGGTGTGCAGTTCCGCTGGACGTTGACCACGATGGTGGCCGTGGGAGCGCTCATCGTGGCGGTTCTGAAGCTCTTGCCATAGGTGAGGCAAAAGGTGGCTCATGCCCAAGCTGAAGCCTGAGAAACCCGACGCCGTGGTGAAGAAGTTGAGGAAGTTAGGCTTCGATGGGCCATATGGGGGAGGGAAGCACGTCTTCATGCGCCATCCCCAAACAAGGATGAAAATCTCTGTGCCTATTCACAAGGGCAGGGATATACCGGTGGGAACTCTAGGGGCGATCCTTCGTCAGTCAGGTATCTCAGTGGACGAATGGAGCAAGTTATAAACATCGGCGTCGCAAGCCACCGCAGGGAAACCCCTGGTGGCTTTTTTATTGCGGCAGCAGATAGTAACTGTTCAGCCCGTGTCATTGCGAGTCTTCCATGGCGCGGTGCGCCATCCGTAGGGGGCAGAAACGTCCCACCCTCACCCTAACCCTCTCCCTGCAAGGGAGAGGGGACGTGCTCCCTCGCCCCGTTGGGGAGA
>CAZVCJ010000285.1:0-4068 GCA_964625745.1 uncultured Anaerolineae bacterium | reverse complement strand
AGCCTATCCTCTCAATCAAGGGTGAGTCGCTTTTTTTATTGATAGTATACCAGATTTCGGCCCGATTGGCAATAGGCGTAAAACGCAAAGAGCCGTCCCGGTTCCCAGGATGGCTCTTGCTTGTAGAAATATTGGCAATACTGTAACATCCTCAGGCTTCGCGAAGCCAGCCATTGGCTGGCTTGGGCGAACGAGTGGGTCACAGACACCATGGTCAGGCGAAGTTCTGTTATGAACCTGTTACGTCTGAGGACTGTTTACCGGGGGCGCCGTCCACCACCTTGTCTTCCACCACCTTGACGGCTTTCGGAGCGAGGGCGAGCCTCATTAACGTTAAGCGTTTGACCTTTCAACTCCGTGCCGTTCAGGCCGGTGATCGCGGCCTGGGCTTCAGCTTGGGTGGGCATCTCCACGAATCCGAACCCTCTCGATACGCCGCTGAATTTGTCCGTGATGATTTTGGCGGATGTGACCTCCCCGAAGGTTTCAAAGGCCTGCTGCAACTCTTCTTCGGTGAGCTCGTGTGGCAAATTGCCTACGTAGATATTCATTCTGACTCCTTCTTATCTATTTTTCTTACCGCGGTGCTGTTCTTGAATATATCATACCACATTATTATAATTTTGTCAATAACTGGAGTTTGGGCAAAGTAAGAGAAACCAGGTTTTTCGCTCAAAAGCGCTTCTCAGGGTCTCGAAAATGCTGGCAATTGAGCATGTTTGGGATGCAAAGGGTTCAAAAAGCCTGGTTTCTGACTGCCTTCCCAGATTTGTCCAAAGTCCAACAATAATTTCAGGGAGAAAAAAGCCATCTGCGTTCACCGCGCAGGTGGCTTTTGTTGGCTACCCGACGACAACAAAGAAGAAACCTGTGACAGCGATGGAGACCCAAAAGAAGAGCCTGCTCCCCTCATAGGTACCGGCCACCCTGTCCCAGATAAATGCCACCAGTAAGAGGCCTGAAATGGCAGCAAAGAACCAAGCCAGGTGACGTTCTTGCGGTTTACCCTTTAGCGGTTTCTAACAAGGCTCTTATTGCGACCAAAAGCATGGCTGCGGCGATGAAGATCAGGGCGTTCTCCAGGATGTTTGTCAGGACGAAGCCGACCACGGGCAGGGATCGGACCGCCGAGGCAGACAGTGCGAGTGCGACAGCCGGTAATAGAAATCCTTGTGGCTCCTTGGTGGATACATTGAGAAAGCCAACAACCAGGCCAAGAATCGCAAGGACCCAGGTCACCCAAT
The DNA here is from genome assembly GCA_964625745.1 of uncultured Anaerolineae bacterium. Classification (GTDB taxonomy): domain Bacteria; phylum Chloroflexota; class Anaerolineae; order VGOG01; family VGOG01; genus CAZVCJ01. The sequence goes on along the minus strand of CAZVCJ010000285.1, from coordinate 2,824 downwards.
GCACGTCTACGACAAGTAATCCAGCCAGAACTGCCAGCACAAGGCCTGCGATGAAAGTCCATCTGCCGACTTTTTCCATACTAGGCATAAGAAACTCTCCTTTCAATCAGAAAAGTATAGTGGAAACTACAGATCTTTCAAACATTAAAACACCATGAACTGATACGCTCGATAGACACCACTCCCCTTACAGAAAAGAAAAAGATGAAAACAAAGCCCTGGCTGATGCCAGGCTACCTTCGGCAGCTACTAAGAGGGTTTGTCGTTTTCTGCCGCTACAGTGAACTCGTTGGCGCTGTTCTCTTGGTTTTATTATACCACATAACTAAGGCTTTGTCAATAGTCTCAGGGAGCAAAAAGCCACCCGCGCGGTTAACGCAGGTGGCTTTTCTCATCAAAACAGTGGAGCCGGGGGGACTCGAACCCTCGGCCCCGCTCATCTGAAACTTGACTTTGCTGCCGATTAGCAATATAGTTCAGGCAAGTAGTGGTATTGTAAGTCCTGGATCGGCTGGGTGTTCGTAGAACGCCCCACTCCGCCCATTAGTTGGCGGTGGTTATTGGCCCCCAGGCAGAGCCGCTATTTTTGTTCCCCGTACCTTTTCCTCCACAATGACCTTGTCGGCAATGATCTGCGCTGCCCAGCCCGTGCTTCTGTTCAGATGTGGCACAACTGGCGACGGGTGTAGAAGCTTCGCCGGAGTATGGCTTCCATCAAACCAGTCGGGGCTTTTCCTTACTTGGTTGTTGCTCCCAATTATACTACGCCATCCCAGTTTCGTCAATGCTGAAAACAAAAACTCCCCGCCGGGACCTGACGAGGCCGGCGGGGAGATGTCTCCCGGAGCATCGCTTATCGCCTGTGTTGCAGAAACCACTCGTAAAGTTCAGGGTTGTCGTAGGTCTGTGTCCAGGAGTCGTGCCCCACGCCGGGGTAAACGGTGAACCGCACGCTGCCGCCGCAGGCCCGCAAGGCGTCAACCATCCGTTGCCCTACTTCCAGCTTGACAACGTCGTCTTCTGCACCATGGAAGGCCCAGACCGGAATGCCCTTGAGCTGACTGGCGAATTCAGGGAAACCACCGCCACAAATGGGGGCGATGGCGGCGAACAGCTCCGGGTATGTCGCCGCCATGCTCCACGTCCCATATCCCCCCATGCTCAACCCGGTCAGGTAGATGCGGTCCACGTCTACCGCGTATTTCGCCACGGTCTCCTCCAGCAGCGCCTTCAGTGTCAGGTGATGATCCCACCACATCGCTTCGTCGGGGCATTGTGGAGATACGACGATAAACGGGAAGTCGGGCTGCCGCTCGACGATTTTGGGTATCCCGTGGATCTTCACCAACTCCAGGTCATCGCCCCGTTCACCCATCCCGTGAAGGAACAGAATCAGGGGCCATTCTTTGTCCGGATCAGCGCCGTAGTCTCGCGATAGAAAAAGCAGATACCCCAAACGCACGGTTTGTTCCAACGTGCACTCACGTTGTTTGCCAGGTGATTCCTGGTTCATCAACATAGCCTCCTTTTTACACTGATTTCATGTGCAGCAGCCTTAACGCTTACTCCAAAGCGCAGGATTTCAGAGATTGTAAGCCTGCCTTATCAGACGAATATCATTGATGTGGCCTCTTACGTGATCCGCTTGCATCTCTACGATATCGCCAACAGTGAGCTGCACTTTTTGCCCATCAGGCCACCTGATGACCATGTATCGTTCCCAGGCGTCGGGTATCTGGTTCAACAACTGGACGATGTGGCAACGGTTGGCGCGAAAGAGGGCCAACGACGGCTCAATGGCCCGGCCTGCATAGTTCCAAATCTCTACCCACTCATCCTGTGGCCTGTCCCAGTACCACTGCAAGCTGAACGTGCCACTGCTGTTGCCGAGGGCAGCTTTGATGCCAATCTTCCAGATGTCGTCGCCATCAGCAACGTGGTGAACGATCTGTCGAATGGTCCAGGTGTCGGCAGATTGGGCGAGATCGAGCTCCTCCTCAGTGAGGCCCGCGATGGCAGCTTCCAGTTGAGCTGGGCCATCAGCATAGCGGGCGAGAATTGTGTCTGGATCGCGTGTTTGCTCTGACATGGGTGATCTTTGCTCCTTTGACGATTAGGGTGGGTTGTACCTGGTTATCTCAGGTCGGGCTGGAAGCTCAGGTACTTCTCGGTAGCTGCATTCAGATCAGAGTAAACACCCCGGTAGGCCGGGGGGAGCAGCGCTGCCATCTGATACATGATCTCGTCGAGGATCTGCTGGCGCACCTGGCGAGTCACTTTGACCCCACCGGCATCAACGTAGAATGGCTCGCCGACGACGATGTGGAAATCCGTGCGTCGCAATCGGCGCAGGTTCTCCCGGTAGTGTTCAGCGCCGTAGTAGACCACGGGCAGCAAGGGCGCACCGCTGTGCAGCGCCAACAGTACCACGCCTGGATGGGTCTTCTGCAAACGTCCGTGTTCACTGCGGGTTCCCTCAGGGGCGATAGCAAAGATATAGCCCGCTTCCAGCAGCTCCAACGCCTTGCGCAGGGCAGCGATATCGGCCTCGCCTCTGCGCAGTGGAATGGCGCCGCACACTTCCAGCAGCCATCGTGTCCAAAGTGCTTTCCAGCGGTAGGCTGCGGCGAAACCGGTCACCAGACGCGGCTGCAAGCGGGTATAAAGGATTGGAATCTCGAGGATGTTGACGTGGTTGGCGACCAGGATCAGAGGCCCCTGATCCGGCACCCTCGCCAACTGCTCGTCGTCTATGCGGCAAAGGAGGCTGGTCAGGCCTTTGAGAGTCGCGATTACGATGCGATGAGTGAGAGTCACTGAACAC
>CAZVCJ010000284.1:0-4077 GCA_964625745.1 uncultured Anaerolineae bacterium | reverse complement strand
CTGATTTTTCTTTTTATCTGCGAAAATCTGCGTGTATCTGCGTCCCATTACGTCCCCTACGATATCTCCCGCCACCAATGCTCTTCCATTTTGTCCAACTCGGCCACTACCTCCGGCGGCAGTGACTCCGGCTGGTGCTCCTGCAAGATTTGGCGGACGCGCTGGTTGGCTCTGTCTCCCAGGGATAGCCCCCCGGCCGCCATCCACTGCTCATAGTTGCCCCGGTTCATCAAAGCGGGAAACCAGTTCTGGCGAAAGTGGCGGACGGTGTGTTTCTCGCCGAAATAACTGCCGCCGGGACCTACCCGACCTATAACGTCCAGGGCCAGTGTCTCCGGCGTGACTTCGACTCCATCCATGATGCAGCCGATCATGCCGATGAACTCGTCGGTGGCGGCGATCAGCTCCAGCGAGGCAGAGTTGGCCGCCTCGGTGAAGCCCACGTCGTGGACCAGGTTGGCCCCGCTCAGGGCTGCCATCAGGCAAGAGAGGGCCGACTCGGCCGCGGCCTGCTGGTCAAAGGCCACCGCATCCGTACATCCAGCCGTGCTGAAGACAGGCAAGTGGAGATAATGGGCCATCTCGGTCAGCGCCGCCGACCACAGGCTCATCTCTGGAGCGCCGTAGGAGACCAGCATGGTGGACATGTCAATGATCGTCGGCACACCGCCGAAGATGAAGGGCGACCCGCGCCGCTTGAGCTGGGCCATCACCAGCCCGCTCAGCGACTCGGCGATGCAGGCCACCAGGTTGCCAGCGGCGGTCACCGGCGCCGAGCTTCCGGCCAGGGTCATCGGGGTGTAGATCACCGGGATGCCGTGCTCGACGCAGAACAGGAGCTTGGCCGCTCCCTCGTCGGTGTGGGTCAGGGGCGATAGAGGCTCGGCGTAGTGGACGTAGTAGGGCCGCCGGGCCAGCTCATCCCATCCGCCTGCGACCACAGCGGCTATCTCGGCCACGGCCTTCAGGCTGGCGAAATCGCCCGTGCCGTGCATGAGGGGCTTGGTGCAATTCATCACCGTATCCTTGTGGCCGATGCGAATGGCGATCTGCCCGGGAACGTCGCTGTAGAGAGACGAAAAGGACACCATGTCAATGTTGGGCAGCGCGTCGCAGAGGATAGCGCCCAGCCGGGCGTCGGCTCGCACGCAAGCCCGACGGGCCTGGTCGAACGGGTCAAAGAAGAAGGTCGAGTCCGTCTGGCTGCAAAAATAGACGCGACGGTCTTCCAAGAACATAACTCGCTCGCCCCGCCGATTGTAGATGGTAATACGACGGGGCGCGCTGGCCAGTGCGTCTTCCACCAGGTACGAGGGGATGCAAACACGCCGATGCAGGCCAACGCGCGCACCGGCGCTGCTGAACAGTTCCAGACCCTCGTCGTTGTCCACGCGAACCCCGGTGTGTTCCAGCACCTCGAGAACACTCAGAAAGATGGTCTCCTTCTGGTCTTCAGACAGTATCTGGAGTCGAGGAGTGATCAGCCTTGTGGATCCAGCTTTCATGGTAGTGGCTCCTTTCACACTTGTGCTGAGCTTGTCGAAGTATCAGGGTCGGTCAGGGAAAAGCCGCGTGGAAAGGGGTCATCAGGATCGAGGACGAATTGGTGGAAACCGGTCAGGTAGGCCCGCCCGGCCACCCTGGGGACGATGGCCTGATATTCGCCCACGCGGGTCTCCCCCACTACCTGGCCGATGAAACGGGTGCCGATGATGCTCTCGCTGACGAGCCGCTGGCCGATCTTCAATTCCCCCCTGGCATGTAGCACGGCCATCCTGGCACAGGTGCCGGTGCCACAGGGAGAGCGGTCTATGGTGCGTTCGCCGAAGATGGCGGCGTTGCGGGCCCGCAAGGTGCCATCCGTCTGGCGCTCCACCGGGCCGTGAAACTCCACGGCATCAATGACGTTCATAAAAGATAGCTCCGGGTGCTGAGCTGAAAGCTGGGTGCTGGCTTCGTGACGCAGGCGGGTACCCAGGTCGGCCAGTGCTCTTGCATTGGCGGGGACAAGCTCCAGCCCGATCCGTTGCGCTTCGACCAGGGCGAAAAAGCCACCGCTGTAAACGATATCCACCCGCAGTTCGCCCAGGCCCGGAACCGAGAGGCGAGCGTCGAGTTGATAGACGAAAACCGGCGTGTTGTCGAAAGAGACCTCGCGCACACGGCCCTCTTCGATGCGCGTCCGGGTGTGGACCAGCCCCACAGGGGTGTCGAACACCACGGTCGTCTCCGGCTCGACGGCTTCGACCATGCCGGTCTCCACCACGGTGGTCGCGGCGCCTATGACGGCGTGCCCACACATCGTGGTGTACTGCTGGGTGTTCATAAAGATGAGGCCAAAATCGGCCCCCGGATCCGAAGGGGTCGTGAGGAGGGCGCCATACATGTCTTGACGGCCTCGCGGTTCGAGCATAAGCAGACCACGGAGGCCGTCAAGTTCGTTCCGTGCATAGATCATCTTCTCCGCCATCGTGGCGCCTCGCAAAGGTGGCAGGCCCCCCATCACCAGGCGGGTCGGTTCACCGGCAGTGTGGGAATCTACGGTTGAGATGAGACGCGTGAGTCGGGCCATGCTCCTTCTTCGCTACACTTCGCGTACATCCATGATTTCCTGACCTTCAATCTTTTCCAACACAGCAACCAGATCGTCCCTGGGCACGCCTCGCACCTTAAAGACGGCATCCCAGTAGCCTGGATGCTTGGGCGCAGGAACGCCGCCGGCGGCGTAGATTCCCCAACCCTGTGAGGCAATGGCGCTGGTGATCTTGGCAAATTCCCCGATCTTGTCGGGCACGCGCACCGTGACGCGCACGCCGCGCACAGCTTCTCCTAGCAGCTTGGTCAACTGGGCCAGTAGATCGGTATCGGTGATGATGCCTATTACGATGCCTTCTTCTAACACAGGCAAACCACCGATCTTCTTATCTATCATGACGCGGGCCGCCTCTTCTACCGTGGCATCCTCGCTTACGGTGATGACATCCCTGGCCTTGATCATCACATCTTGGACGGTCAGCCCAGTCAGGCAACGAGTGATCTCCCAGACGTCGAGACTGCCCAACCTGCCCGGGTCCACGAGCAAGGATTGGCGAGTGACCAGGCCCAGCAAGCGTTTCCCATCGCCTACAATGGGCAGGTGACGGATGTTGTTCTCTCCCATGTAACGTTGCGCTTCGACGATGGACATGGTCGGATCCGCCATCAGTGGATGGCGGGTCATGTAGTCCTTAACCAGCATGGCCTTCCTCCTTCGATGGACTCAGGACGTTGTCCTCAATGGTTACCACCGCTTCCATCTGGCTCAGTTTCTCCAGCGGAACGTGGCAAAAGATGCGATGCCCATTACCAGCGTCCCGCCACGGCGGCGCCTCCGTCTCGCAGATTTTCCCTCCATCCGGCAGCATCTCTGCCCGACGTGGACAGCGAGTGTGGAAGCGACAGCCGCCAGGCGGATTGAGGGCGCTGGGCACGTTACCACTCAGACGGATGTGCTTCTGCTCTGCCCTGGGATCGGGAATGGGCACCGCCGAGAGCAAAGCTTCGGTGTAGGGGTGGTAGGGCGGGGCGTAGATCGCCTCTGCGGGACCGATCTCGGCGATCTGACCCAGGTACATCACGGCGATCTGATCGCAGAAGAAGCGCACCACGCTCAGATCGTGGGCGATGAAGATCATGGTTGTGCCCAGCTCATGCTGGATCTCCAACAAAAGGTTGAGCACCGCCGCCTGGACCGAGACGTCCAGGGCCGAGACCGGCTCATCGCACAGCACCAGCTCCGGGCGGCCGGCGATGGCGCGGGCGATGCCTACCCGCTGCTTCTCGCCGCCGCTGAGCTGGCGGGGCAGGCGGTCGTAATAACGCTCGCCTAGCCTCATCATATCCAGCAGGCGCATCACCTCGGCCCGGACCTGGTCCTTGGGCACCGTTTTGAAGCGTCGCAGCGGGCGCCCGATTTGGGTGCCGACGGTAAAAGAGGGATTGAGCGTCGAGTCGGGATTCTGGAACACCATCTGGAGTTCCTTAACCTGTTTTTCGCACCTTACAAATGACAAATTAGCGGTAATCAAGCCTACTGCA
>CAZVCJ010000283.1:0-4129 GCA_964625745.1 uncultured Anaerolineae bacterium | reverse complement strand
TCTCTTTCAAAATCTGATTTCTAAACTGACTGGTCAGTCTAGTAATAGTATACCACAGGAAGGGGTGATTGTCAAGACCTTTCTCAACCGAATTTTCACCAATTGCCTATTGACAAAGGGGAGAGGGCATAGTATAATGTAATCGTGGCAGCAGAGGTAGCTTCTTCCTCTTTGCCCAGAGTCCAATTTCACGTCGTCGTCCATGGGGCATTGCTGTCCGCCTCATAGACCAATGCACAGTTCGCGAAGGAGGTGATGCCACTGCTCGAATCAGGTAGTACGACTTGCTTCAGGTCACGACACAGATTCTCACTCTCAATTCTTACCACAGGAGGAATACAATGAGTGAACCTTTCATCGGTCAAATCATGATGGTTGGCTTCAACTTCGCACCAAGAGGTTGGGCAAACTGCGACGGCCAGTTGCTTCCCATCTCGCAGAACACGGCCCTCTATTCGCTGCTCGGCACGACGTATGGCGGCGATGGCGTAAACACCTTCGCCCTGCCCGATCTGCGCGGCCGCGTTCCTGTGCACATGGGGACCGGGCTGGGCTTGACTACCCGAAAGATAGGCCAGCGTAGTGGGCAGGAGGCGGTAGTGTTGAGCGCGGCGCATATGCCATCGCACACTCACTCGTTGCAGGCCCAGAATGATGCGGCCAGCGTGGATACCCCAGGCGGGAACTATTTGGCGCAACGGGGCCGTCCCGACATCTACGACAGCGACAGCGACAAACTCGTCCAGATGGGCGCGAGCGCGATCGAGGCGACCGGTGGCAGTCAGGGCCACGACAATATGCAGCCCTATCTCGTCCTGAACTTTGTCATCGCTCTGATAGGGCTCTTTCCATCCCGGAACTAGGAAACTCGAGCGCTCAATTCAGGTAAATGAATCGAGTGGTGACGCTCCGTCCTATCACGGCAAAAGACAGAGATTTTCTCTACCGCGTCTATGCCAGCACGCGAGAGGATGAACTTGCGCCGTTGGGCTGGGATGCTGCCCAGAAGGAATCCTTCCTCGTGATGCAGTTCGCGGCCCAGCACAAGTTCTACCAGGAGCGATTCCCTGGGGCTGAATTTCAAATCATCCTTCTGGATGGGGAATCCGTCGGACGGCTCTACGTTGACCGCCAGGAAGATGAGATTCGGATCCTCGACGTCGCTCTTCTCCCAGAGCATCGCAACCATGGGATCGGTTCCGCCTTGTTGGGTGACGTTCTGGCCGACGGGGAGCGGGCCGGCTTGCCGGTGCGCATCCACGTCGAGCGGTACAATCCGGCGTTGAGCCTCTACAACCGGCTTGGTTTCCACAAGATCGGCGAAGGCGAGGTCTATTTCTTGCTAGAGTGGTCGCCGGAGGGGAGCGGTAGGGAGTAAGGAGTGTACGATGTTGGATGAACTGAAAAGCACGGATTTTTCCCCCTATCTCGGCCAAACGTTTCACGTTTCCTTCGAATCACAGTCGCTGCTGTCAGCCGAGCTGATCGAGGTGACCGAATTGAGTTCTGGGAGGGGGGAATCTGACCAGAGGCGGTCTTTTTCACTCGTCTTCCGAGGTCCAAAGACTCCAGTTCTGCGCCAACGCATCTATGAGATCGAGCACCAGGAAATGGGCGCGTTGGGTCTGTTTCTGGTGCCAATCGGCCCGGACGAGGAAGGGATGCGCTACGAGGCGGTGTTCACCTGAATCAACTGCGATTGGAAACGGCCTTTGAGAACCTGTCCGTAACTATCCAGTTGTTCGCAGGAGAGGTTATGTCTATACGCAACACAAAGTCACACTAGTAAGAGTAAAAAAGGAGAAAAAGTCATGTCTGAACCATTCTATGGCGAAATCAGAATAGTCGGTTTCAACTTTGCACCGAGAGGATGGGCTTTTTGCGATGGGCAGTTACTCCCCATCGCGCAAAACACCGCTCTCTTTTCGCTGCTCAGCACGACGTATGGCGGCGATGACCGTACCACCTTCGCCCTGCCCGATCTGCGCGGCCGCGTTCCTGTGCACATGGGGACCGGGCTGGGCTTGACTACCCGAAAGATAGGCCAGCGTAGTGGGCAGGAGGCGGTAGTGTTGAGCGCGGCGCATATGCCATCGCACACTCACTCGTTGCAGGCCCAGAATGATGCGGCCAGCGTGGATACCCCAGGCGGGAACTATTTGGCGCAACGGGGCCGTCCCGACATCTACGACAGCGACAGCGACAAACTCGTCCAGATGGGCGCGAGCGCGATCGAGGCGACCGGTGGCAGTCAGGGCCACGACAATATGCAGCCCTACCTCGTCCTGAACTTTGTCATCGCTCTGGACGGGATCTATCCAGAACGGAACTAGGAAACTTGAGCAGGGGCCGTTGAGCAGGCACGGCCCCTGTTCAACTCAGGTGAATGAATCGTGTGGCGACGCTCTGTCCCATCACGGCAGAGGACGAAGGTTTTTTTCTAGCTAACTCTGTGGTATAACTGCTCTGGCTTTACAAACAGGGAAAGGTCAACGCGCACAATTGGCGCCGGCGGAGCCGGTTTCGTTGGCTCCCATCTCTCGATCGTCTGCCCAAGCCTCAGGATCATTATTCTGTTCCCAAGAAGCTACACGGTGCGACAAACTGGTCTTCCATTGATTTTACTCTACCAAGGAGGACAAGATGGAAAGCAATCTTCTGACTAACCGTGTACGCCTTCTGCCTACCTTGACCCGGCTGGCGCTGGTATTGCTGGTAACGATGCTGGGTATCCTGGCCGCGCCAATTCAAGCCCAGTATACCGGCGACCTGACGGGCAGCGGAACGGCGTCCGCTTCGTCGGTGTATCAGACACACGTCGCCTCAAACGCCTTTGACGATGAGACCGGCACAAGGTGGGCTGCCGACGATCCCGTAGATCCAAATCCTCAATGGCTGAAATATGATTTTGGATCCAGCAACGAAAAGACTATTGAACGTTATCGTATTCGAACCGCCGCCACTGATATTTATGTTCCAGACGACTGGACGTTTGAGGGCAGCAACAACGATAGTACCTGGACTACTCTGGACACTCAGACAAATGAAGGTTTATATGCAGGTTTATCACCTGACACGTGGTATACCTATGATTTTTCCAATTCCACGGCGTACCGGTATTACCGAATCTATATAACCGGTGGCACCTATGATCCTCCACCCGATGAAGGAACTGATTATGTAGAAATTGCCGAAATGGAGATGATGGCGGCATCGGCCCCTGATCTGACGGCGACGAAGGCCAACAACGTAGGTGGTGCCACCACGCTGGGAAACACCTGGGACTGGACCATCACCATCGCCAATGGCGGCAACGCCGCCGCGACCTTCAACAGCGGCGAGACCATCTTCTCCGACACGCTGCCTTCCAGCGGTGTGAGCTACGCCGGGGCGACGGTGTCTGACCAAGTCGGCATCGGTGGCACAGGCTTTATCAGTTGCAGCCTGGGCGGGGCGAGCAGCAACGTCATCACCTGCGTCGCCAGCGGCGGCACGGTGACTATTGACACCACTCCTGGTGGCTTCCGGGTCACCACCACCGCCACGCCGTCCACGATAGGCGCCAAGGCCAACCCGACCGGTGGCGTCTGCCACGTTGACCCCGACGCCCACGTGGCCGAGAGCAACGAGTCCAACAACGACTGTAGCAACACCGTCACGGTGCTCGCCCACCCGACTATCGAGAAGAGCTTCGCGCCCGATCCCATCGTTGTGAACGGCACGTCCACGCTGACCTTCCAGTTGACCAACCCCAACGGTGCGACGACGCTCAACGGGCTGAATTTCACCGACACGCTCCCGTCCGGGATGCAGATAGCGGGGACGCCCAACCTGGGAGGGACGTGCGACGGTGGCCCGGCGGCGGGCGACTTCTCCCCGGCCATCGCGGGCGGCGGCACGCAGATCAACCTGCAAGCGGTTGCCGGGTACAGTCTGGGTGCGAGTGCAACCTGCACCATCACGGTGGACGTGACCGGGACGTCGGTGGGCACCCTGACCAACACCTCCGGGAACATCGGCTCCACCGAGACGGGCGCAGGCACTGACAACGCCTCCGACACGCTGACGGTGCTTGCCCACCCGACTATCGAGAAGAGCTTCGCGCCCGATCCCATCGTTGTGAACGGCA
>CAZVCJ010000282.1:0-4135 GCA_964625745.1 uncultured Anaerolineae bacterium | reverse complement strand
CGTAGGGGCGGTCAGGCATAATGCCGACGATCATGTCGGTGGGCCGCAGCCAATCGTGCTCGCCGGTGAGGGTGTTGTGCAAAAAGGGTGGGTTGTGGCCGGCGTTGACGTAGGTCAGCAGACGGCTTTGTGGATCGTAGACGGCGTAGAAGAGGGTGACGAACATACACGATTCGGAGTGGTGTTCCGTCAGGTAGTCGTTGGTCTGGCGGACAGCGCCCAGGGCAGCCAGCGCGCCCAGCGAGCCGCTGCGCATCAGTCGCCGTACCTGGGCGCTCTCCAAGGCATCGCTAAGGTATTGGGGGCGGGCGCTGAGGGAATGAGCTCGCAGCAGGGTGCGGGCCAGAGCCATGTAGAGCGCGGCTGACACCCCCTTGTCGGACACATCGGCGATGAGCACCCCCACCCGCCCGCCGCTCAGGGGAATCACGTCGTAAAAGTCGCCGCCCACTTCGCGGGCTGGACGCATCGTCGCTGCGATCTCGACGTCTGGCACCTTCGGGAGTGTCTGAGGCAGGAAGCTCTGCTGCATCTCGTAAGCGATCTCCAGCTCTCGTTCCATACGCTCCCTCACGGCCTCGGTGCGCCTCAGAACTTGGCCATATTCCATCAGGTCGCCTCCCATCCGTCTGATCTTTCATGCATGCATGTTCCTCCACCAGGCCGCAAAGCGCCCGCCAGAACACCCCCGACTAGAAATCCTTCAGCACCAAAGGCAGGGACAGACGGAAAGGCGGCAGGTTGATGGTTTTGTAGGCCCGGTTGTCGGTGGAGATGTGCTCCTCTCCGGCGTGATGGTCTATGGTAACCCACATATCGTGAGCCCCATACTGGCCGGTGGTGTCCCAGGTGACATGAGCCGTAGCCGTCCCGCCAGCCAGGATGATGGGGATGACCTCGCCGCCAATGAACTCTCCCCCCCGGCGAGGATCGCCGTCCCAGAACGCCACCGCAACAAAGGTGAAGTGTTCGCCTAAGGCATGGATGGTGGCAGAGATATGAACCGTTTCGCCGAGGGCTGGCGTCTCGAGGTCGAAGGCGATGTCCTCCGCAGTGATGGCGAGATTGACCAGCCCCGGAGCCGGCACGCTTAGCGGCACGACCGGGAGGATAGCGTACGCTTTGTTGTTATCCTCGTGCATCTCTGCGATGCTGCCCTCAGGGTCTACGACGGCATAGATCTTCACATAGCTGTCCTGGGGTGGCGGGGCCGGGGCCTGGAACTGCATTGAGACCGTGTAACTGGACAACGGGTTCAGTTGGGGAATGAGCTGGTCGCTGCCGATTGGCTCTCCGCCGCCGTCTGGATCGCCGCGATAGAAACGGACCTTGACGTTGTAGGCGCCGACCAGGCTGTAGTTGCGCACCTTGGCCCGGATGGTGACCTGTTGCCCCTCCGTGGGTGAGTCAGGCTCGAAGGTGATCTCCTTGCTCAGCAGGCGGTAATCCTCGGTCGGAGGGTTGTATTTCCAGGGCAGGTTGAAGGTCGGGTCGGGCTTATTATAGGTGTTCTGCCACCAGGTGGGTGGGCTGGCGGTCAACGGCAGTGCCGCGTAGTCAACCACCAGGTGTCCATCGTCCGAAGACCAGTAGATGTACGGGTCCACCCGGTAGGAGTAGGTCTGCTCAATGGCGTCAAAGTAGAGGTGAATCGAGGTGGTATTCTCGAAGCTGACCTTCTGCGTGGACACCTCTCCCTTGCTGTAGGTCCCTTCCACCTCGGCCTTGATGCCCCAGTGCTCCACCCCGGCTCCGATCGAGACATCGAGCTGTCTGGACTTCTTGGCCTCTTCCGACTCGACATCCGTCCACTCGACCCAGAACTCATAGGGGTTGGAACCTAAATAGTTGCGGCTGGCGGATTTGATGTCGGTGCCAATGTCGCCTGGCGGATCTTTCGAGTAGGAGAGGAGATTGGCGTTCTCGTGGTTCGGGGCGTAGTAAGACAAAGGGCTCCTGCCGTCAATGCGGGCGACGGTGGAGGCCTCGCAGTTGCTCGAGCAATTGGGATCCCGCTTGCGGGGAAAAACCACGGCAATGTGCCCCTGCACCGTGCCGGCGGTGTCAGAGTAGACCGGGTATTCCCAGACATCAAAGTCCGTCTCGGTGCGCATGATGACATCGTCGCTGGAGGCCCAGACATTTTGGCCAAAGGCCATCGCCTTGAAGGAGCTAGTCGTGTTCTCGAAGTTCTCCCCGTAGGAGGTCTTGAGGCTGGCGTTGATGCCCCAGGCTTCGGCTTCCAGGTCTGTGGAGATGCCCCAGTCGCGGGTGGTGGTCAGGGACATCTCAGTGCTCTGACGCTGCGAGTTCTCGTAGCTAGCGTAGGTGTTCGGGTTGTTGTTGACATCGTAGGTGGTGCCGTCAATGACGTCGTAGTGTTTGGGTGGCTCGTTGATGACGGCCAGAAGCTGTTTGGCCTCCACCACGCTGGAGTAGGTGGGAGGGCCCACCCGGATGCTGTCGGCGTCCAGGTCGCCCACCGCTGCCGCCAAGTGGCTCTTGGGTGGCGCCTCCCCCAGGTCCCCCTGGCCCTTGGTGGTGATGGACCCCAGGTCGGTGGCCACCTGGAGGATCTGGACGTAGTTGTGCTGTTGGGAAGGGGACCACAGATCATCCCACTGTGCCCAGGCCAGGACGATCTCAGCTCTCAAGTCGCGGTTCAGGTCGCCGATAGCCAGGGACCCTTCTACTGCATAGTTGACGGACTTGGACCAGGTGGCTTTGTGGGACAGACCCAGACTGCTGCCTGAGGCCCAGACATAGACAAGTACGCTGCTGCCGGTATGGCAGGTGGAGACGATCTCGTCCATCCCGTCGGTGTTAAAGTCGCCGGCTGCCACGTTCACAGGGATGACTGAGGAATCGCCTGTACCGGAACAATTCCAACTCTGCGTGCTTTTCGATGTGAGCGTGCTCAGATCCTGGGCGACCTGCAGGATCCGTAGGTGCTGCCCATCAACGACCGCGATCTCATCCCTGCCATCCCCGTTGAAATCGCCGGTGGTGACGGCTACGGTGCGACCGCCATCTCCGTTCCACCTGGCTTTTGGGGAAAGGTTCCCATTGTGGTCCACCTCGTAGACCTTAACGCCCAACCAGTTCCCCAGGTCCTCCCAGGCCAGGACGACCTCGACATTGCCATCGCCGTCAAAGTCGCCTGTGGCCACGTCCAGATTGCCGTTGGCCACCTTCTCATCGTAGAGCTTGCCTTCGGCGGAGGGATGGATGCTACCCTGGGGGTCGTAAACCTTGAGGTTGGCCCAATTGCCGCCGCCCAACCAGGCCATGACGATCTCGTCCTGGCCATCCCCATCATAATCGCCCGTGGACACCCGGGGAGGATATCCGGCGTAATGCTGTTCACTGGTATCAAGGACATAGGTGATGTCGTAGAGACCGTCCTTAAGGTACCCCACTTCCATCTTCACCTTGTAGCCGTCCGTCCAGACGACCACGAAATCGTCCAGGGCATCCCCGGTAAAGTATCCAGTCGCCGCGGCCGGCTTATCGCCAGCAGCATATCCTTCGTTTATGAGACCAGGAGTACCCAGGTTGTGGTCCACATCATAGGCCTGCCACTTGGTGATCGTCCCGTAGGAGTCCCGCAAGGCCAGGAAGATCTCGTCCTCCTCCACCAGCCTGTAGTTGCCAGCCAGGGGGTCTCCGCCGTCGTTTTGGGCCAGCAGGGTGTCCAGATCCTGGACCTTGGCCCGGTGGCCGACGCGGTGGCGGAGGATGCCTCGCGGCAGCTCTGGGTCCTCCGCCCGGATGGGCGCGCCGCCACCAGCCGTCAGCAGACCGGCCAGCAGTACAAACACTGCGAGCGAGACCAGAAAGCGTTTCATGGTTACACCTCCATTTGTGTTAATATGTGTTAATAGGATAGAGGAAATCGCTGTCCTCCTCGATACCTTAGTCCGTCGCATTTATTCAGGTCATAGTCACATCTCCATTGGTGCTGACAGGGGAGAGGACAAGCCTTCTCCTCATGGATACCCTAATACGTCGCGGTCAGGCAATTGCCCGCGCCGTTCGGCTGAGTGCTCAAGGCGAAGCCTACGGCAGCAACCTGGATACCGCCTGCTTGAGTGTGGTCGTTATCGGATGGTCCGGGTAACGCAGGACAAAGATG
>CAZVCJ010000281.1:0-4144 GCA_964625745.1 uncultured Anaerolineae bacterium | reverse complement strand
GGTGACACTCATCGTCTTTTCCTCTCTCGGTACGGGGACAAACAGAAAATCCGAAGCGTTTTGGAGATAGTTATATTATACTCCAAAACGTTTCGGATGTCAAGGGGTTGAAGTCTTCATTTTTTCCAATCATCCGCGTTCATCCTGCGCACCCCGTCAGCCACAACACCTGATAGGGATCCAGGTGCAGGGTTAGATTCCCAGCGGCGTCTACAGGGAAGGTAGTCCCAGTGATGAGGTCGCGCACCTGGCCGGAGCAGGGGAAGGGCAGAGGGTCCAGGTTGGCCTGGAAGGGCTGCTCGGCATTGGAGACATTGTGGATGCACAGAAGCGACGCGCTCTCATTCGGCGCGGTCCGGAGGAGAACGAAGAGGGCAGGATGGACGTAAAGGACCTGTTGTGGGCCATTGGGATGGAAGGCGCGGTGTGCGGTGCGCGTGTGTGTGAGATGAAGGTAGGGATAGAAGACGCGATGGCGGAGCGAGGCCCGATCAGCCAGTTCCCGTTCCAGGTCGCTGCGGCGGAACTTCTCCCGGTTGATAGAGCGGTAATGGCCGGTTTGCTTCACGCCAGCGTGGTAACTCCTGGAGCCAAACAGACTGTGAACGTAGATGCCTGGCACACCGGCCAGCGCGAGCATGATGGCCTGGGATGCCAGGAAGCGGCGGGCCTGCAGGTCCAGTGGCTCGGCGGCCCTTCGGCTATGCCCTTCGACTTTGCTCAGGACGAACTCAGAACAAACACGGGGGTCGGAGAGGGCGTCGAAGTAGGAGATGTTCAGCTCGTAGACGCTCTGCGTGCCGTCAGGGTTGGCCCTGTATGAGACGTACCCCCCGTGCGCTTTGGTCTTCTCGACCAATTCCTGGATCTCATCGTCACTGAGGATGCCCAGCGCGGGTGTGACACCGATGCCGTCGTGGGAGGCCAGGAAGTTGAAGAAAGTGGTCGTGTTCGAGGGAGTCTCCAGCGTGGCCGCCCACTCGGAAAGGTGCCGCGCGTTGCCCGAGTGGAAGGCGTTCAGCACCAGCGGCGCGAGCGGGAACTGGTAGACCATCTGGGCCTCGTCCGTGCCGTCGCCAAAGTACGAGATGTTCTCCTGGTGCGGCACGTTCGTCTCGGTGATGAGCATCACGTGGGGCGCGACGGCGTCAAAGACGGTGCGGAAGAGTTTCACCACCCGATGCGCCTCCTCCAGGTGGATGCAGGGCGTACCGATCTTCTTCCACAGATAGGCGATGGCGTCCAGGCGGATGATCTCGGCTCCTTTTTCGACGTAGAGCAGAAGAATCTCGATGATCTTTAGCAGCACATCGGGACTGGTGTAGTTCAGATCAATCTGATCCGCGCTGAAGGTGGTCCAGACGAGACGCTCATCCACGCGGGTCAGGAGCGGCAGCGCCCTGGGGCGGACGACCTGCGAGAGGTCGGTCCCTTCCTCGACGACAATGAAGTAGTCGGCGAGCTCAGGGTTGCCTCTCAGGAACTCCTGGAACCAGTTACTGTGGGCCGAGATGTGGTTGATGACGGCGTCGAACATGAGGCGGAAGTTGCATCCCAGTTGCTGGATGTACGCCCAGTCGCCGAAGTTGGGATTGACGACCGTGTAGTCAATGATGGAGAAGCCATCATCGGAGGAGTAGGGAAAGAAGGGCAGGACGTGGACGCCGGTGACGATGCCCTGGATGTACTTCTCCAGCACCTCGGCCAGGGTCTGGAGCGGAAGTCTGCCCGGCTCCGTCACTTGGTCGCCATAGGTGATGAGGATGGCGTCGCGCTCTGTCAGTCGCTCCTTAGGAGGCGGACATTCCTCCACTGCGAGGAATTGGGGGTTCCGCTGCCGGAACTGGGCCAGGATGGCGCGTAGCCGCTCCAGCAGAGCCGGCGCTTGCCCCGCGCCGTACAGGAAGGCCAGGTGATCGAGCAGGCGTTGCTCTAATTGCTCAGGCAAGGCGAAGTTCGATGGATGGGTGACGATGTTTGGCATTCGATCCTGCTCATCTGTTTTCTGGTTCGACGAGGGTCGTTTTCTGGTTCGGCGGAGGTCTACTGGCCGAGCCGCAGCGGGTTGGTCGGGAGACCTTCCCTAACGAACGGGAATCCGTCAGTCCTCAGAAGCCTGCCAATCACTGGGCACGGTGAAGGTGATGCGCATCGAAAACATGAGCTTTAGCGAGCACACGCGCAAAAAAGCGTGTCTTTAGCCTTTCACGCCTCCAGCCGTGAGCCCCTCTTCCAGGAATCGCTCCAGAGCGAGGAAGAGAACGATCACCGGCACCGTCATGACGGTCGAGGCAGCCATGACGACGTGAGAGCGCGGTTGAGGGTCGTTGAAGATGGTATTGATCTTGATCGGCATGGTGAACAGATCGCGGCTGTTCAGGAACACGAGGGCGTACAGAAACTCGTTCCAGGCGATCATGAAGGTGTAGATGGCGACCGAGACCAGCGCAGGGATCGCCAGGGGCAACGTGATCCGCCAGATAACACCCAGACGACTGCAACCGTCAATCAGGCCAGCCTGCTCGATTTCGGAGGGGATGGTGCGGAAGTAGTTGGCCAGCATGTACAGCGCCACCGGGAGCGTCTGTGCCAGGTAGGTGAAAATCAACACCGGCAGGTTGTCTTGGACTTCGAACCCGAGCCTGGCGCCGATTTGGGCGACCATGGCAAACAGGGGGATGATCAACAGGATACCTGGGAACAGGTAGATCAGTAGGATGCTGTTGAGCAGCAGATTCTTGCCTCGAAAGTGCAGCCTGGCCACCGCGTACGCACCTAGCGTGGACAAGATCACCGCGATGATGGACGTGGGAACCGCAATCTTTATGCTGTTGAGGATGTTGGCATCGAAATTCCAGTAGTCGAACAACTCTCGGTAGGCATCCAGGCGTAGGGCGCCGGGGACATAAACCGTGTTTCGCGCGCCGATCTCGGCGTAGGTCTTGAACGACGAACTCAACATCCAGTAAAATGGGAACAGGATGCTGGTCAGGAAGAAGGTCATGGTTATGGCGAAAATAAAGCGAGGCCAGGTGATCCATTTTGCCAGATGATCAATCAAGCTCAGGCGGTCGTCCCTTGTAGTCATGCTTGCCCCCTTTCACTCTTCGACGTTTCTCATGACAATGCCCACGTATGCCAGCAGGAACACGGCCAGGATGATCAACAAGATCATGGCATTGGCCGCCCCTTTGCCAAAGTTGAATGACCTGAAACTGAATTGATACGTGAGCACCGGTAGGACGTTGGTGCCAAAGCCGCCCCCGGTCAGCAGGAAGATGTCGTCGAACTTGTTGAACGTCCAGATCAACCGGAGCAGGAAGACGGCTCCCAGCACGTAGCGCAGTTCGGGCAGCGTCACGTACCAGAACTTATGCCAGGCGTTCGCGCCGTCTACGTCGGCAGCTTCGTACAGAGTACTGTCCACGGCCTGGAGTCGGGCCAGGATCATCAGCATGGCGAACGGGAAGTAGCGCCAGGCCTCGAAGATGATCACCAGTAGTAGCGGAATGTGGCCGGGCATTGCCAGGTACGCCTTGGGTAACTGAATGACGCCCAACCTCATTAGAATGTCGTTGAGCACCCCAGACTGGCGTGGGTCGAGGATCCAGCGCCAGACGAAGGCCACGCTGACGATGGGTGCAACGTAGGGAAACAGGAAGATGGCGCGCGCCAGTCCCCGGGCGCGGAACGGACGATTGAGAAGTATCGCCGCGATCAGGCCAACGATCAGGGTCAGGATGGTCGAGCTGAACGAATAGACGATGCTGGTAACTGCCGCCCCCCAGTTTCGCAGGCCCTGGAACTTGAAGGCGAAATCGTTGAAGACCCGGCGGTAGTTCTCCAGGCCCACGAATGGTGCGTTAAAGACGTCATTCAGGTTCTTTAGCCCCACGTCGCGAAAACTGATCCATACGCTGAAAATCGCTGGAAAGATGACCAGTCCGAAGACGATCAACGCCGTGGGCAGAATCAGCATCCAGGCCAGACGAGCCTCGCGGGCCTGGAGCGAGTTCCAACGACGACGGAATGAGGAAGGCGAAGCTTTTGCTGACACCGTCATGGTCTTGCCTCCAGATTCACTTACGATGTCATTGCGAGCGCTTTTTGCGAAGCAATCCCCACCTTTGTTCAGCAAGGAGAT
>CAZVCJ010000280.1:0-4171 GCA_964625745.1 uncultured Anaerolineae bacterium | reverse complement strand
AAAACGTACTATGCTATGCATTGTCGAAGCGCTTCGATGAATGATGTCTTTTATGTATTCTTCAATAAAGCAAAGGAGATACCATGAAAAACTTTCGTCAAGAGAAGAATTCCCTCTTATGGGAAAAGTACCACGAGACGGTACAGATTGAGCCTTGGGGACACGATAGCCTCCGCGTGCGCGCCACGATGGTGCCGGAGATCCGTGACGACCTGCCCGGTGCATTGCTGGACCCGATCGCCACAGAAACGCAGATTGAGATCGGCGAGGAGTGTGCCGTCATCCGCAATGGCGCAATTGCCGCCGAAGTCCGTCCAGGCGGGGGCCGAGCCGATACCGGTCCCCAGACGGCAATCCGCGTCCTCAATACTGCCACTGGCGCTGAGCTCCTGGCCGAGTCGCCGTCGCATTTCCCCCGGCCGCCGGCGCGGCAGTTCAAGCCCGTGGGGGGCGACCTTTTCCAGGTCCAGGTGCGGTTCAAGGCCTACGACGACGAGCGGATCTACGGGCTGGGCCAGCACCAGCATGGTTTGCTGGATCAGAAGGGCGCGGTGATTGATCTGCTTCAATACAACAGCGAGGTCTGCATTCCCTTTCTGCTATCGAGCCGGGGGTATGGCTTCCTGTGGAACAATCCGGCCGTGGGGCGGGTGGAACTGAGCCAGGCTCAGACCCGCTGGGTTGCCGAGGCTACACCACAGATAGATTACTGGGTTACGGTAGGCGACACGCCGGCGGAGATCATGGCCCGCTACGCCGACGCTACCGGCCACGTGCCGCTCTTGCCTGAGTGGGCCGCGGGTTTCTGGCAGTGCAAGTTACGCTACCGCACGCAGGAGGAGTTGCTCTCCGTGGCCCGCGAGTACAAGCGTCGTGGCCTGCCTCTCTCGGTCATCGTCGTAGACTTCTTCCACTGGACGATGCAGGGCGAGTGGCAGTTCGATCCTGAATGCTGGCCGGACCCGGCGGGAATGGTGCGCGAGTTGGAGGAGATGGGGGTCAGGGTGATGGTCTCCATCTGGCCCACCGTCAACCCTGCCAGCGCCAACTTCGAGGAGATGCAGCGACGCGGGTTGCTGCTCCGTACCGAGCGCGGCGTGGCGGCGATCATGCTCTTCACAGATACCGGGTTCGAGAGCCCTGTCTACATGCACTACTACGATCCCACCCATCCCGAAGCGCGGCGCTTCATCTGGGAGCGAGTCCGTGAGGGTTACTACCAACACGGGATCAAGGTTTGGTGGCTGGATGCTTGCGAGCCAGAGACTCGTCACGAAGACGCCGGGAATCTGCGCTACCACATCGGCAATGGGGCTGCGGTGGGGAATATCTACCCCCTGATGCACGAGCGCGCTTTCTACGAGGGCATGCGTGCCGAGGGGGAAGAAGAAATCATCACTCTCTGCCGGTCGGCGTGGGCCGGGAGCCAGCGGTATGCGGCTGCTGTCTGGTCTGGCGACATCCAGTCTACGTTCGAGGCGCTGCAGGCCCAGGCTCGCGCCGGGCTGAACATCGGCCTGAGCGGCATTCCCTGGTGGACCACGGACATCGGTGGCTTCCTCGGCGGCGACCCTGAGTCGCCCTACTTCCGTGAACTCATCGTGCGCTGGTTCCAGTACGGCGTCTTCTGCCCGCTGTTCCGCCTACACGGCTTCCGGCTGCCGACCAGTGGTTTGCACACCGGCGGCCCCAACGAGGTGTGGTCCTTCGGTGACGAGGCCTACGGGATCATCAAGGAACTGCTGTTCCTGCGCGAGCGGCTGCGGCCTTACATCATGGAACAGATGCGCCTGGCCCACGAGAAAGGTGTCCCGCCGATGCGCCCCCTCTTCTTCGACTTTCCCGAGGACAAGGGCAGTTGGGCCGTGGAGGATCAATTCATGTTCGGGCCAGGCCTGCTGGTCGCCCCGGTGCTCTACGAGGGCGCTCGCAGCCGTGAGGTCTACCTGCCTGGAGGGACGACCTGGACCGATGCCTGGACGGACGAGACCTTCGACGGTGGTCAGTGGGTCACGGCAGACGCACCGTTGGAACGCATTCCGCTCTACCTGCGTGGAGAGGCCAGGTTGCCTATCCGTGCTGTACGTACCGTGGATCACCCCACACTGCCTTTGCAAGCGTTCACAAGAATTTGACAAAGGCCTCACAATATGGTAAAATTATTATTGCAAGCGTTCACAAAACGCATTTTAGCGCGCAGAAACCACGCTAACCCCCGTCGGTGAACGTTTTCACCCCGTGATCCTGCCTGGAACAGCTCTAATATCGCCCCAATAACGAAAAGAGTGTGAACGTTTGCATTTACTGAAGAGGAGTCCCCGTGAAGAAGAACTCTAGCAATGTGACCATCATTGACGTCGCGCGCGCAGCCGGCGTTTCCTACGCCACTGTCTCCCGGGTGATCAACAGCAAAGAGAATGTCAAGCCGAAAACGCGAGAGCGTGTCCTGCTGGCAATGACACGCCTGGGTTACGTGGTGGACCAACGAGCGCGGAGCCTGGCGGGCGGACGCTCTCAAGTAATTGGACTGCTGGTCCACGACGTAGGCACCAGCTACATTGGGGAGATCATACGAGGCATTGATGCAGAGCTGGCCTCTGCTCAATACGAGCTATTGCTCTATACCACCCACCGGCACAAGACAAAGGAATCGGCTCACGTGGCCACGCTCACCCGGGGTTTAGCAGATGGGTTGCTGCTTGTCCTGCCACGCAATCCAGGGGCCTATCTGGAGACGCTGCGCCAGTATCGCTTCCCCCACGTTCTGATTGATCACCGAGGCCTCGATGAAGAGACCCCGGCCGTCGCGGCTGCAAATCGGCAGGGTGCATACGACGCCACGAAGTACCTGGCTGAACTGGGGCATCAACGTATTGGGTTTATCACTGGCACGATGGATCAGAGATGCGCTCAAGATCGTTTGGAGGGATACAAAGCCGCGTTAGCAGATCATGGGGCCGCCTTCGACCCAGAACTGGTGCGCGAGGGAAACTTCTTTCAACCTTTGGGCTACACCGGAGCCAGTGCATTGCTAGAGCTACCCCACCCCCCCACCGCCATCTTTGCCTCCAACGACGTATCGGCTTTTGGCGTGATGGAGGCCGTACGCGAGCACAATCTGCACATTCCCGAAGGTGTATCGGTTGTGGGCTTTGACGACATTCCCCAGGCTGCCCGCGTCCACCCCCCTCTGACCACGGTGCGACAGCCTTTGGAAGAGATGGGCCGCATCGCAACGCGCATGTTGCTGGAATACATCGAGGATCCACAGCGCCCCATCGAGCGCGTGGAATTACCGACAGAACTCGTACTCCGGCAGTCATGCTGCTCCCCAGGAGGTGAATGAAACGAGATTTCCCACATTCCGACTGGAGGACCGGGTTGTCATCATTACCGGGGCTGGGCGTGGCATGGGGCGGACGTTCTCCACGGCCCTGGCGCACGCCGGCGCAGACGTGGTCGTCACAGAGCTGCCCGGCAGAGAGCGTGACGCTGAAGAAACAGCAGCGGAGGTGCGAGCGACCGGGCGTCGCGCGCTGGTGGTTTCGCTCGACGTGGTCCAGATCTCTTCCATCAGGGCGATGGTAGAGCAGGTCGTGGACGAATGGGGTCACATCGACATCCTGGTCAACAACGCCGGCATAAACATCCGCCAGTTCGCCGTAGACGTCACGGAGGATGCCTGGGATCGCATCGTGAGTGTCAACCAGAAGGGTGTCTTTTTCTGCTCCCAGGCCGTGGGGCGGCACATGATCGAGCGGGGACAGGGGGGAAAGATCATCAACGTTGCCTCGCAGATGGGACTGGTGGGTGACCAGCAGCGCGCCGTCTACTGTGCGACGAAGGCGGCAGTCGTCAATCTCACCCGCGTACTGGCGCTCGAGTGGGCGCCATACGGCATCAACGTGAACGCCGTCGCGCCCACGTACGTGAGAACCCCGCTCGTCGAGGCCCTGCTACAGGACAAGGACGTGCGTGAAGACATCGTCCGCCGCATTCCTCTGGGACGCGTGGCCGAGCCAGAGGAAGTCGCTGGTGCCGTGGTCTTTTTGGCCAGCCCGGCGTCCGACTTTGTCACTGGCCACACGCTGGTAGTGGATGGCGGATGGACGGCAGTCTAGGAGCTTGTCGGAGAAGACTTCGGAAGTCTCCATAGTAGCTCAAGCTTGCA
>CAZVCJ010000279.1:0-4187 GCA_964625745.1 uncultured Anaerolineae bacterium | reverse complement strand
CGGGAAACCTCCACGGTTTCCTGGCCGATTCCCTTTCGCCTCGGTCGGGAGACCTGCGGCGGTCAAGCTCGTCGGCGTATGCTCTTGATCATCGTCAGCTCGTTGCCCTCGGTATCGAAGTGGAAGCAAACCTCATCCATGAGCCGGCGCATGAAGTAGAGACCCAACCCCCCATTGCAGCGTTCGGCCAGGCCGCATGTGGTGTCCGGCGGGGGGATGGCTCCTGGGTCAAAAGGCTGGCCATAGTCGCGGATGGTGACCACGAAATTGTCCTCCGCACGCCTGCAACAGAGGGCGATTTTGCCATTTTCCTCTCCCCTGTAGCTGTGCTTGATGACGTTGGTGCAGGCCTCATCCACAGCCATCTGTACCTCGAAGGTGGCTTTCTCATTCAGGTCTGCGGCCTGGGCCGCCTCGACCACGAAATCAGCGATAGTGGCCAGGTTCTTGAGGCGGCTATCCACTGTCAACTCCCATTGCTTGGGCATTGTCTCTCCTTCGGCTGAGTAGTGGCAGGTTGGGACAGCATTAACATAATGGCGCAGGCAAATACCGCCGCGCCAGCTTTGAGGCAGGAGTCTCGGTAGATCCGATTGGGGTGTGTTTCAAATGAGTTGGACAAGACTTCGGAAGTCTAACCTCAACTGAAATGAAACGCACCCATCCGATTTCGCTCGACCTGGATCCCTTCGACAAGCTCAGGACAAGCGCCAGATCCAGGCCAGGTGAGCCTGTCCTGAGCTCGCCGAAGGGCTCAGCCGAACAACGCGAGTCTGCTCATGGGGCGGACTTACGTTTGCACTCCTGCCTCAAAGACTAGAAGCTGCCCACGGCCTCGACGAGGTTGGGGTAGAGCTTGAAGAGGGGGATGAGGCCGGCCAGGTCGAAGACCTCGGCGATGTAGGGCGGCACGTTGGCCAGGCGTAGCTCACCCCGATTCCATCGCTTACAGGTCTTGAGAGTTGAGATGAGAACCTTTATTCCCGCGCTGGAGAGATACTCCAGATCCTTGAGGTCCAGGCAAATGCGAAACCGTTCCGCTTCTAAGATTGACTTGAGCACCTTATCCAGTTCTGGCGCTGTAGAGCTGTCAACGCGGCCACTGACTGTGACCACGTCAACTCGCTTCAACTGCTTGGTGGTGATTTCCATTTTTGACTTTCCTCCTGTGTGTGATATAGGTTGGGGGCAGTGCCCCAGCCTCGCTGACGGGAGCTGCGAGGGCAGATCACTTGAGAAGTTAGGGCTGGTTACTGACTTTTTCCAAACGCTTCCCCATGCTGATTCGCTCCTCGACCTCGTATCCGAGGTTCTCGTAGAATGATACGACTTCGTGATTTGAAGCGCGAACCTGGAGATTGAGCTTGGGGCAGCCGAGGCTGGCGAGTCTCTGCTCGACATTGCGCATCAGAGCGGTTCCGATGCCTTGCCTGCGGTGTCTCGGACTGACTGCCACGTAGTAAACCCATCCCCGATGGCCATCGTATCCAGCCATCGCAGTGCCCACAATCTCGGAACCGAGGGCTGCCACCAGAAACAGCTCGCGTTGCACGGAGAGCTTGCGCTGAATGTCGGTCTCAGGGTGATTCCACGAGGGCGAACCTGGGAATACCTGACGCCACAGTTCAGCTACGGCTGCCTCATCTGACTCCGAGTATGGACGAATCTGTGTCACAGGTTTTCACCTCTATCCGAGTTGAAAGACGAACGCTCTATCGAGTAGCGATGGCAGTCCATTCCAAAATAACGGGCCTCGTCCACAAAAGACATCCCCAACTTCTCGATGACTCGTTGGGAAGCCACGTTCTCCGGGTGCACGATGGCAACGATGCTCTGCATGTCGAAATCCTTGAAGCCGTACTGCAAACAGGCTTGGGCCGCCTCAGTTGCCAATCCCTTCCCCCAGAAGGCTTTGTCCAACAGATAGCCTACTTCGACCTCTTCTGTCTCCGGTAGAAACAGTAACCCGCTCCAGCCGATCAACTGCTTCTTCGAGCGCGGCTCAATGGCCCACCATCCGAATCCATGCTCTTCCCAATGGTCGAGTCGGGCAGAGATCAACTTCTCAACCTTTTCCCGTGAGGGGGGATTTGGGTTCGGGAAGTAGCGGAGAACATCCTCCTCGCCAAGAATGTTATGCAAGGGATCAATATCCTCTTCAGTGAATGCTCGCAGAATCAGGCGGGAGGTTGTTATGGTAGGTATACTCTTTTTCGCTGCCATACGTGCACATCCGCGCTGGCGTAGATGCCGGCCTGTCCTTATTATAACCCAACGGCGGCAGTTGCGCAAACGAACAACCTTCACCTCGCGCTCCACACATTCCTCCTCGGTTTCGCCATCTTCTCGTCCGCCGCCAGGGATCACCCAGTAGTCATCTCCGCTCGCGTATTCGCGATGCTTGATCAGCAATATGTGATCGTGACGGATGATAGCGCCTTGATAACGAATAGTGCGACTCATGGAAGAGCCTCCGCATTAATCATTCCAGGTGTCTCGAAGCACGCGAATCCAGTTCTCGTGAGTCAGTTTGCGAAGAGCGGCATCATCGAGCCCATGCTCGCGCAGCGCTCCGAGAAGTCTGGGAAGTCCGGTGACATCTCCCAGCTCTTTCGGTATGGTAGTCCCATCGAAGTCAGAGCCAAAGGCGACGTGATCAATTCCGATGCGCTGAGCAATGTAATCAATGTGACGTACCAGGGCTGCCAGGGGGACATCTTCCTCGAGTTTGCCGTCGGGGCGCAGGTCGTGGATGGCGAAGGTGACGCCCACTACCCCGTTCGAGTCGCCAATGGCGTCTAGCTGTTCATCAGTGAGATTGCGCGTTCTGGGCGTGAGGGTATGGGCGGCCGAATGGGTTGCCACCAGGGGGACAGCGGACAGTTTCGCCACGTCCCCAAAACCCTGCTCGTTGAGGTGTGACAGGTCGAGCATGATGCCGAGATCGTTGCAGGCACATACCAATTCCTTGCCCGCCTCGGTCAGACCTGGGCCGATGTTTGGAGAGGCAGGGTATTTGAAAGGGACACCGCAGCCGAAGGCGTTGGGGCGGCTCCAGGTGATGCCCAGCGAACGCAAGCCCAGTTGGTAGAACGCTTCCAGATGGTGCAATTCGGGATCAATCGCCTCAGCCCCCTCGAAGTGCAGGACGACGGCCAACACGTTTTGATCCAGGCAATCCACCAGCTCCTCGACGTTTCGCACAACCTTGATCGCGCCCTGGGCGGCTTCCTCGAGGCGAAACAGGCTGGTGATCACCTCGTTGGTAAACTCGTAAGCGTAATCGAAATCTATCGGATCGGCCAGCCTTACCTCGTACCCGTCCTTTGTCTTGATAAGCAGATCAGCAGGGGCCGGTGAGGCTGAGTGGTCTACTGTGGGAGGCGGAACAAAGATGGCGAAGAAACCGCCGCCAAATCCAGCTTCACGAGCGCGGGGTAGATCGAGATGACCCTCTTCACTTCGCGCAAGGAACGAGCGCTCCCCGCCACGCTCTGGCAGGCGTAGCAAGGTGTCATTGTGGCCGTCGAAGATTAGCATGTTTTACCGTCCCTTCTTTGGATATGGGTTCTTCCAACTGGACTTGGCGTGTCTGATCAATATCAGGGTCTTCATCTCCACGGGCAGGTTCTCATCAATCTTGAACTTCATGCGGCGGCTCCTGCAGGTACCAGAACGATGCGTTCGCGTGCCAGTTCTGCCGCATAAGCGATAGCAGCCTGGATGTCTTCCGAACTCAACGAGGGGTAACTCTTCAAGATTTCTTTCGGACTGACACCTGCAGCCAGGTTATCCAAGATGACCGAAACCATTATCCGCGTGCCCTTGATGCAGGCTTTGCCATGACAAACCAAAGGGTCTACCGAGATTCGTTCTTGCCAGTTCATTCCTTGACCTCCATTGTTGAGCTTCACCTATTGTGCACCTTCCTCACCCCGCCGCCTTCCAGCCATTCGCGGGCATGGGGGCCATTCTGCTCAGAATTTGGATCTACTGATTCTGTACCCAATTGTTCTAACCACTCGGCTAGTTCTATCTCCAAAGCCTGCAGAGCCTCATCCACAGTTTCGTGGTCATCGCTGCTTTCCCAGACCAGGCCGCCTTTATCCAGCGCTCTCACCAATGAGTCGCTATACTCAGTAGATAGCAATTGGCCATTTCACCCTGCATTTCCAATGCCAGCCTCA
>CAZVCJ010000278.1:0-4192 GCA_964625745.1 uncultured Anaerolineae bacterium | reverse complement strand
TCCCTGCTGGAGGCGTCGTCCTGAGCTTGTCGAAGGATGGGCACCGGCTTCCACCCCACCCCCCTCTGTCCCCCCGCAGGCAGGGGGATGACCGGGCGGGAGAACATCTATCTGAACGGCGCTATCCCTTCGACAGGCTCAGGGCAAGCCTGGGTATGAAGCGGGCGGAGACCTGTCCTGAGTTCGCCGAAGGGTTGAGCGCAAGTTTGACGAGATCGTGGCCTTTGCCGAGACGCCGTCCTGAGCCTGTCGAAGGATCGAGAAGTTCATGGACACGCCGGTGAAGCACTACCCTTCGGCCTGGCTCAGGGCAAGCTCCAGCGGCATGTACGTGCGCCTGGCCTTTGCCGTGGCCGCCCACCTGGAGCCGGAGATTCTGCTGGTGGACGAGGTGCTGGCGGTGGGGGACGAGCGCTTTCGACAGAAATGCGTGGAGCGAAAACAGAGGAGGTACGAACGATGAACGACGGAAGGGTGCTGGTTGATCGGGAGGCGCTGTTGGTCGAGATGCAGCAGGTGTTTGACGCCCGTACAGCAGGAGTGATGCTGCATGTGCTGGACAGGGTAGCGGCGCAGGTACGCCAGGCCGAGGTGACGCGTGAGGACTTTCGCGAACTGAAGCAGATTGTGGCGGAGTTGGCCGAGGCGCAACGGCGCACCACAGAGGAGATGAAGAAACTGGCAGCGGCGCAGGCACGGGCCGAGGAGCGAATCGGTCGGTTGGAGGCCGCGGTGGAGCGACTGGCTGAGGCGCAACGGCGCACTGAAGAGCGGATGGCTGAGTTGGTGCAAGCACAGACGCGCACTGAGGAGCGGCTAACCCGCATCGAGTTCATCGTAGAAGAAAACAGCAAAGCGGTCGCAAATCTGGTTACGGCGGTTGATCGGTTGCGCAAGCAGGTGGGTGGATTGAGCGAGACAGTTGGCGGGGACATTGAGGACATCGCTTACATTGTGCTGCACGATGTGCTTAAGCGAGAGTTTGACTGGCAGGTGGGTGTGCTGGAGCGCGAGTGGCTGACCTGGGACGGAGAACCGGAGGAGGTGAACGTCTTCGGGGAGGCGACCGACCCGGCGCGGCCGGGACAGGTGATCTGGATCGTTGGGGAGGCCAAGCACAACCTGACACAGAAGGAAGTGGATCGGTTTGCGCGGCAAGTGGAGCGGGCGCGGCGGCATCTGGTGGGTGAGATCTTTCCAATCTGCTTTTGCTACCGGGCGCGTCCAGAAGTGCAGCAGAGGGTGCGTGATGCCGGCATCCGGTTGGTCTTTTCGTATGGGAAGTTAGTGTGAATAGCCGAAGAGAGGATTAGCCACGAACCCTTCGACCAGGCTCAGAACAGGTTCCACGAATTAACACGAAAAAATAAAATTTAGTGAGAATTCGTGCAATTCGTGGCAAAAAAGAAGTATGACTGACATCGCCATCCGAGTCGAAAACCTGAGCAAACAATACCCTTCACTTCGACAAGCTCAGTACAAGCGACAAGCTCAGGACAAGCCGCATCGGCGGTCCGCAGGCGAGCTACAAGACGATCCGCGAATCGCTGACCGAGGCGGTGGGGGCACCCTTCCGCCGTCTATCCTCCGTCGTCCGCCGTCTCCAACGAGACCATCTGGGCGCTGAAGGATGTATCGTTCGAGGTGCAGCGCGGTGAGGTGGTGGGCATCCCTTCGACAGGCTCAGGACAGGCATCGGGCGGAACGGGGCGGGCAAGACCACGCTTACTTCGACAGCCCTTCGACGGAGCTCAGGACAAGGCTCAGTACAAGGCTCAAGATCCTCTCCCGCATCACCGAGCCGATGGAGGGCCATGCCGAAATCCACGGCCGAGTGGGCTCGCTGCTGGAGGTGGGCACCGGCTTCCACCCCGAGCTGACCGGACAGGAGAATATCTTTTTGCCATGTCGAACGTCGAAGTAGACCAGAGTGGCCGAATAGAGATGTCCGGAGAAACCACAGTCGCAGTCTTGAATGGTTTTACGGTCACCTTGAGAGTCACTGCCAGGGTGAAACAAGAGGTGCGGCAGGCGTTACTGGAACGGGGGATAAAGCCCAGGATGGTGATGATCCGTATGTTCGTCGGTGCTGTTTTGCTGGCCATAGGCGATCATCTGGAGGAGATAGATCTGTTGACGATTGACGAGGAATACACTGGCTTATGAGGCGACCATCAAGTCGCTGCTGTTAGATCGGATTCGGGCTCTGGGATTTGAGTTCTCCAGGGATGATATCGTAATCACTCGCATCGGGAAGAATTCGCCTGCTCATCGGGCAGCAATTCGAGTCACACGGCGACAGGCGAAAGCGGACAAAACGCTATCGGCAGAGGAGTTGCTGGAAGTTTGCTAGGGGGTTAAAAAGAAACGACCGGGTGCAGCCTTTCGGCCTCACAGGCCCACCATCACCCCGGTGGTGTGCCGGAGATTCGGTTGAGCCCACCCGATCCGCTTCTAATCATAGCAGAATTCAACGATTTTGTCAAATCGCATTTCTTAACTTTCATCCCCCGTCTTCCATTCCTGACTCCCATTCTGGCCAAGGTTAACGACCATGAGTGACATTGCAATTCGTGTTGAGAGTTTGAGCAAGCAATACCGCATCGGCGGCCCGCAGGCGCGCTACAAGACCCTGCGCGAAAGCCTGACTGATGCTGCCACTGCCCCCTTCTTCCGCCGCCTATCCTCCGTCATCCGTGGTCAGTCGTCCGCCGTCTCTAACGAGACCATCTGGGCATTGAAAGGTGTCTCCTTCGAGGTGCAGCGCGGCGAAGTGGTGGGCATCCCTTCACTTCGGCAAGCTCAGTACAAGCGACGGGCTCAGGACAAGCATTGGCCGCAACGGGGCGGGGAAGACCACGCTCTTGAAGATCCTCTCCCGCATCACCGAGCCCACGGAGGGCTACGCCGAGATCCACGGGCGGGTGGGCTCCCTGCTGGAGGCCTGCCCTGAGCGGGGTCGAAGGGTGGGCACCGGCTTCCACCCCCCCCTCTGTCCCCCCGCAGGCAGGGGGATGACCGGGCGGGAGAACATCTATCTGAACGGCGCTATCCCTTCACTTCGACAGGCTCAGTACAAGCGACAGGCTCAGGGCAAGCCTGGGGATGAAGCGGGCGGAGACCTGTCCTGAGCTCGCCGAAGGGTTGAGCGCAAGTTCGACGAGACCTGTCCTGAGCTTGGCGAAGGATCGGCTGGTGGAGGAAGTGCTGGCAGCAAAAGGGTGGTGCTGTAAGAATGGCACAGGTGAAAGGAGAAGAACCCATGGTCGCTTTAAGAGAGAGAATTGTGGATAAACTGGAATACTTACCCGAGTCTAACCTGCGCCAAGTTTTGAGCTTTGTCGAATTCCTGACGTGGAGGGCCACAGAGCAGGACGAACCCTTGTTATCGGTAGCAGGCGTTCTTTCTGGCAAGATGCTTTCTGCCGAGGAGATCGAGGAAGAGCTCTACGGCGATAGGAAAGAGGCATAATGGATCGTGAGGCCGCGCCTGCGTTCGTTTGACAAACGATGTCGGAGGAGTATAATAGGCTTCTGACGGATCACATAGCCGACGATGAGGGTACGGGGTCTGCTCGGTAGCGAAGGAAAGGAGGTCATTGATGGCCAGTGAGGCAGTGTTGACGCGGACGAGAGCAGAGGATATTGAGGGGCTACGGGCGTTGATCAGCCAGGTGATCCTGGAGGAGCGGGACAAGATTGTTCCTGTGAGCATTCTGCAGGACGTGGAGGAGATCAAGCGTTCTCCTGTGGGGGCAGTCATCCGCATGGAGGGGGCCATCCTGCACCTGCAGGAAGACGTGGCGGAGTTGAAGCGTGGGATGGCTCTTATGGCCACCAAAGAGGAACTGCGCAGCCTGCAGCAAGTGATGGAGGCCCGCTTCGGGGAAGTCGAATCCCGCCTCGGGCAGGTGGACGAACGGATCACGGGGCTGCAGCAGGTGACGGAGGCCTGCTTCGGGCAGGTGGACGAACGGATCACGGGGCTGCAACAAGTGATGGAGGTTCGCTTTGGGGAGATCAATCGGCGCATCAATGGTACCTTTGGCATCCTGATCACCCTTATTATCGCCATCCTGATCAAGCTGTTTCTGGGATAGCGACCCAATCACCAGCGGCTGGTGAAGTGATTCTCACCACGAACTATTCGCCACGAATTTCACGAATTAACACGAATTAAAGAAAAATTAAG
>CAZVCJ010000277.1:0-4192 GCA_964625745.1 uncultured Anaerolineae bacterium | reverse complement strand
CTCGCCCCTTTGGGGAGAGGGCGGGGGTGAGGGGAAGTTTCTGAGTAGCGAAGCGAAGCAATCTCCTGCCTTCAATTGCAAGCAACGGTGGGGATTGCTTTCCTTCGACAAGCTCAGGACAGGCGTCACTTCGTTCCTCGCAATGACACCCTTGAACGGCTGTCCTCCAACACGATCACGTGAGGGATGGCCGGAGTGAGCAGTCGCTCCTTGCTATAGACCAGGTCATCCCGCTGGTAGTCGGCCAGGGCGAATTCGTACTTCAACTGGATGGCACCGGTGGGGCAGGCCTCCTCGCAGTAACCGCAGAAGATGCAGCGGCTGAGGTTGATCTCGTAGACCTGGGCGTAGCGCTCTCCCTCTGAATAGCGCCCCTCGTCGGTGTTCTCGGCGGCCTCGACATAAATGCAGCCGGCCGGACAATAGGCCGCGCAGAGGCCGCAGCCTACACACAGCTCCAGGCCGTCCTCTCGATCCTTCGACGAGCTCAGGACAGCGCGCTGCAACTCGTGCCGGCCCCGGAAGCGGGGGTAGAGGCGAACCCTTTCCTCAGGATACTGGACGGTGATGGGCTTGACGAACAAATACCTGAGGGTCACCCCCATGCCCCTGAGAATCTGGTATAAACCCTTGACCGCTTCAGTGATCACAATATCCAATCTCCAATATCGAATCTCTAGCAACCTGTCGGAGAGGGCGTGCTCCCAGACTTCCGAAGTCTTCCCCGACAAACTCCTAGGCGAGCAGAGCGACCGCGACGGCGGTCACCGCCAGATTAACCAATGCCAACGGAGCCAGGAACTTCCAGCAGAACTTCATCAGCTTGTCGTAGCGCACGCGAGGCGTGCTGGCCCGCACCCAGACGAAGACGAAGATCATAAAGACGGTCTTGGCGAAGAACCAGAATGGCGGGATTAGCGGGTGCAGGTCCGCAAAAGGCCCCTGCCAACCGCCCAGGAAGAGGGTGGTGACGACAGCGCTGGCGGTGATCGTATGGATGTACTCGGCCATGAAGAAGAGCGGGAATTTGATCCCCCCATACTCGGTGGCGAAGCCGGCCACCAGCTCGTTCTCCGTCTCTGGCAGATCGAAGGGGGAGCGGCTGGCCTCGGCGAAGCTGCAAATCAGATAGATGATGAAGGCCACAGGCTGTAACACGATGAGGGGTAAAGTACTCTGGTACTCCACGATCCTCACCAGGCTCAGATCGCCCACCAACAGCAGGACGCTGATCAAAGCCAGCCCCATGGGCAGCTCGTAGCTGATCATCTGGGCCGCGGTGCGCAGGGCCCCCATCAGGGAATACTTGTTGTTGGACGACCATCCCCCCAGGACGACGCCATAGCTCGCCAACCCCGCCACGGCCATGAGGTAGAGCACGCCGACGTTGACATCGGCGAGATGGAGGGGGATCTCGCGGCCGAAGAGGTGGATGGGCCTGCCCACCGGGACGACGGCGAAAGCGAGGAGAGCAGTGGCCATGGATAGCCCCGGCGCTATGAAATAGAGCACCTTGTCCGCTTTCGAGGGGATGATCTCTTCTTTGAAGATGGCCTTCACTGCGTCGGCCACGGGCTGCAAGAGGCCAAAAGGCCCGGCCCGATTGGGCCCGTAACGTATCTGGAAGCGGGCGCACACCTTGCGCTCGAACCAGGTCGTGTAGGCGAAGCCGACGAGCAGCCCCACGACGATGACGATGCTCTTGATGAAGGGGATAACTACGCTTGCTACCAGGTCCATTGACGATTTCCTACTTTGTCTGGTTCGCCTGAGCACCCTGAGCTTGTCGAAGGGTGCGGCTCCTGCAAACCCGCATCCTTCGACAGGCTCAGGATGCTTGTCGTAACATCCTAACCTTTACCCAGGTGATGGCTGCTGTCTCATCCAGCAGGGCGCTGACGGGCGCTTCGGCGAAGTTGCGGGGCACGAAGACGCAGCCGGGTCGGATGTCCTCGCTGACTCTAGCTGCCAGCTTCAGTTCTCCCTTCGATGAGGCCACGGTCACTGTTGCGCCATCGGCAATGCCCAGCGCCTCGGCGTCGGCGGGGTTGATCTCCACGAAGGGCTCAGGCACAAACTGGCGCATGATGTCCGATTGGGCCAGGCGGATGTCGCCATCGTAGAGCAGACGGCCGGTAACCAGGGCCAACAAGTCGCCAGTCTCAGGTTGCAGGTCGCAAGTTTCAGGTTTGACCAAAATTGGAGGCTCTCTGTCTTCTTCTGCCCTCGGCAAGCCGCTTTCCCCCAACTCCTGATAACTGATGTTCCTATACATGGAAGCGAGCTTAGCGATCTCTGCCATCACCTCACCAGCAGATGCGCAGCCAGGGTCTTTACCCATGGCCTGGGCCAACTCGGCCAGGATCTGGGCATCGGGCCTGGCTTCGCCCGGAGGCCGCAGCGATCCTCGCACTCTCTGCACCCGTCCCGCCAGGTTGGTGAAAGTGCCCTCCGCCTCGGCGAAGCTGGCCGCCGGCAGCACCACGTCGGCCAGTTTAGCCGTTTCAGTCAAGAAGAGGTCCTGCACTACCAGGAAGTCCAGCTTTTCCAGGGCCTTCTTTCCCTTCTGGGTGGCTGGGTCGGACTTCATCACGAAAAGGGCTCTGAGCGTGCCCTCGGTAGCCGCTTTCAGCATCTCATCCGCAGATAGCCCTGTCTCGGAGGGTGGCTCTGCACCCCAACGCTTGCCGAACCTCTTACGCGCTTTACCGTCGGTCAAGCTCTGCCGGCCCGGAAGCAGATGTGGGGCCACGCCCATCTCCAAAGCGCCCAGGGAGTTGCAGTCTTCGGCCAGGTAGAAGGGGCCGGCGCTGTTGGTCAGGGACTGGAGATTGGAGATTGGAGATTGGAGATTGGATGCGGGGCCGTAGATGATGAGGGCGCGCTCGGCCTGGGCCAGCATTTCCACCGCCTGCTGCAAAGTCTCCTTCGGGACGCCAGTAATCTCTTCAACCTGGGACGTTTCACGTTTCACGTTTGACGTTTCATTCACGTTTGACGTTTCACGTTTGACCAGCCCATTGAGCAATGCAACCTCAGTACCCGGCTTGTAAGCGAGCCAGGGACCGCCGTAGCGGTTTAGCGCCACGCGGCGTGGATTGGCTACGATGACCTTCGTCCCCCTGGTGAGCACGGCCCGCCTGATGAAAAGCTCGACGATGGGCGCTTCCTCGGCGGGATCAACGCCCATCAGGAAGATGACGTCGGCTTCCCTCACCTGGGTCAGGGAGGTCAGGGGCCTGGCTCCGTCGGGCACGCGCCCGATGTGGTCAACGTTGTTGGTGCCTACCGCGGCCCGCATGAATCTCTGGAACAGGTAGTTGGCTTCGTTGGTGGCCCTGGTCGAGCCGATGCCACCCACGCTCTCCGGCCCGCTCTCTTCTACGATCTCGCTCAGTCGTTGGCTCACCAGAGCTAATGCCTCTTGCCAGGTGGCGGGCTCTAGCTCGTCGCCTCTCCTGATCAAAGGAGTCTTCAGTCTGTTGGGGCTGTGGACGAAGGCGTGGCCGAAACGACCCTTGTCGCAGAGCCACTGGTCGTTGACGTCGGCGTTCTCCCGCGCCCCGATGCGGCGCAGCTTGTTCATCTTGACGTCCAGGGTGATGTTGCAGCCCACGCCGCAGTAGGGGCAGATGCTGGACGTTCGCTCCAGCTCCCAACTGCGAGCCTGGAAGCGAAAGACGCGGCTGGTGAGGGCCCCCACGGGGCAAGTGTCCAGGATATTGCCTGAGAAGATGGAATCGAGGGGACGATCGGCGAAAGTGTCCACTCTGCTCTGCCGACCCCGCTCGAAGTAGTCCAACTGCGCTTCATCGGCCCACTGCTCCAGGAATCGAACGCAGCGACGGCAGAGGATACAGCGCTCCTCGTCTTTGACTATCAGGGGACTGAGAGCGTGGGCCTTTCTCTTGTGGCGTTTCTCCTCCACGAAGCGGCTCTCGGTGGCCCCGTATTTGAAGACCCAATCCTGGAGGGTGCACTCTCCGCCCTTATCGCAGACGGGGCAATCGAGGGGGTGATTGATGAGCAGGAATTCCAGCATCCCCTGGCGGGTCTTGAGCACCTCCGGGGTGTTGGTGTGCACCACCATCCCTTCTCGCACGGGCGTCGTGCAGGCCGTCTGCAGGCCCCGCATCCTCTCGATCTCAACCAGGCACAAGCGGCAGCCACCCAGGGGGAGCAGCTTCTCGTA
>CAZVCJ010000276.1:0-4200 GCA_964625745.1 uncultured Anaerolineae bacterium | reverse complement strand
TATATCAAATCCAGCCCATTTTGTCAACGAATAAACCTTACAATTTTCATCAAGGAGCCGGCGCATATCTTTATCTTTACATGGGATGCGATTCTCCAAAGATTTCGCCACCGAGTGCTCATTTGACAACGAGGTTCGTATATGTTATAGTTAATTCGGCGCTCAAGCAGGCCAGGCGGTCGCGGGCGGCTTTCGCCGTCCGAGGAAAGTCCGAGCTCCACAGAGCGCGGTGCTGGGTAACACCCAGGCGGGGCGACCCGACGGACAGTGCCACAGAAACAGTCCGCCGTAACGGTAAGGGTGAAAAGGTGAGGTAAGAGCTCACCAGCGGTCCGGGTGACCGGGCCGGCTAGGCAAACCCCACCGGGAGCAAGGCCAAGCAGAGGGCGTGGCGCGAGAGGGGAAACCCTCTCGCGCCAGGGGCTGCTCGTCCCAAGCCCTCGGGTAGGCCGCTGGAGGCGGCGGGCAACCGTCGTCCTAGATAGATGATCGCCGCCCTCAACCGGCTCGTAGCCGGGAGGGAACAGAACTCGGCTTATCGGCCCGCTTGAGCACCGCTGCCTGATACAATGCGCCACAAAAAGCGACGCCAGCCCAGGATATGACCTGAGGCTGGCGTCGCTTTTTACGAAGAGCGTTCTATGCACACTTCACGCCTTCACTTCTTACGTTTCACATTTCACGTTTCACATTTCACGTTTCACGTTTTAGCATGTATCTCCCCAGCGGGAGGCGACGAGCATGATGTCCACCACGTCAACATCTCCGTCGTCGTCCATGTCGCAAGCTGGGTCGTAGCCTGGTTGGCCTTCAGTGGTGTTCCAGTGGCTGGCCACCATCATGATGTCCACCACGTCCACGTCGCAGTCGCCGTCCAGGTCCCCAGGGATGCTCGCCGTCACTGTGACCTGCCCATCCTGCCGATCCACGGGAATCGGGCCTGTAGCAGTGTCCGTGATCTGCACGTCCTGCAGGTGCAGATCGCTCGTTCCGCCGGCCTGGGGCGAAAAGGTGATGGTGGCCAGCACGCCCGACCCGTTGGGTCCCGATGACTCTCCAAAGCTGGCAGCGCCGAAGGTAACTGTCCCTGTCTCGTTGTTGATCTCACCGACGGGGACCGCGCTGCGTCCCGTGCTCTCCAAGAAGTCGCCCAACTCCGTCGCTTCCGCGTGTACGACGCCTGGGGAGAAAGCCAGGGTGAACTCGAAGCTCCCCAGGTCGGTCACGTCGGCGATGGCCACGTCGGCGGTGAAGTTTCCCCCGCTGAGTTGAACCGTCTGCTGCGGCGGGGCAATCCAGACGAGGGGTGTAGACCCTCCCGTCGGCGTGGCGGTGGGAGTGAGAGAGGGTGTCGAGGTAGCAGTCGGGGTGGCGACAGTAGGGGTGGCCGTCGGCGTGTTGGTGGGTGTTGGGGTGCTGGTGGGCGTGTGAGTGGGCGTCGGCGCCGCCGGCGAGACCGCTACCTCCAGGTCGTAGCTATTCTCAGCCCCCACGTATCCATAAACCCAGACGTTGTAGGTACCACTGGCATCAACGGTGTACACTATCTGCTCGTCGTCGGTGGACGAGGTGCTATAGTCCAGCCAGGTCCCACAGTTGGTGTCGTGCAACTCCAGGTCGAGGTCACCCAGGGCGTGAGTGAAGTAGGCGGTGATGATCACCGTATCGCCGGCTTCGAGATCCACGGCGAACCAGTCGTCGTCGCCGGAGCAAACCTGGAGGTTGGGATAGGCGCCTGGAGCGATGAGAACAGCCGCGCTGCAGGTGTCGTTTTCCTCGTAACCGTCGTCTGTGCAGACGGTAGTCGGCGTCGCCGTAGGCGTGTGAGTGGGCGTCGGGGTGCTGGTGCGCGTCGGGGTGCTGGTGCGCGTGTGAGTGGGTGTCGGGGTCGGGCCCACCGACGTTGGCGTCGCCGTAGGCGTGCTGGTGGGCGTCGTTGTAGGACCTTGAGAGCTATAGCTCACGTAGTTTGCAGCATACCCCACCAGGGAGGTCCCGTATTCAATGCGCATGTAGCCGCTTTCGCCCCAGCCTGCACTCCAGGAGTTTCTCAGGATCCATACCCCATTCGTCCCTTGATTGTCATCCCAACCGACCAGGACGATGCCGTGATTCAGGTCCACACATTCAGGGCCTGTAAAAACACCGCCGGGATAGCCTTGAAAAGCGGAGTTTACGCAGACGGCAGCCGCAACAGGCCCATGGTCATAAATGGCCTGCTTTATGGCTTCAGCAGGTGGAACACTCCATTCGCTTCCTACGTAGTGCCAGGAATCAATCTGGTAAGGATGGGAGTAGGGGCCGTTGCAAGGTGTGTCCGCTGCCACGTAGGGGGAATCTGCTTCCAAGACTGCTCCAGCGTCGGACTCGCCGGGCGGTTTCTTCCACTCGTGGTAATCGTGGGCCCACCACCCACCACCGCAGCCCCAGTCATCTGTGTTGCAGGAAAGGAGATACTGCTCCGAGAGGTTCTTTTCAACCCCATCTTTGATTTTGATGTTGGCTTCCAACGGGCCTACCGTGCCAAAGGCCCAACAACTGCCGCAGGAACCCTGATTCTTGACGGAGGTGACTCCCCCCTGAGCTCGCCAATCAAAAGCGGCCGGGAGCGACGAGGGAGGGCCATCTGGCGTGGAGGTAGGTGTGGGCGTGGTGGGTTCCCCCGTCACCTTGCGGAGGACGATATCGTCCACATAAGCACCCTCAGCTTCGGTGAGGGCGAAATCGCTGTCGAAGACGAAAGCTATCCAGACCTCTGGCTGGCTGGTGAGATCGCCTAAAATGTAGACATCGGTCAAATCGAAGTTCACTTCGTTCCACCCGCCAGAATCCCCGCTGACGCCGTTGCCGTAGAAATTGTTGCCGTTGATGGAAGCGCCCCAGAAAAGGCCATCGTAGTACGATTCGGAGTAGTTCCAATACCAGAACAGTAGTTCGGCATCGGATGCGCTGGACAAGTCGAATGGCCCATAGACCATCCAGGATTCGGCGTTATCGGGATAGTCGGCACTACAGGAAAGACTACCACCATTTGCCCCGCCGCCCACGCCCCAGCCGCTGTAGGAGCCGGCATGAGGTCTGCAATCGCGCTGGCCCCAATAGTATTCGCCATAGCCGCTAACGTCATCAAATACATCCCAGACGCCTGGGAAACTCCCTTCGAAATCTTCAGTCACGATGTTGGCCCAGCCAGCGAGACTGCCCCCTTGCAGTTCGATCTCTCCAGGGGTTCCAGGCTCAACAGGGGGACGCCGCCGGGAGAGTTCCAGGTGTGTGAACTCTTCCACCGCAGGCTTCGTCAACCCTTTCTCCGGCGCGACGTCTGGCGACCCAACCACCTGGAGGGAAAATTCGTTAGCTGGTTCCACGCCCTTTTCCCAGCAGCGAT
This sequence comes from uncultured Anaerolineae bacterium, assembly GCA_964625745.1. Lineage (GTDB taxonomy): Bacteria > Chloroflexota > Anaerolineae > VGOG01 > VGOG01 > CAZVCJ01. Next base: position 812 of record CAZVCJ010000276.1, on the reverse strand, counting down.
GATAGACCAGCTTGAGGGTGCTCTGGCCCGCGTCTACCGCCTTGAAGCGCAGAATCTGCTTCTCTGGAGCGCCAAGCAGGGGTGACATCTGCTCGAATTCGGTCTCCCCCACCTGGCGCAGTAAGTCCTCGTCCATCTCCGCTACTTCCCATGAGTAGCCAGTGGATGGGTTGCTCTCCAGAGTGATGATCAGGACTTGATCTTTGCCGAGCTCAGCCAGGCCGCCGTTATTCTCCTCAGTCAACCTGATTTCCTCGAAGCCGGGCGCTGTCGCCGCCGCTGGCGCCGCCGCATCCAAAGTGGATATGACAGCCGGAGGAACGGCCAGGACGCTGGGAAGCGAAAACAGGCCTGTGCAAAGAATCAGGCAGGTAAAAACGACTGCCAGCCTTCTACGTGAAAGAAAGTGTCTGACCTTCATCTAGCTTCTCCTTACTATCATTGACCGTAACTGCTGCTCAGCCCGTGTCATTGCGAGTCGGCCATGGCGCATCGCGCCATCCGTAGGGAGCAGAAACGTCCCACCCTCACCCTAACCCTCTCCCTGCAAGGGAGAGGGGACGTGCTCCCTCGCCCCGTTGGGGAGAGGGCTGGGGTGAGGGGAAGTTTCTGAGTAGGAGCGTTTTCTTGCGACGAAGCAATCTCCTCCTTGCGGCTTGGGGATTGCTTCGCTCCGCTCGCAATGACAGCCTGAGTAGTAGTTACCATTGGCCTACTAAGTGTAACACACATTGAGGGTTTTGGGGGTGAAAATAGTGTGAATTCGGCATGAACCTTGCGTGAGACTGCGGCCTGGCCAGGGTGTGAGGGCA
>CAZVCJ010000275.1:0-4212 GCA_964625745.1 uncultured Anaerolineae bacterium | reverse complement strand
TGCTATTCGAGAGGGTGGGCGGACCGTTGGCGCCGGCGTGATCACTGAAATCCTCAATTAAGGGAATGTAAATGGCTAGGAAAGCAATACGATCTACAATCACTCTTGCCTGTACTGAGTGCAAGGAACGAAATTACACCAGCAGTAAGAACAGGAGAAACGACCCCGGTCGTTTGGAACTGAGGAAGTACTGCCCCCGGTGTCGAACACATACCCCTCACAAGGAAACAAAGTAACTGGCGAGTACCCAGGGGGTTAGCTCAATTGGCAGAGCAACGGTCTCCAAAACCGTAGGCTATGGGTTCGATTCCTATACCCCCTGCCTCTAGTAATTGACCTTCTTCCAGACACCGTCTCCTAAGGCGGTGTCTTGAACCATAGGGCTGGTTATCACCGAGCAGGAGAAATAGATTGGCCAAAGCATCAGTTAAGAAGGACAATTTCATCGTTAAATACTTCAAGGAAACCAGAGCAGAGTTAAAGAAAGTCACCTGGCCCACTCGTCAGGAGGCGCTGAACTTAACCCTCATCGTGGTCGCTTTCACGATTTTTATGGCCGCTTTCTTGGGTATCATAGATTACATCTTCGCTTGGGTATTCGGTCTGATAATTAGATAGATACGCTGATGGCAGGCGAAACCACTGAGAGGATCATGGGGGAATGGATTAGCCTGCCTTTCGTCTGAACCGGAGCAGAGAGTGTCAAAGCTAACATGGAAGAGTCGGTAGAAGAAATAGAAGGAAAAGAAGAGAAGGCAGCATCAGACGGAAGCGCCTGGTATGTGGTCCACAGCTATTCCGGCTACGAGAACAAGGTGAAAACCAATCTGGAACAGCGTATCGAGTCCATGGGGATGCAGGACAAGATATTCCAGGTAGTTGTGCCCACAGAAGAGGAGATCGAGGTAAGGGATGGTCAGCGACGGATCACCGAAAAAAAGATCTTCCCCGGCTACATCCTGGTAGAGATGCTCATGACTGACGATTCCTGGTACACAGTCCGCAACACGCCTGGGGTGACCGGCTTCGTCGGCATGGGCAAAAAGCCCACCCCCCTGCGTTCTGAGGAAGTCCAGAGGATCATGAAACGCATGGAGGAAGAAGCGCCAAAGATAAAGGTGACCTTCCGCCCAGGACAAAGGGTCAGGATCGTAGACGGCCCCTTCACCGATTTTGTGGGCACCGTTGACGACATAGATATGGATAAAAGCAAGGTACGCGTGCTGGTCGCCTTTTTCGGCCGGGACACGCCTGTCGAACTGGATTTCCTGCAAGTGGAGAAGATGTAATTAAGGAGGAGAATGAATGGCTAAGAAGGTTAAAGCGATCATCAAGCTACAGATAGCGGCTGGCAAAGCCAACCCTGCCCCACCCGTCGGGCCGGCCCTGGGCCAGCATGGCATCAACATAATGGCCTTTTGCAAGGAATACAACGCTCGCACATCGAGCCAGGTAGGCAGCATCATCCCTGTCGAGATAACCGTTTACCAGGATCAGTCTTTCACTTTTGTGACCAAGACCCCGCCCACCGCCGACCTGCTGAGGAAGACCTGTGGTATAGAGAAAGGTTCCGCCGAGGCTCGCCGACGAATGGTAGGCACCATCACCCGGGAGCAACTGCGAGAGATCGCTGAGTTGAAGATGAAGGACCTCAATGCGCTAGACCTGGCCGGCGCCGAGCGCCAGATCGAAGGCACGGCCCGCAGCATGGGAATCAAAATTGTAAACTAGTATATCCTGGGGAAAAAGATGTCAAAAAAAGGCAAAAACTATCTAGAAGCACGCAAGCAGGTGGATAGGACGAAACTCTATTCGCCCGAAGAAGCTGTCGAGTTGGCTAAGAAGACCTCATACGCCAATTTCGATGCCACGATGGAAGTGCACATGTGCCTGGGGGTTGATCCGCGCCACGCCGATCAACAGGTGAGAAGTGTGGTACTTTTGCCCCACGGGCTGGGTAAAGAGGTGCGCATCCTGGTCTTTGCTGAGGGAGAGGCGGAGAAGATAGCCCGAGAGGCTGGAGCTGATCATGTAGGCAGTGACGATCTAGTCAAGCAAATCCAGGATGGCTGGCTGGACTTTGATGTCGTCATATCCATACCCCAGATGATGGGCAAGGTGGGTAGGCTGGGCAGGATCCTGGGGCCCAGGGGATTGATGCCCAACCCCAAAGCTGGCACCATCGTCCCCGCCGAAGACCTGCCGCGAGCCATCAACGAATCGCGTCTGGGGCGAGTGGAGTTCAGGATTGACAAGACGGCCAACCTGCACGCACCCATTGGCAAGGTCAGCTTCCCGACGGAGAAGCTTGTGGACAACATGGCGGCACTGTTTGAGGCGGTCAAGAAAGCCAGGCCAGCCAGCGCCAAAGGGCAATATGTCAGGAAAATCACCCTGGCCACTACCATGGGGCCGGGCATCAAACTCGACACCTCTCAGGCACTGGCCCTGGAGACAGCTTAATAAGACTTCCGAAGTCTTCTGTGGAGACTTCGGAAGTCTGGCCCAAGACAGCAGGTGCGCGGGAGCGCTTAATCGAAGGCCTGCCGAGGCGAAGACAACGAAAAGATGGCTTTTCTGTAAGTCTTTGTGTCGGCGACGCAAAGACTTTTGTTTTTCGTAACTACCCAGGCTGTGTCATTGCGAGGCGGCGCTTTTCCGCCGAAGCAATCCCCTACTCGCGTGGAGATTGCTTCGCTTTGCTCGCAATGACACCTGAGTAGTCACTGTTTTTCTACCCGAGAGGAGGTGATGAAAGGTTGGCGGTATCGAAGGAGAAAAAAGAACAACAGATATCCTGGTACACCGATCTGTTCTCGCGTAGCAGCGCGGCCATCCTGACCGACTATCGAGGGTTAACGATGGCGGACATCAGCCAACTGCGCAAAAAGCTGCAGGAGGCCCAAAGCGAATATCACGTGACCAAGAACAGGCTAATAAAGCTGGCCCTGACAGAGGCAGAGCTACCTGTGCCTGAGGACCTTTTGAAAGGCCCAACGGCCACTGGTTTCTGCTTCGAGGAGGCGCCTGCGGTGGCTAAGGTGCTGGTGGATTTCAGCAGGGAGTCCAAGATCCTGGTCATTAAGGGTGGAATCCTGGGCGACAGGATAATCAGCGCCGACGAGGTCACGGCTCTGGCCGAGTTGCCGCCCCGCGAGATCCTGTTGGCCCAGGTCCTGGGTACCATCCAGGGGCCGGCTGGCGGGATCAGCAGGGCCATTGCCGGCAGCATCCGCAGTGTTTTGTACGTGCTAAAAGCGCGAGTCGAACAACTAGAACAACAAGCCAGTCAAGCTTAAAGGAGGCAAGTCAAAATGTCAGAAAAACTGGAAAAGATCGCCGAGGGAATTCAGGGGTTAACTCTTCTCGAGGCTTCCGAACTGATCAAGCTTCTGGAGGAAAAGCTGGGGGTGAGCGCTGCCGCTCCCGTGACTGTAGCCGCGGCTCCGACTGCCGCCGCCGTAGCGGAGGAGGAAGAGAAGACCGAATTCGACGTCATCCTGAAGGAGATCGGTCCCAAGAAGATCCAGGTCATCAAGGTGGTACGCCAGATCACCAGCCTGGGTTTGAAGGAGGCTAAGGAGTTGGTGGATAGCGCGCCCAGTCCTGTGGTGGAGGGTGTCCCCAAGGAGACGGCCGAGGATGTCAAGGGCAGGCTGGAAGCCGAAGGCGCCGTCGTAGAGGTCAAATAACGATGAGTAAGCCCGTACCTGTTACCGATGAGACCTTCGAGGCTGAGGTTGTCCAGGCGGAACTGCCCGTGCTGACCGACTTCTGGGCCAGTTGGTGTGCTCCTTGTCACATGATCGCCCCCGTGCTGGAAGAGATCTCCGTCGAATACGCTGACCAGCTAAAAGTAGCCAAGCTCGATGTGGACAGCAACCCGCACACGGCCATGCAATTTGGGGTGATGAGCATCCCCACCTTGATCCTCTTCAAGAACGGCCAGGCGGTCGAGCGTTTGGTCGGCGCTATGCCGAAGAGAACTCTCCTTGCCAGGATAACGCCTCACCTGTAGGGACTGGTTAAGAATAGCTTCCAGAATTCAAAACCTCCCAAAGTGAAACGTGAAACGTAAAACGTAAGGCTCACAAGAAGTGAAGCCATCACGTTTTACGCTTCACGTTTCACGCGGAATGGGAGGTTATTCTTTGACACACTCGGAGGCGAGCCTTCTCAGAAAGCACTCCTCATCTTCGATCACCCTCCAGC
>CAZVCJ010000274.1:0-4230 GCA_964625745.1 uncultured Anaerolineae bacterium | reverse complement strand
ACTGTGGACAGCGCGCGCGAGGGGTACTTGCAGGCCCTGGCCGACGCGGGTTTCGTGGACGGTGAGACGGTGCACATCATCCTAAAAGATGCGCAGGGGGACATGTCCACGGCGCAACTCATCGCCCGCGACTTCGTGAGCCGACGCGTGGACCTCATCGGCACGGCCTCAACGCCAGCTTTGCAGGCTGCCATGAACGCCACCTCCGAGATACCCATCGTGTTCAGCTTCGTGGCCAACCCATACCTGGCCGGCGCAGGAGAGGCGGCCGATAGGCATAGTTCCAACGTGGCCGGAGTGTTCACCACCTCGCCGGTAGACCGGGCGATGGCGCTGGTCGCCGAGATCATGCCCGGCGTCCACTGCGTTGGCACCCTCTATGACCCCGGTGAGGCATTCTCGGAGATGTACCTGGAGATAGCCCACGAAACGGCCTCGGAGCTGGGCCTCGAGTGGGTCGAGATCATGGTGACCAGCTCGACAGATATCGTGCCGGGCGTCCAGGCGCTGAAGAGCCGAGAGGTGGAGGTCATACTGCAGATACCCGGCAATCTGTTGGACACGGGGATTGATGGTGAGATCAAGAAAGCCAGCGATCTGGGCATCCCTCTCCTGTCTGTCCACACCGATCACGTGGAGAGAGGCGCGCTGGCGGCAATTGGCTGGAACTTCTGGCAGGCGGGCTACGATGCAGGGCTGGTAGCCGTGCGGGTGCTGCACGGCGGGAACCCAGCCGACATCCCGTTCCAGCCGGTGGAGAAAGAGCAGCTCTACGTGAACGCCGAAACAGCTAAGCTCTTCGACATCACTATTCCTCCGGCGGTTCTGAAACGAGCCGACCGCGTTATCGGTCAGGAGGGGAGCTAACGAGTATGGAGATGCAAACGCGACAGGCGGATGGCGCCCTGATCGTCGCCCTGGAAGGTGAGCTGGATGCCTACTGGGCCGAGGAGGCCGAGCGAGAACTACGGGCCTGCCTGGAGCAGGGGCACTACCGACTGGTTCTCGACCTCTCCGGTCTCACCTACCTGAGCAGCGCAGGCTTGCGGGTACTGCTGCGACTCCACCAGCGGACTACAAGCCTGGGGGGAAAGCTGATTCTGGCTACGCCGCAGCCCTTCGTACAGGAAGTGCTAACGACCTCCGGATTCGACCGCACGTTTTCCGTGTTCGAAGCCCTGGACCAGGCGTTGGTCGCTGCCGCACCAGAGGAAGTAGCGGCGGAGGACGCCTGGGCCACAGCGGAGGCGCACACCACTCCGGTGGGCGCGTTCCGCTTTCGCCCAACCCTCACCCCTGTCCCCTCTCCCTGGGAGGGAGGGGGGAAAGCGCGCCTGCGGGTGATAGGCCAGGCCGACGACTTCCTGTACAGCCGGGGTTCCCTGGAGCGGCTGACGACCCTCGACCTGAGCGATCTGGGCTACGCGCTGGGGGTGGGCGCCCTCGGCGAGTTGGGGCCGACAGTGCTGGATCGCCTGGGCGAGCTGGTGTCGGTGCCAGGCGCCGTCTACTGGCTACCCGGCGACGGCCGCCAGGTGCCCGACTTCCTGATTTGCAGTGACGACTTTAGTCGTCCTGGCACAAGCGCGACTGAAGCCTGTGGTGAGCGAAGTCGAACCATCGCTACTACGAGCCCAACCCGCAATTTGAAGCTGCCGGTGCATTTGCTCTACAGCCTAAGCCTGGAAGGATCACATCAGTTTTATGGTCGTTTCACCGCTGACGACCCGGAGGATGGCGCCTCCTTGAACGATCTGGCCCAGGCACTGCTAGACTGGGCTGCCGTACAGGAAGAATACGGAGGGGCGGTAGGGCTAGTACTGCGGGCTGACGTGGCTGGCTTGTGGGGGGTAGGGCTGAAGCGCTCACCGCGGACAGAACACGCACCGGCCAACGGCCAGAAGATCAGCCACCGTGAGAACATCAAGGACTGGCTGCATTTCCCCACCGAGCCCGCCTACGCCAACCACACCTTGCTGGCAGTGGGAGTGCTAGGCACAGAGGAGCAAGAGAGCGTCTCTGCTCACGTGCACGGGGCTGTCTTCCACTTCGTGCCGGAACTGGGCGGAGATCGAGGTCTGGAGGACGAGTTGGCCCAGGTGGTACAGCAGGGCGAATTGGTGAGCGTGGCCCATCTGTTGCCCAATACCCGGCTGCGCAAGGCGCTGTTTGGACTGTGGATGCTGGGACATACTGAAAAAGAGGGCTCTCTATGAAGGTCCGGCGGATTGCTTCTGTTCTGCTTCTTGTCGCAGTGACCACCGCCTGTGTCTCGACGCCTCAAGTGACAGCCAGGCCGATAAAACTCGGCGTCATCTATAACCTGACCGGCTCACAGGCATCCCTGGACATCCCATCGGCAAACGGAGCCATGCTGGCAGCCAAAGAGATCAATGCCGCTGGTGGCATCCTGGCGCGTCCGTTGGAACTGGTGCAGTACAACGGTGAGTCTGATTTGCCGACCATCAGAAATGCGGCTGAGCAATTGGCAGAGACCGACAAAGTGGTCGCCATGCTTGGCTTCAGCGACAGTGACATGGTACTGGCCGCCGCGCCAATCGCCGCCGAAGCCGGTATGGTCTTTGTTACCTCTGGCGCTACATCACCCAAACTACCGGAGCAGGTGCCAGACTATCTGTACCTGGCCTGTTTCGGCGATAACGTTCAGGCCGCCGCGGGTGCCGAGTATGCCTATAGCACACTCCAGGCCAAGACCGCTTATCTGCTGATAGGTCAGGGTATGGAGTACACCCAACTGCTGGGCAGGTACTTCAAAGAGCGATTCGCCGAATTGGGGGGGCAGATCGTTTTGGAAGACACCTACCAGGGAGGTAGCAAGGATTTCTCAGCGCAGATCACCAGGCTCAAGGAACTCACCAGAATGACGGACATCCTCTTTATCTCCGCCGGCCCAGACGACGTTGGCACCATCGTCAAGCAGTTCCGCAACGCCGGGGTGGACAAGCCGATCCTCGGCGGTGATGGCTACGACACGCCCCTGCTCGTCGAAATTGCCGGCGAGAGCGCCAATAACACCTACTTCACCACTCACGCGCTGCTGGACCCCGCATTGGGCACGGACAAGGTGAAAGAGTTCATCGCTGCCTACCAAGCCGAGTTCGAGGTCGCGCCGGAAAATGCCTTTGCTGGCCTGGGCTACGACACAGTGAAGCTGATTGCCGATGCCATCACGCGCGCCGGGTCGGCCGATCCAGAAGCCATCCGCGAAGCGCTGCAAACCACCAAAGGCCTGGCTGGTGTTACCGGCATCATCACCTTCCAGCCGGGCAAACGGATTCCACAAAAGAGCGTTACCATCGTCCTGATAGAGGATGGTGGATTCATTCCGGCCGCAGAGTTGGCCCCGGAGAGAGTACCAACACCCTGAGGCGCCTCGATCTTTGCTGAACAAGGAGGACATCCATGTCGCTCATTCTCTGGTTCGGCGCCATCACCCAGGGACTGGGATACGCTTTCCTGGCCTGGGGAATCTATCTGTCGTTGCGGGTGCTGGATTTCGCCGACATCACCGTGGACGGCAGCTTCACCCTGGGCGGGGCGGTGGCAGCGACGCTGATCGTGCGTGGAGTGCATCCGCTGCCGGCGATGGCGGTGGCCATTCTCGCCGCAGCTCTGGCCGGGGCGGTCACCGGCTTCATCCACACCCGCTTCGGGATCACCGATCTACTGGCTGGCATCCTGACCATGACCGCCCTCTACTCCGTCAACCTGCACGTCATGGGGCGCTCCAACGTCTCGCTGCTGCGGGAGCGCACGCTCATCACCCTGCTCAAGGACACTGGCCTGCCCCTGGGTGAGGACTGGCTGGTCTTCGGCCTCTTCCTGCTGCTGGCCGTCGTCTGCAAGCTGGGGCTGGACTGGTTCCTGCGCACCGACTTCGGCATGGCCATGCGTGCCACGGGGGACAACCCGCTGATGATCACCGCCCAGGGGGTGGATACCCGCCGCATGAAGGTGATGGGGCTGGCGCTGGCCAACGGACTGGTGGGACTGGCCGGCGCGCTCATCGCCCAGTACCAGGGCTTCGCCGACGTGGGGATGGGCATCGGCTCCCTGGTGGCCGGCATCGCTGCCGTCATCATCGGCGAGACGCTGGTGGGCCGGCGGACCCTGCCCTGGATCGTGGCGGGAGTGGCGGTGGGCTCAGCCGTCTTCCGCCTGCTCATCGCCCTGGCCCTGCAAGTGGGGCTGAATCCCATTGATCTGAAG
>CAZVCJ010000273.1:2248-4238 GCA_964625745.1 uncultured Anaerolineae bacterium | reverse complement strand
TTTCCCACGCCCACCGCCCAGGATGCGCTTTTGCAATACGTGAAGAACACCAGCCAGTTCGGCGTGTTCCTGGCCGTGCTGGTGACGATGGGCGCCCTGGCCCAGGAGAAGGAGCGAGGCACGGCAGCGATGGTTCTCAGCAAGCCGGTCTCCAGAGCCCATTTCCTGCTGAGCAAGTTCCTGGCCCTGACCCTGGTCTTCGGCTCGTGTCTCACCCTGGCCGGGCTGGCCTGCTACTACTACACCATCGTGCTGTTCAAGGGAATCGGAGGAACCCGTTTTGTGGAGATGAACCTGCTGTTGGCACTGTTCATCGAATTCTACCTGGCAGTGACCTTGCTGGGCAGCACCATCGCCCGCAGTCAAGTGCTGGCCGGTGGGTTGGGGCTGGGGGCGGTTTTTGTGGTGGCCATCCTGGGGGCCTTGCCCCGGCTCGGCGACTACATGCCTACGGCACTGCTGAACTGGGCGAGGGCCCTGATGGTGGGAGCCGGGGAGCCTGCGTGGGGCGCGGTGGCCGTCAGTCTGGCGGGGATAGTCGCCTGCCTGGGCGCCGCGCTGGTGGTGTTTGAGCGGCAGGAGTTGTAATCAATGTCATGGAGGTGAGAAGATGTTCAGGAAGCTGCTCTGGATGCTGAAAGAGCCGAAGGACTTTTTCGAGGGAGTCAGAGAGGAGGGCTACCGCGAGCCGTTCATTTTCCTGCTTCAGGTGTCGGCGGTCATCGCCTTCTTCACTCCTATCGTGAACTATCTGGGTTGGGAGAGCACCGACCGCACGTCCACCTATCAGGCCCAGATCCTGGGTTGGCAGATCACCAGTGAACAGTTGCTGCCGCGCCTGGGTGCGTGGGCCTACGTCGTTGAAGCCTTCCTCATCGTGGGTCTGGCCTTGATCATCGCCCTGTTTCTGGCCGCGTTCCTGCACCTGATCTTTCGCGCTCTGGGCGGGCAAGGGTCGTTCCTCAACGCCTGGAAAGCCACCTGCTACGGCGTGGGGCCCTGTGTGATCCTGGGTTGGGTGCCCTACTGGACTCTCTTCGTAGGAGCCTGGTCCTTCGTGTTGCAGCTTTACTTCGGGCCCAAGGTCCTCTATCGTATGCGAGAGGGACGGGCGCTTTTGATCCTGGCCTTCTTCGTGGGAGCCACGCTGCTGGAGTTCGCCACCAAGGGAACGACGGTGAGCTTTGGGGGAGGGTGAATCGGAGGTTGACAACGTGCCTCTTATGTGTTATGCTTAGACTGAGTTACAGAGGGTAGGTGGACATGATAGTCTGAGAAAGAGGTACACATGGGCAAAAAACGACACAAGAGCAAGAAACAACGGACAAAGCGGGATCGCTCCCAGGGAATAGCTATGTCCCGCCGCCCAGCGGGCGGTATCCAATTGGTGACATCTGAAGGCGATGCGCTTGTATTCACGAGTGCACATTACCAGCACGCTGCGCTGGAAGAGATCCGCCAAATTCTAAAGCAAGCTGAGGACTTTGGCATTGAAGATGACCTGAAGCCAGAACCGGACGGTTCATTGCACTTTCCATGGTTTGAAACTCGTTCTGGAGTACGCAGCCTGTTCAAGTCCATCGGCCAGCGCATCCTGGCGAATTTGACGTTGACACCGACGACGCTTGAAGTGGAAGCGATGTCACAGCAACGCCTGGATGACTGTTGCCAGCGACTGGAGCAGCTTTTGGGAGATCGCATCCGTCTGGTCGAGACCAGAGCGAAGAGTGCAAGCCAGGCGCTCCGTGAAAGCAAGCCGCGCGTTGAGCCTGAAGAGCCGTTTATGCCGCCGCCGGAAGTCATCGCAGAGATCGAGGAGAAAATGTTGCGCGAGTGGATTGACGACTCGATTCCAGCTCTAGGCGGACTGACGCCACGGGAGGCCGTCAAAACACCCGAAGGCCGCCAGCGCGTCCTGGAATTGATAGGCCAGGCCGGGCGCATGCAAAAGATGATCAAGAAAACGCCGGGGACTTTTGCCCCTGACTAT
>CAZVCJ010000273.1:0-2148 GCA_964625745.1 uncultured Anaerolineae bacterium | reverse complement strand
AATCCGTGTTCTAATAGGGAGCGATGAAACATGATCACTATCGAGACCATCGGCTTGACCAAAAGATTCGACGGCCTGCTGGCGGTGGATCACCTCGATATGGAGGTCGAGCAGGGCGAGATCTTCGGCCTGCTGGGCCCCAACGGCGCGGGCAAGACGACTACCATCCGCATGTTGATGGACATCATCAAGCCGGACGAGGGAACCATCCGCCTGCTGGGCCATCCACCGGGTCACGAAGCTCAGGAGAGCATAGGGTACCTGCCGGAGGAACGGGGGCTCTACCGTAATCTCAAGCTCCTGGAGTGTCTCACCTACCTGGCGGTGCTAAAGGGGATGGATCGCAAGCTGGTCCGAAAGCGGGCCGAGACGCTGCTGGAACGAGTGGGACTCGGAGGCGAGGGTGGCAGCAAGGTCAAGGCCCTGAGCAAAGGGATGCAGCAGAAGGCGCAATTGGTGGCTACCCTGGTCCACGACCCGGAGCTGGTGATCCTGGACGAGCCTTTCCTGGGGCTGGACCCCGTCAGCACCGAACAGGTCAAGGAGCTGATCTGGGATCTGCGAGAGCGCGGCAAGACGGTGGTGCTCAGCACCCACCAGATGAACCAGGTGGAACGGATGTGCGACCGCATCCTGCTCATTGACGAGGGGCAACGGGTGCTCTACGGGCCGCTGGAGGAGATCAAAGCCCACTACGCCGAACACGCTGTGCTGGTGCGCTGCTCGGGTTCCCTGGAGGGCCTGGCCGGGGCGCGGCGGATCGAGCAGCGCGAGCGGGATCGCCTCATCGTCCTGGAGGATGACACCTCGCCCCAGGACATCCTGCGCCAGTTGGTCGAGCGGGGAATTCCCGTCCAGCGGTTCGAGGTGGCCACGCCGCCGCTGGAGGAGATCTTCATTCGGGTTGTGGAGGAGAACGATGCGTAAGATCCTGGAAGTAGCACGACACGAGTTCATCATCAGCCTGAAACGGCCCAGCTTCATCATCGCTACCCTGGCCATACCCCTGCTAGGGCTCTTGGGAGTGATCGTAGCCGCTTACTTTGGCGGCCAGGCCGGCGAATTCCTCGAGAGACAATTCGTAGGGACGCCGAAGCCAGTGGGCTACGTTGATCAGGTCGGCCTCTTCACGCCACCGCTGCCTGAGTACGCAGATCTGTTCATCCCCTATCCGGACGAGGAGGCAGCACGCGAGGCACTATTTGCCGAGGAGATCGAGACCTATCTGCTGATCCCGGCGGATTACGTGGAAACGGGCCGGGTCATCGGCTACAGCAAGGGACGGGGACTTACCTCAGCCATCTCCATGAGCGAGGAGCGGATTCCTCCCTTCCTGGTGGATCACCTGCTGGCTGGACAGGTGGACGCAGACCTCAGAGCCAGGGTGCGCGCTCCGCTGAACTTGCAGCCGGTATCCCTCAGTCCAGAAGGTGAGGGCAGCCAAGACACCGCCAGCTTCGTGGCCAACATCGCCATCCCCTACGCCTTCTCCATCCTGCTGGTGATGTCCATCTTCACCTCCTCTGGCTTCCTGCTACAAGGAGTCAGCGAAGAGAAAGAGAGTCGGGTGATCGAGATCCTGCTCTCCTCGTTGACGCCGATGGAGCTTCTGGCTGGCAAGATCCTGGGATTGGGAGCTCTGGGACTGATCCAGATCCTCTTCTGGCTGGGCTCTGCCTGGGCGCTGATTGGGATAGCAATCACGGGCCTGGCCCTCTTCGGAGCCATCAACCTGGAGCTGATGACCATCGTACTGGCCGTGGTCTACTTCCTCCTGGGCTACCTACTCTTCGCCACCCTGATGGCCAGTGCGGGCTCTTTGGGCAGCTCGGCCCGGGAAGGGCAGCAGATCGCCGGCATCTTCTCCGCCCTGACGGCCATTCCTTTCATGGTCAGCAGCTTCATTTGGACGAATCCCAACTCGCTGTTGGTCCAGATCCTCAGCTACGTACCGTTTACGTCGCCGGTGATGATGTTGCAGCGGCTGGGCATGACCGAAGTACCATTCTACCAGATCGCCATCAGCCTGATCCTGTTGATCCTGGGCATCGCTGGAACCCTGTGGGCCGGAGCAAAAGTCTTCCGCATGGGGCTTCTCATGTACGGCAAGCGGCCGTCGGTATCGGAGATCCTGCGCGCCTTGCGGCA
>CAZVCJ010000272.1:1753-4340 GCA_964625745.1 uncultured Anaerolineae bacterium | reverse complement strand
AAAGGAACAACCAAGGAGGTAACGAAAATGAAAGCACACATGCAATTTGGTCTGCTGAAGCTCGCCGATCCCCGGGTGGTCCAGGTTCTGCTGATCGGCCTGACGCTGGCAATGATGCTGTTGGCCGGTACCGGCATTGTCTATGCGAATCCTGCCGGCGGTGGAGACGGTTGCGGGGGCGGCTAGGCCAGCGTGTTGACCCCGGTGGAAAAGGGGCTTCTTCTCCCCTCAATGGAGACTGAACGATGTCGCAAATGGCGCTTCATACCTTAGTTGGCACCGCGCTGACAGACCCCAGGTTCTGCCACGGTTTGTTGAATGGGAGGCGCCACACTCTCCTGTCCGAGTTCGACCTGACCGATGAGGAACGGCAGGTCGTTCTGGGCGTCGAGGCAGGGTCTATCCAGGAGTTCGCTGTGCAGCTATGCGAATGGCTAAAGGCTCAGGAGAGTCCTGTCTCCCATCCTAACACGGCTGTGGCGGTGCCCCGCCCGCTTTTGCGGTCGCCGGTCTGGTCTGCATTCCGGCAATAGAATCTCGGCTCCTCGACGATGCCCTCATTCATTGGCAGAGTAGCGGGAATCGGTGGAATGAGTAAGGAACTGTAGCTGACACTGATTACCCACACACGCCCGCAGGCCTGGAGCCTGGGGATCACCTTTGTTGCCTCTACGAGGCCGAGGAAGAGCGTTGGGCAGTGCTAATGCCCTTCCTGTGTCAGGGTCTGGAGCGGGGCGAGAAGGTGGTCTACATTGTGGGCACCCGCACTGTTGAGACCGTCGCAGGGTATTTGCGTGACCCTTCGACAAGCTCAGAGCAAGCTCTGGACGCGGAGCCATATTTGACCAGCGGGCAACTGGTTATCTTCTACCACGAAGACGCCTACCTGCGGGAAGGCATCTTTGGCCCGGATGGTATGATCGCTCTACTGCAGGCCGAGATGGAGCGTGCTCTACACGAGGGCTATTCAGCACGAATCCAGATCCGCCATGGCATCCTGGCTGACTTCGAGGACGATGGTCAGCCCAAGCCGCCAGATAACGATGTCCGCGTCCTTCTCTCTCTTCAGCATCCGCGAGCGATTGGATCATGTCAGCGGGCAACTCAAGATCAAGTCCAAGCCCGGTTATGGGACTCAGGTTACCCTCGTAGCGCCGCTGAGGCGCGACGATACGACCACAAGAGAGGAGCGACATGAGCATGAGAATTCTCCCTGGGTTGTGCCCTGGCGAGGCAGTGTCATGAGGGAGACGCTGCGCATCCTTGTCGTGGACGACGACCGCAGGATGACCAAGACCTTGGCAAACATCTTCAGGGTCAAGGGATACGAGGCCGTGGTTGCCCACTCCGGTTCCGAAGCCCTGGAAAAGGTGATGGAGGGTCCCCTCGACTATGCTCAGAACAAGCCCTTCGACTATGCTCAGAACGGGCCCCTCGACTGCGTCCTGACCGACATCAGGATGCCGGATTTAGACGGGGTGGAGCTCTATCGAGCCATCAAGGCCAGGCGGCCCGACCTGCCGGTGGTGCTGATGACTGCCTACTCCGCCGATAGGCTGGTCGAGGAGGGGCTAGAGGAAGGCGCCATAGCTGCCCTCACCAAGCCCTTGGACATCAACGCCCTACTTTGCTTCTTCTCCTCTCTGCGCTGGGAACAGTCCGTCGTTGTCGTGGACGACGATACCCGGTTCTGCGAGACTCTGGCAGACATATTACAGCAACGAAACTTTGCAGTGACCCCAGTTACCGACCCTTATGGTGTAGTGGAAAGGCTCAAGGCTAAAGGACAAGTGGTCCTGCTAGACATGAAGTTAGATGGCGTCGGTAGTTTAGAGGTACTCAAGCAGATCAGGGAGCAATATCCTTGCCTGCCGGTGATTCTGATGACCGGCTACCGGGAGGAGATGGCGCAAGAGATAGCGGTTGCCTTGAAGCTGGGTGCTTACGCTTGCCTCTACAAGCCTTTCCAAATAGAGGAGCTTTTACAACTATTGACCAAGATTCGCCGTCAGGAACTGCGCAGGGTTCTGGGCTGCTAGCTGATGGCTGACGTGTAGCTGCACATTAATACTGATGTTGCACAAGGCACTGACGTAGATGAAAGCCGCTCTGCCTGTTTGGGGCAAGAGCGGCTTTTTCTTTCCTCGCTCTTTTGACTAACTCGCCGAAAGGTGATAAACTTAGGGAGGTTTTGGGGCTTCCGTAGAGGAGAGCGACAATGCAAAGGGTAGTTAAGCAAAAGGAGGCGGTTGGGCTAGGATACCTAACCAGCCGGGAAAAGGCAGCTTTGTCGGAGTTCGTCGCCAGGCTGAGGGAGAAATACGCTGACCAGGTCGTGCTGGTCACGCTTTTCGGCTCCAAGGTGCGAGGCGACTTCGACGAGGAGTCGGACCTGGACGTGTTGGTGGTGGTGAAGGATGGCGATTGGCGTCTTCGGGATGAGGTTGCATTGACTGCCTTTGAGCCGATGCTGGAATATGATGTTGTCATCACACCCCTGGTGATTGATCTGGAGCATTATCAATGGCTTCGGCAGTATCGGGCTCCTCTTTATCGCAACATCCGGGCGGAGGGACTAGACTTATGG
>CAZVCJ010000272.1:0-1653 GCA_964625745.1 uncultured Anaerolineae bacterium | reverse complement strand
GGCGTCCAGGCCGCCTTTGGCCATTACCTCATAAAACCCGGGATCATTGAACCTGAGTATGGCAAGATCTACTCGTTACTTCGGAGGGCCAGAGAGGAGAGCGATTACAGCGATTACGGTCAGTTCACCAAGAATCGCGCCGAGAAGATAATGACCGACGCCGAGAGGTTCGTGGCCAGGATGGAGCGGTATCTGAGGGAAGTGGGGGCAATAGGCTAAATGCACAGAGAGCTGAAAAGCGCGGTTTTTGCCCTTCTGCTCATCGCTGCAAGTTATTTCTTCGGCGATGTTTGTGAGCGGATCGGTCAAGAGTACGGACTGATTATCTCGCCATCCAGGGAGATCCTGGGACTCGCTCTCCGGTTCTTTCTGGCCTCGGGAGCAGTTGCCATTACAGCCGGCTTGGTCGCTGCCCTGATTCATCCGCTGTGGGCCTGCTTCATCGTCTTCGGTCTCTCGGCCCTGGCAATGCTGCTGGGTTGGGGGCTGGAGGCAAGCAGTGGCCTGCTGACGGCGGTGTACTTCGTCGCCTCGCTCATCTATGCTGAAAGAATCGCCGGGGAGCTCAATGATCGCCTGCGCTTCTCCGTGAGATCCATCTCCCAGAGCCAATCCATCTTGCTTACGACCCTCGTCATCGTGGTGTGCGGGAGCTTCTATTCTGGCTACGCGGCTGAGATCGATAGGGAGGGCTTCTCGATTCCACCGGCCTTCGTCGAGATGGTTGTGGGAAGGATGGAGAAAGAGGTCATTAAGTTCTTGCCAGCAGACTTGGGCGAGTCTGCCGTAGTCAGATTCAGAGCAGAGTTCGAGCGGGTAGTGGATGAAATGGAGAAGGAGGTCGCCAACCGCCTACCGGCGGCCCAGGCAGAAGCTGTTATGGCCGAATTCAGGCGTCAGTTCGAGAAGGTGCTGGACGAAATGGAGAAAGAGGCTGGTGAACGCTTGCAGAACGCCGAGAGGGACGCTATCACGGCCGAATTCGGAGAGCAGTTTGAAAGGACGCTGGTGGAGTTTGTGGAGAACGCGATAAGACCTTACGAGCAATGGATACCGGTTGTCTTCGCCATCAGCCTGTTCTCGCTTCTGGCGACCATCACCGGCCTTCTCTCCTGGATACCCGTCCTGGCCTTGATGGCCATCTTTCCCCTTTTGACTGTCCTTGGTGTGACCAGGGAGGTAGCAGAAACAGGCATAGTGAAAAGGCTGACCCTTGGCTAGGGCGCACCGGCCTGAAGAGCCAGTGCTGGAGTGTATTTTTGTGTGTTTATCCTCTAGCGCCGCCTGTTCCACGGCGGCGCGGGTCAGGCACTGAAGAGGGCTCGGGAATTACCTGAGCCCTCTTTCTATGGTGCCAGGCACTTCTGAAGAAGCCTACTGGCCCACCGCCGAGGGCGATTGGAAAGGTGCTCTCGTTTTGAAATCCTCGGTGAAAGCGCCTGGCACCTGAATGCTTGCAAAATTAAAGGACTAGGGTTGACCAGACCCTAGTCCCATTTTGGAGGTTAGTAAGAGTATTCTTTATCTCTTTACTAACCTTATTATAGCATACGGGTGTCAATGTATCGTCAGTCGGGCGTCAGAGATTGATCCTTCAGCACCTCCGGCAGGTAAATGACCGACCCGCTTTGGACGTTCACAGCAAACGGCCCC
>CAZVCJ010000271.1:0-4348 GCA_964625745.1 uncultured Anaerolineae bacterium | reverse complement strand
CTCCACTACTACAACACAGAGTGGTGTCCCATCAGTTAACATGTAACCACTACCCGGAATCGTTCTCGCATTTGCGCCGGAGTCGCTGTGCCGGTGGTGCCTATCTGCTGGATGGTGATGGAAGCCACTAGATTCCCCAGCAGAGCCGCCTCACCGGGCTCGGCTCCGCTGCACAGGGCTGACACGAGACCAGCCATCACACCGTCGCCCGCCCCCACGATGTCTATCTCGCCCTCTACCGGCACGGCTGGGATGTGTTGACAGCCCTCTTCCGTGAACAAGAGAATGCCCCGTGACCCAGCGGTTAGAAAAACCGGTTTCTGGTTGCGCCGGAATAGCTCTGCGCCGCACTCCCTGGCTGCCTCCAGAGTGAACTCCCCTTCCCAATCCGGCCGCGCGGCCAGGATCGCCTCGCGGCGGTTGGGCTTGATGATAACGTTTCGGAACAGCCCGATGCGCTCGCGGGAATCGGCGGCAAGGATTTTGTCGGAATACGCCAGGGCGAGTCGCCCAATCTCATCGCGCACTTGATCGGTGACCACGCCACAGTTGCGCTCCTGCACCTGGTCGGCGACGACTACTGCATCCACCTTCGGCACCAGGGTCCGCAGACGGGCAATGACCTCCTCCTCCACTTCTGTCGGCAATGGGGTGCGGTTCTTGATGTCCAGCCGCTGGATCTCGTGCTCCCAACCATCAGGTTCCCGTATCATCGGCTTGGTGTAAGTTGGCGTGAAGAGATCAGCCCTCTGGATGAGCGACTCGCTGTCCGCCCCCCTCTGCGCCAGGCCCCGCTTCAGATCATAGCCCTCACCATCGTCGCCGATGACACCCAGCGCCGTGACCTTGACTCCCAGTGCCCGCAGGTTGGAAGTGACCGTCCCAGCCGCGCCGGGGCTGCACCGCGCCTCCACGACCTGATACGCCTCCAGTCCCGTCTCCAGCGAGACCTCGCCCAGTTGCCGGTCAATGATCAGGTATTTGTCCAGAAAAAAGTCGCCCACCACCAGCACGTGGAGGTGGGGGAATCGGTTCAGCAGCTCGTCGAGCCGTCTTTCGTCCATCACTTCTCGGTAACGAGGCGATACAGGTTCGGCAGCGTGACCCGGTGGTCGCCACGGATGTAGAAACTCTCGCCGCCGTCCTGGACGGTGCGTATCAGGAGGGTCTTGCAGGGCCGGAAGTAGTAGCGAGGGTCAGACTTGGGTGCCTCACGGTCCCAATCGGGACCGAGTTCCACGAGGTCGAAGACGGCAGTGGTGAAGCGGTTGATGCACTGCCCCCCCTGGCGGGCCACGTTGCGGGCCATGGCCAGTGCCTTGAGAAAGACCTCCGGACCCATCACCGCCGTGCCGAAGTTCAGGAGCACCCCTCCCTGTAGCCTGGAGATACTGTGAGCCAGGGTCAGGAAATCCCGATACGACGTTGCGCCCAGAGCAGCACCATCGCAGTTAGGATGCTCGTGAATGATGTCGTAGCCGATGCCAACATGTACTGTCACCGGCACCTGCAGCCGGTAGCCCGCCGCCAGGATGCTCACCTCGCGATGCGGGAATCGCTCCTCCTCGATCATCCGCCCAACCGTTTCACCCATTCCCAGACCATCGCGGACCCCCTGCTTGATGGCCTCATTGATGCGGCCAGTCTCCTCCCACAGCCCAAACTGCCCCTCTCGGATGTAGTGGGCTACGCTCTCGGTCGTCGCTCCGATGAGAGCCAACTCGAAATCGTGGATGGAGCCGGCGCCATTCATGCCGATGTGGGTGATGATGCCTCGTTCCACCAGATCAATGACGAAGCGAGACAGGCCGCACTTGATGACGTGCGCCCCCATCATCAGGATCACCTGGTTCTTGGCCTGATGCGCCTGCGCAACACGTTCAGCCACTTCTCTCAGGGTAGGATCATCAAAAGCTGGAACATCGTCGTCCAGGTTCAAGACCTCAGCCAAAGCCATGTCGTGCACTCGCTCCGACAGGGGTCTGAGCTTCAGCTTGCTGCGGTCGAAAAGGGGATAAGGCATCGTTCAATCCTCTGCAAACAGATAAGCTACCAGCCGCTCGTGCTGGCGGAAGTCGGGGATGATGATATCGGCTCCGGCCTGGATCAGCCGCCTCCGCTTCCATTCGTTGATCCCCTGGCGGCTGGTCTCGTCGGAGGCGACCCCCACGGCGATGCCGCCCACGGCTTTGGTGTCCTCGATCTCGACGTAGCCATCGCCAAAGGTCACAAACTCGGGGCCGCTCAGATGGTGGTCGCCCAGAATGCGCTCGATGACCATCTTCTTGGAGTAGTTCTGGTAATCGTCCAGCGCACCGTAGATGCTGGCGAAGTACGGCGGCAGCCCCAGGGCCGCTGCCTCGTCCAGCACGTAGACCTCGTCCGTGCCCGAAGCCAAATAGCAGGAGACGCCCCGACCACGCAGGGCCTTCAGCATCAGCACTGCTCCGGGCACCATCATCTCTTCTGGCTCGATCTCACCACTCTTCAGCCCGGCCACGCGCCCCTCAATGCGCTCCCACAGCCGGGCCAGGTACATCCATTTGTACTCCAGGGAATCGAGCGGCTCCCCTCCACGCTGGCGCACCTCTTGGCAGAGCTGGATCATCTGATAGATGGTCTGCTTGCCTGTCAGCCGGTCCACGAACTCGGTGACCACAGTACGTAGTTCTTCCTCGGACTCGTGCGCGGGGGTCTCCAGCAGCACTTCGACCATCATGGGGATCATCACCCCCTGCCACCCCTCGCGGATGAGCGATACCGTGCCGTCGAAGTCAAACAAAGCGTGCCGGATGTGGCCGCACTCGATGTGGGGGTTGATGATTTCAATGGTCATCTCCACCTCAGTGTGGCAACAACCCCTCCGCCAGGGTGACTGCCCCCCAAAGAGGCGCATCGTCGCCCAGCACTGCGGGTATCACTTCAAAGTGAACCTCTGGCAGGGCTGTCTCGCGGGCGGTGCGGCGCATTACCTCCCAGAAGCGCTCGCCTGCCTTGGTCACGCCACCGCCCAACACAAAGCACCTCGGATTCACCAGGTTAGCCGCGTTGCCGATGCCCACCCCCAGCCCCCAGGCTGCGATTTCCAACGCTTCCCAGGCCAGGTCATCCCCCTGGCCTGCTGCCTGAGCCACCAGTTTGGCGGTGATCGCCTCCAAATCACCCCCAGCCAGCCCACGTAAGATATGGCCCCGGTCTGGCTGCGCCTCCAGCCATTCGCGGGCTCGTTGGGCGATGTACGGCCCCGAGGCCAGCCGCTCGACGCACCCTCGCTTGCCGCACAAGCAAACCGGACCGTCTGGGTCCGCCACCGTATGCCCGATCTCGCCGGCCATCCCGTCCGCGCCGCGCCAGGGCCGCCCGTTCAGGATCCAACCCCCACCGACGCCGGTGCTCACGGTGATGTACATCAGGCTATCGTAGCCCTGCCCGGCCCCAAACCGATGCTCGCCCAGGGCCCCCGCGTTGGCATCGTTGTCCACGGCGACTGGCACCCCCAGCCGCTCTTCAAGCCACTGTTGAAGTGGCACCTCCTCCCAGCCTGGTACGTGGTGGGACCGCAGCACCAACCCCCGGGCCGCGTCCACCGGTCCGCCGAAACTGACCCCCACCGCATAGACTGTTTGGAGTTTCGGGTTGGGAGTTTCGGGTTCATCCAACCCGAAACGCGAAACTCCAAACCTTGTCCTGAGCTTGGTCGAAGGATCGGAACTCATTCTGGGGGGGCTGGCCAGCAGGTCTCGTGCCAGCCCCATCATGATCTCCAGGTCGCTCTGGGCGTTGCTGCCGGGCGGTGAGGGGACCATCCTATGAGCCCGCCAGCCGCGCTCGCCGGCTACGGCCAGGCCCGCCGTCAACTTGGTGCCGCCGAAATCCAGGGCCAGCAGAAGCCGTTCCCGCTTCACGCTCACCCCATCCCCTGGCGTATGACCACAAAAATGGTGTGAAGCACCACCCATTGGCCGTCCTCAGCGTGTTGCATGGCATCGGGGTGCCGGGAATCGGCAGGCACGATCACGCACACGTCCACCTTTTCTTTGAGCTTGCCGCCCTCGAAGGCCGTGATGCCGATGGTGGTGAGGCCGCGCTCCCGCGCCACGTCCATAGCTCGCAGCACGTTGGGCGAGTTGCCGCTGGAACTGATGGCTATGGCCACGTCGCCCGGCTCGGCCAGCGACGCCAGCGGCTCGGCAAAGACCGTCTCGTAGCCAAAGTCGTTGGCGTAGGCCGTCAGCAGCGGGACGTTGTCGTTCAGCGAGAGCACCTTGAAGCGCGCCTTCCCTTCGCGCACCGTCCCCTTGCCCAGGTCGCAGGCGAAGTGCGAGGCCATGGCTGCGCTGCCGCCGTT
>CAZVCJ010000270.1:0-4373 GCA_964625745.1 uncultured Anaerolineae bacterium | reverse complement strand
TCATCGCTCTATTTGGACTTATTGTCAACTTAGGCACGCCTAAACTTCGATGAACGGCACAATCTAGTTTTCTAGTGATTTCACTAGATCGGCACTCCAGGCAGGAGATCCTTTTATAGATTCAAATGACCTAAGCATATCGGTTTTGGGATCTTTGGTGTCATGGCCTTGCTTCCAGAAAACCGGAAATCACTGGATTTCTAGATAGTGCCCGATGAACCATCACATATAAGCTCACATGTACCCTAAATGTATGTGATTTTATGGATAATATTAGCGTTCATTCGCGTTCATTCGTGGTTGAAATCTGAAGGAATGCGCTCACCCACATCAAATAGCGAGGAACCGTCTGCATTCGTTCCTGATGCGGTCTCTCTTCCTTCTACTATGGCAACCTCCTCCTCGTTCAGCCCGTACAGCCTGTACACCGTCGCATCGATCAGCTCGTCCGTCTGCCTGATCCGCTCCAAGAGCGGCCCCAGTTTGCCCAGCGAGCCCTCGAACTCGGACCGCAGCATTTCCGCCGGCTCTCGGCGGGCCGGATCAATGGCCAGCTTTTTCCGGTTCTTCTTGAGCACCGCGAGGAAGTCCTCATAATCGTACTCGTAGTAGCTCTGCAGCTTTGTCTTGGGAGTCAGATCATCGACCCTGACCCCCAAGTAGCTCTCCAGCCAGCCCAGGAAGCCCTTGATCTCCTGCTGCTTTTGTTTGTTCATCTCCAGCATTCTTTCCGCCAGGAAGGCCAGCATATCGTGCACGACATCTGATCGCTCCTGGTCGGCGATGAAGTTGCCCGCCGCGTCTTTGGGCAGGCAGGCCTCCACCTGGGCCAGGATCTCGGTGTGCTTGCCCTCGGCGTAGAGCTGCTGCAGCTCCGCTCCCAGGCGGGCACGCTCGGGCGCGGGGGTGGTGAAGGAGATGCGGCGGATGGGAAATGCACGAATCTGTTGAGGATAAGTGTGTGAGTAAGATCCTTGAAGAGTACCTGTTGCATATAGTTCTTTAAAGTAATAAGTAGTAATAGTACTCGCTAATAACGCCGTTATGTATAAAAGTGAAGGAAGTGGTGGTTTCATCTTTTCATAGCCATCAAAGTCCATTTGAAGTCTTGTATTGTTGACCCGTTCATAATGAGTCGCACAAACAATAAGATGGTCGCAATAAAAACCATCACTATCGAGACTGACGATCAATCGCTCATTTTCACCAGTAATATCCCTTATAAGTATTTTTGGATTTTCAAATAACTCTGGAGCACGTGGCCCATACATTTCTTTTGGACGATAATCTAAAAATTTCTCATTCCAAATGGCTTCATAACGGGACAAACATTTGCCGTCGATAAATTTTTTTGCATTTCCGCTTGGCCTGTCAAAAACCACATCAGCTTTTCCAAATTTTCCTTTTTCTTTGCTTGAAATCTGAGCTCCATAATTGACATAACAGGCATTCCCAAGACGAAATGAGTTATCATCTATTCGTTTTAATATTTTAGATGATTCTGACTTGGACGAATTTGGCCTAAATTGGTTGTTTGGTCCAACAAGCCATTCTGCCAATGGTACTTTGTAGAGGACCTGAGATGCACTGGCGATTGTGGGTGGTTTTTCGTATATCACTTCCCAATTGGGCAACGGTTTTTCATTCTGAATCACGTAAATTGCACAATGCCTGGATACATCATCAAAAACATTTTCGCCTTCAAAATGCGTCCATCGAATAAGAGTTGTATCATGGACCAAGACGATCCTCAACTGCGAAGCATATTTTTCCCGAGCGACTGCATCTGGAAGGATGAACGAGTGGTAACCACCATGGCGAAGAATCCTTAACGAAAGTGCAACAAAAGGAATGTAAAGGTCCCAGTGCCCAGACATCATCTCTTTTTGCCGACAACATGATACAATTGCATTACGAACTACGTCATCAAGGTCAGTCATTGTCCATGCATTCGCATACGGCGGATTCCCAATCACCACATCAAATCCGCGCCCTTCCTCCTGGAAAGCCTCCGGAAACTCCAGCTCCCAATGGAAGAACCGCTTCTCCCCCGCCAGCGCCTGCGCCCGCGTGAACCACTCCCGCCCTCGCAGGCCGCCCCAGTCCGAGAACTTCTCCGGGCTGAGGTGGTTTTGCAGCTCGTAGTAATCGTCATCCTTCACTTTGTTCCCGAAGAACGTGGACAGCCAGACGTTGGAAAGCTCGTAGAGCCTCTGGGAGAGCTCCGACTCCTTGATCTGGCGGAACTGATCCTCCTTCCACTTCACCATCTGCAAATTGTCGTCCGGCAGCGCCGCCATGAGGCTGTATTTCTTGAGAAGCCCATCCGTATGGCTCTTCAGCACATAGTTCCAGAGCGGCGTCTGCTCCTTCTCTCCACCAGGCAGCACAGTGAGTTTGTCCAGCTCCGCCCCGATGAGGCTGTTGCCGCATCTCAGATGGTGATCCAGAAAGCTCAGCGGCTTGTTGGAGGCGACCGTGATCAGCCAGAGGGAGAGCTTGGCCAGCTCCACGGCCATTGGGTTAAGATCCACGCCGTAGATGCAGTTCCTGACAACCTCGCGGCGCGCCCAGTGCACATCCTGCTCAGCTATCTCCTTTGAGTCGGCCTCCTCCGGTCGAGCCGTGGCCCAGGCCTGCACCAGCCAGCGGGCCAGCTGGTCCGTGGCCTCCACCAGGAAGTGGCCGCTGCCCATGGCCGGGTCGAGGACCTTGATGGAGAGCACATAATCGGCAAAAGGCCGGCTGGTGCCCAGCCAGTCCTGCTTTTTCTTCTCGACCACCGGCTCGATGGTGTTCTTGACGATGTACTTGACAATGTAGTCCGGGGTGTAGTAGGAGCCGGTGGCCTTGCGCTCCCCTTTGTCCGTGACCAGATAGATCTCGCCTGCCTCTGCGCGGTCCAGGATCTTTCGTTTGCCGGCTTTGCCCACCGGCAGCCACAGCACCTTGCCCTTTTCCTTGACCGCGGCCATCTCCTGGCTAGCTACCTTGAGCCGGTACTCCAGCAGCCCCTCATAAATCGATCCCAGGTGGCGGATCTCCAGAGAAGAGTAGTCCACAAATCCCTTCTGCGGACCTTGGCCGGAGCGGGCCAAAAGGTCGATGGCCCTTGCCAGAAAGGAGTCGCCTAAACGCGCGCTCTCCAGGAATCTGTTCTCATCCTTCTTGGGGTCGAAGAGCCCGCCGTTGTAGGCCGGGATGTAAAACTCCTCTCTAGGTATGCGGCGCGACTCACTGCCGTCGTTGATGAGGCTGAAGAGGTTTTTCAGGCTCTCCCAGTAAGAATAGCGCACAGAGAGCAGCGGTTCGTCCTTGTCCAGCCGCGCTGCCACATCCGCTTTCTGCTTTTGCAGGGACAGCTCGTAGTAGTACTTGTTATTGATGTCCAGCAGGCTGCGGCTCTCCGCATAGAAGATGAATAGCATTCGGTAGAGCAGACGCATGCTGTTCTCCTGCACCCGACCAACGACCGCCTCATCGGGCACCGGGGCGCCGGAAGCGGCCTCGGCCAGGAAGCCCTGCGCCAGGATCTTCATGGCCCGGTAGACGTTCTCCTTCAGGTCCTCGCCGATCTCCTGGGCGTAGGCCACGCTTTCCTCCCGAACGCTATCCAGGAAGCAGCCTGCGTCCACCGTCTGCCCGAAGGCCTCTCTGCGAAAGAAGAGATAGAAGTACTTGAAGCTCTCCAGATCGCCTTTCTCCAGCAGGGCAGGCAGATCTACCTCGTAGAAGCTGTCCAGCTTGTAGCTTGTCGTCTCGTGATAGATCCTCCAGAAGTGACCGCTGGTGAGAATGGCCCACTTGGGGGGCGTGTCCCGCAGATAGACATCGATCTGGAAGCTGGGATTCTGCATCTCGAAGCTTCCCCGTCCCTTGCGGCTCTTGTCCAATTGGATCTTCCATGACTTGGCATCGCCCACAGCCACGGCGCGCCGGTAGTAGTCTTCTCCAGGCCTCGCTTCTGCCTCGTCCAAGCTCTTTTGGTCCGGGAAGAAGGCATAGTCCGGCGTCCGGTCCTTTCCCAGTACCTTTCCCTGCACGCCGAAATAGTGCCCCAGGATGCGCAGCACAGGCCTGATGAAGTTCTCCTCTAACTGGGATTCGTTGTAGTTTTCCAGCACGTGCGCCTTGCGCTGGTAAAGCTCTTTGATGGCAGAGAAAGCCTGCTCGGGCTCTGCCTCCCGCCACTGTGCACTGTCTTTGACCAGCTTTTCCAGATAGTGGTTGGAGAATAGATTGCTGTTCTTGAAGGGGCGCGAATCTGGGGACATCCTGCCCTAGGCCTGACGGGAGAAATGATAAAAGTATCGAAAAGATCCGATCTTGGGGGGAGGTGCAAAAGCTTTAATATGATTTAATCCCACATATGG
>CAZVCJ010000269.1:0-4385 GCA_964625745.1 uncultured Anaerolineae bacterium | reverse complement strand
AGGGAGTCACCCTGCTCGACCCGGCGGCGGGGACGATGACCTTCGTCGCCCGGGCCTGCCAGGAGGCGGTGCGGGAGTTCGAGGGCAAATATGGGACAGGCGGCCGGGAGGAGTTCATCCGCCAGCACATCCTGAAAAACTACTATGCCTTCGAGCTGATGATGGCCCCTTATGCCGTGGGACACCTCAAGATGTCCTTCTTCCTGGAGGAGCTGGGGCACCGTCTGAGCGACGACGAGCGCTTTCAGTTTTACCTGACCAACACCCTGGAGATGGAGGAGCTGGAACAAACGCACCTGCCGGGTATGGCCTCGCTGGCCCAGGAGTCCCGTCTGGCAGGCCAGGTCAAGAAGCAGCGCCCCATCCTGGTCATCCTGGGCAATCCGCCCTATTCGGGCCATTCGTCCAATCGGGGGCCCTGGATTCGGGGGTTAATCGAAGACTACAAGCAGGTGGACGGGAGACCTTTGGGGGAGAAAAACCCCAAGTGGCTTCAGGACGATTACGTGAAGTTCCTGCGCTTCGCCCAGTGGAAGATCGAGCAGACGGGTCAGGGGCTGGTAGGCATGATCACCAACCACTCTTACCTGGACAACCCCACCTTCCGGGGCATGCGTCAGAGCCTCATGCAGACCTTCGACGAGATCTACGTCCTGGACCTGCACGGCAATTCCCTGAAACGAGAGACCTGCCCTGATGGAAGCAAGGATGAGAACGTGTTCGACATCCGGCAGGGCGTCGCCATCGCCTTTTTCATCAAGCGCGGTCGTAGTCGTAGTAACGACTTCAGTCGTTCAGAGATGTACCACGCCGACCTCTGGGGACTGCGGCAGGACAAGTACGACTGGCTCCTGAGCCACGACGTAGAGACCACGGACTGGCAAGAGATCATCCCCAAACCAGAGTTCTACCTCTTCCTGCCCCGCGACGAGGCGGCGCTGGAACGGTACAACGAGTTTGTAAAAGTCACGGATTTGTTTCCTGTCAACGTGATGGGGATCCAAACCCATAGAGACGGGTTCGTCATTGACCTTGACCAGGAGACGCTCAAACGTCGGATTGGGATCTTCCTTGATCCGAACATGCCGGATGATCTGGTGCGACAGACTTTCAAACTTAAGGACAACCGTGATTGGAAGATGGCCGAGAGGCGGAAGAAGATCCAACAGGATGACGCCTGGGAGCAGAAGATTGTCCAATGCCTCTATCGGCCCTTTGATAGGCGATGGATCTTCTACCACTACCACGCCATTGACTTCGGTCGTGAAGCGGTTATGCACCACATGGTGCGTGACAACATTGCGCTCAACACGGTTCGCCAAACCAAAATGCCCGGGTGGAGACATGCAGTTGTATCAGACTTAATGACTCCAGCAGTTTATGTGGAGATTAAGGATGGCTCAAACATCTTCCCTCTCTACCTCCACCCTGACATCTCCAAAAAGGACCTCTTCAGCGACCTTGAGCCAGACGAAAAGAAGCCGAACCTCAACCCCAAAGTCGTGGCAGCGCTGACGGCTGCCCACGGGGAAGAGCCCACGCCGGAGGACATCTTCCACTACGTCTACGCCGTCCTCTACGCGGACACCTACCGCGAGAAGTACACTGAGTTCCTCAAGATAGACTTCCCTCGCATCCCCTTCACCGCCGACTTCGAGCTTTTTCAAGCCCTGGCCGCACTGGGGAAACGTCTGGCGAGCCTGCATCTTCTGCGGTCAGAAGAACTCGATCCTCCGGCGGCCCGCTTCCAGGGCCAGGGTGACAACCGCGTGGCTCGCACCCAAAGCCAGGGCTTTCGCTACGAACCCGAAGAGGAGCGCGTCTACGTCAACAAAACCCAGTACTTCGAGCCAGTCCCCCTGGAGCTGTGGGAGTACCAGATCGGCGGCTATCAGGTGCTGGCGAAGTGGCTCAAGGATCGCCGGGAACGGCAGCTCAACCTGGAAGAGATCAAAACCTATTGCCGCGTGGTGACAGCCATTCAGCGAACCATCGCCTTGCAGGAAGAGATTGATGCCTTGTATCCGGAGGCCGAGAGCCAGGTTGTCGAAATTTGAAAGGGCGAGAGAGCACTGGAAAGTGACCCAAATCGGCGGGCTTTGACGTTGGCCCACATGCCACGCCGTGGATAAAGAAGCAGCAGAAAGGAGCGTAACGCCGGATGATAAAAGAGCCACAAATTCCGCTATTTGATTTGATCATGTCCTTGTCGACAGCTATGGACTTGGTAAGCACAGCCGTAGTCAATCATCATAAGCAAGTAGCTTACATCGCTTTAAGCATCGGCGCAGAGCTGGGTCTGCCGAGGGAACAACAAAACCAACTGGTGCTGGCGGGAGCATTGCATGATATTGGGGCTTTTTCCCTTAAAGACAGATTAGACACTCTGCAGTTTGAAATTGAGAACCCTCACGAGCACACTGAATTGGGTTATTTGCTTCTCGAAACGTTCGAGCCTCTTTCCAACGTAGCGGCTCTTGTGCGATTCCACCACATCCCCTGGAGTGAAGGAGCCGGTGCCGAGTTCGAGGGGAAACCTGTGGCAATAGATAGCCATCTTTTGCATCTGGCAGACCGAGTGGCTGTGCTGGTAAACAAACGGCAGGAAGTGCTCGGGCAGGTCAAGAGGGTTTGTGAAAGGGTGGTGGAACGCTCAGGCGCAATGTTCGTGCCAGAGCAGGTTGACGCCTTCATGAGTCTGGCTACAAAGGAGTATTTCTGGCTCGACGTTGTATCCCCATCAATAGGGTCCATCCTGTCCAAAAGGGTCAGATTGGCAACCATTGAGCTGGACATGGAGGGACTCCTCGGTTTAGCCAGGCTGTTTTCTCAAATTATCGACTTCAGGAGTCGGTTCACTGCGACTCACTCCAGTGGAGTGGCAGCCAGCGCCGAATCACTTGCCAGATTCGTTGGCTTCTCTGAAAGGGAATGCCAGATGATGAAGATCGCGGGTCACCTTCACGATTTGGGCAAACTCGCCGTACCTGCAGAGATCCTGGAGAAACCGGCGAAGTTAACGGAGGAAGAGTTCAACCTCATCAAAAGCCATACATTTTACACCTACAGTATCCTGGAAACCATTAGCGATTTGGATGTTATCAATGCCTGGGCTTCCTTTCACCATGAGCGTCTTGACGGCAAGGGCTATCCCTTCCATCACAAAGGCGACGACCTGTCGCTGGGGTCTCGAATAATGGCGGTTGCGGATGTATTCACTGCCATTACAGAGGACCGGCCCTACAGGAAGGGAATGACCAGCGATAGAGCACTGGAGGTTCTCCAGCGGATGGCTGACAATTCGGCGTTGGATTCCAGTATCATATCGCTGCTGAGACTTCACTTCGATGAGGTTAGTTCCTTCCGTAAAGCCGCTCAGTCGGCTGCGGTTGAAGAATATCAGCAATTCCTGCTGCCACGGGGGTGATATTGGGGACGAACAGGCGTACAGATGCCCTGTATCCAGAAGCCGAGACTCCGATTGTCGAAATAGTAAGTGACAAGTGAAGGAAGCAAAGGGAAGGGATGTTATCATAGCCGTGACGGTCTATGTCTTCTACGGGAAATGGGAGGGATGAGATGTAGATCCTGTATGATGCTAAGACGGACTTGCTTTACCTTCGCCTGGATGAGCGAAAGCAGCAGGTGATTAACAAGCGACTCTCCGAGGACATCGTGCTGGATATTGGGGAAGATGACCGCATTGTGGGCATTGAGATTCTCGATGCTTCCAAGCATCTGAACCTGGAGAGGCTGCTGCCTGTGAAATATGAGGTATCACTGGCAGGTGAGAAGCTACCCGTTTGACCCTGAGGAGAAGCAAACATGGCAAAACTAGGAACTTCAAAACGCCCAGCCGTAGCTCGCGTTCAGACCATGGAAAGAGCTGGAGAAATAATGGCGCTTTGCGAGAAACACGGCTGGAAAGTTGTTGTCGGAATAGAACCAGACGAGCGCGAGGACATTTCCGATGTGGAGCGACTCCTGAATCCCCAGGCAGCGATAACAGACAAACCGCGTGCCACGCTGACAGACAAACCAAAGGTAGGACGCAATGACCCTTGTCCGTGCGGCAGTGGTTTGAAGTATAAGCAATGCTGTCTGAAGAAAAAACGATGAGGCACTTTGTAGGAAAACGGTTGCTGGGCGGCTCCGCCGTGGCATGAAGTGCCACGGCTACGAAGCTGCCACCCCGTAAACGGGGTTCTTGAGCCTGATTCATCAGGCGGAAGCTCCGTAGCACGGCGACTTTATCGCCGTGCGGCCCTGGCTTGACGCGCATGGGTCTTTAGCCCCGCGCACTGAGCGGCAACTGCGAAGAGGTGAACCAAGTTGAAAGTCACAGAGAAGATACAGACCAGGCCTATCTCAGGCAACGACTACGA
>CAZVCJ010000268.1:0-4397 GCA_964625745.1 uncultured Anaerolineae bacterium | reverse complement strand
TCAACCGGCGCTTGCCCTGCAACTACCGAAGGATTTCCGCCGCGATGTACTAGTCTGCCCAAATGCCTGACGAAAACTTCCGAAGTCT
Organism: uncultured Anaerolineae bacterium; assembly: GCA_964625745.1. Classification (GTDB taxonomy): domain Bacteria; phylum Chloroflexota; class Anaerolineae; order VGOG01; family VGOG01; genus CAZVCJ01. The sequence continues at coordinate 4,309 of CAZVCJ010000268.1, read as the reverse complement.
TAACCGCGTGAGCTTAACACAGATTTTAACCGGGCAAAACAAGACCAGCCGTGGCTATAACTCATTGCTGCATACATAAGATACATAGTCTGAAGTTCAAAATCTGCCCCAGGGATCAGGCCAGGCAATGCCTGAAAGCCTTCAGAAACCGGCCTGGTAGGCGGCCTTCCAGGATGGTTCCCTCGAAATCGTGTTCCTCTCGCTCCACCAGGCCCCAGCGGTAGAAAAGCGCGACCAGCTCGCCTTCCTGGTAAGGGATGCGGGCTCTGATACGCACCAGGCTCTCGTTGAGGATGGCCTCAACGCGGGCCAGCAACTCCTCCAGGCCAATCCTCTCTTTGGCTGAGATAGCCAGACTATTGGGAAACTCCTGCATCATGTACTCAACCTGATCGGGACTGTTCAGGCGATCTACTTTGTTGAGAGCTACTACCACTGGCATATCTGTGGCCCCCAAGTCCCTCAGCGTATCTCCCACTACCCGACTTTGCAGCAATGCATTTGGATGTGTTATGTCGAGTACGTGCAAGAGAAGGTCTGCGTCGTTGATCTCCTCCAAAGTGGCACGGAAGGCAGCTACGAGTTGAGTAGGGAGCTTCTGGATAAAGCCCACGGTGTCGCTGAAGAGCGCTACCTGTCCCTGCGGCAACGGCACCCGTCTCGTTGTGGGATCCAGAGTGGCGAAGAGTTTGTCGTCCATCAATACCTCGGCCCCAGAAATAGCGTTGAGCAAGGTTGATTTGCCTGCATTTGTGTAGCCCACGATCGCTACCCCAGGTGTGGCTGCTTGGCGACGCTGGCGGCGGTAAAGGCGACGGTGGGTGCGTACTTGCTCTAGCTCCTGCTTGAGCTGCGAGATGCGCTCCCTGATGCGGCGACGGTCTACCTCTAGTTGCCTCTCGCCTGGCCCCCGCAGGCCCACACCCCCTGAGCCACCTCGAGCCGCGCCACCTCCCGCCTGGCGAGCCAGATGTGTCCACATGCGGGTCAGGCGTGGCAGACGATATTCATATTGAGCCAATTCCACCTGCAACTGACCTTCTCTGGTATGCGCGTGCTGGGCAAAAATATCCAGAATCAAAGAAGTGCGGTCCAGGACTTTCGCCTCCCAGGCCTCCTCTAGCTCACGCTGCTGGCGCGGCGAAAGCTCGTCGTCGAAGATGACCAGATCACAGTCCAGCTCCTCCTTGAGAATCCCAATTTCCTCTACTTTGCCTTTGCCGATGTAAGTGGCTGGGTTAATGGTTTCTGGCTTCTGGAAGGCCTGGCCTCCCACCTCCAGGCCGGCTGTACGGGCCAACTGAGCCAATTCTGCCAGCGAGTCCTCGAGCGCCCAACCGCCACGCTCACTCTTCAGCTTCACCCCTACGAGCAAAGCTCGCTCAGGAGCCAAGTCGGTAAAACCTACTCCCCTGGTCATAGTCACTGCCTCTTCTCTCCTCCTGTCTCTTTGGCCTATATCCTCCCCTACCCTATACACAATCGCCGTCCCTGCTAACTTCGCATAGCCTTGTTATACTATCAGAAATCACAATTGATTTATAGAGCAAGGGGCTTTGGCTACGCGAAGGGAATGAGTAGAACACTCCCCCGTTAATACTACCACGAACTCCAGTAAACGTCAAGGCGGTGATCGTGGCCTTGTGAAAAATCCACAGTGGTGGTATAATAGTCGTGCTGTCCAATCTTAATCTAGCAAAAAGTAAGGAGGAACAAGAGTGACAACAGAACAACTGAATCAGACCGAGTCCACCAACAATGAGAGGCAACCAACCGACATCAAAGAATTGAAGCCACGCACGAGGTTGAGAGGCAAGGTGACCAAAGCAGTGCTCTCTGGCGCCTTCGTGGACATCGGCTTGAGCCAAGACGGATGGGTGCACATCTCCCAATTGAGCAAAGATCCAATCAACAGAGTCGCAGAGGTAGTGGAGCCAGGCGACGAGGTAACAGTCTGGGTCAAGAAGGTGGATCGCAAAAAAGGACGCATCAATCTAACTATGATAGAACCGCCCGAGAGGGTCTTCGGCGACCTGAAACCGGGCATGATCATCAAGGGCAAAGTGACGCGCCTGACCCCATTTGGCGCCTTTGTAGACGTTGGTGTTGGCCGCGATGGATTGGTTCACATCAGCGAGCTGGCCTCAGGCTTCGTGGACACTCCGTCTGAAATAGTGTCGCTGGGCGAAGAAGTGGATGTAAAAGTACTGAGTGTTGATCGCGCACGGCGTCAGATCGAGCTAGGCATGAAGGAGATACCTCTGGACATTGACGACGAAGAAGATGAACCCCTGCCCACAATCATGGAACTGGCCATCAAGCAAGCCTTTGACCGACAAGAGGGCGAAGAAGACACCAGAGGCAAAAAGACAAAGGGAGGCAAGAAGAAAGCCCCCCAAAACGAACAAACCGACATCATCGCCAGAACGCTACGCGGTCACGGCGGTTAATCCCGCCTCATATCGTTACAAGGTGCAACGCACTTTCGAAGTGCGTTGCACCTTTCCAACAAACAGTCAACGATTCCTCCCCGCATCATCCTGGACACACAGAAGCTCCCCTCCCCTCTCCTTGCGTGAGACCTCAATCTTGGGTGCATCTCCGCTCATAGTCCTCCGTCAGGATTATGTCAACGTCAGTCAGAAGAGACTATCGGTATCACTACAGCACCTCACTCACTTCGATGGGCTCAGTAAAAGCAACGTTTTCAGGCCAATCCAGCATCTGCACAATAACCCGTTCCCCTGCCTTCTTATGTCTGATGCCTTCCGGGATGATAACCAGGCCATTGGCTTTCACCATAGAAGTGAGAATGCCAGAGCCTTGCGGGCCAGTGACCGAAGCGTAATACTCGCCGCCGCGCCTGGTGATCACCGCCCGCTTGAAACCGCGCCGACCGCTACTCGTGACATCCTCCTCCAGGATAGCCTCCACCGTGGGCTTACGCAAGCGCGTCTTACCCAACATCTTGAGAATAGCTGGCCGGGCGAACTGCTCAAACGAAACCATAGCCGACACGGGATTGCCCGGTAACCCCAGGATAGGTACACCCTGGATCTCGCCGAAAGCCAGAGGCTTGCCGGGCTTCATACGCACCTGCCAGAAGTGCATCTCCCCCTCGGCACTCAGCACATCCTTGACCACATCGTAGTCGCCCACCGACACCCCAGCCGACGTGAGGAATAGATCAACCTGCTGGGCCAAACCCTCGCGGATCTTGGCCGTCAACTCCTCCACGTCATCGCGCGCTATCCCCAGGCGGACAGGGATGCCGCCATAATGCTGGACCAGCGCCGCGTTGGAGTACTCGTTAGAGTTGCGAATCTTGCCCGGCGTCAGCAGCTCGTCAATGGCGACAAGCTCGTCGCCGGTGGTCAAAATGGCTACGCGGGGCCGGCGAATCACCCGGACCCTGGCCCTCCCCAGCGAGGCTAGCACACCGATCTCCTGAGCACGCAGAATCGTGCCTTCAGGCAGAACCAACTCCCCTTCCCTGATGTCCTCCCCCGCCGGTCGGATATTCTCTATTATGTCAACCTGGCTGAAGACCTCAACCTGATTGCCCGCTCTCTCACCCGCTGATAGCCCCTCGCTGGTCTCCTCGAACCGCACCACAGCGTCGGCGCCGACGGGAAGCGGTGCCCCAGTCATGATACGAATGGCTGAGCCTGGCTCTACGACCAGGTCTGTGGTATAGCCTGCTGCGAGATTCCCGATCACCCTAAGTGTGACAGGCGCTTCGGTGCTAGCCCCAACCGTATCCCCTGCCCGCACTGCATATCCGTCCATAGCCGAATTATCAAAGGGAGGAATGTCTATGTCGGAGTAGACATCCTCAGCCAAGACCCGATCCAGAGCATCGAGGATCTCCACCTCCTCTGGCTCCAGTGGCTCGAAGTGCCTCAGCACATACTCCAAAGCCTCATCCACACTGATCATCTTGACCTCCCCCATCACTTTCCCTCTCCATGTATTCAGCACAACGGCACATAGTATACCACAAGTTCGCGTAACGTCAACATCACAAGAAACCCATCCACACTATAAACCGAGCACCGCCCCAGATCAACAGAGGCGGTGCTCTTTGCTCAATCATCCCAGCCAGACTGGCTCATCCAGATTCGGTGATTAACTTCGTGCTACGAATTCTGCGGGGCTGTAAAAGAGTAACTTCCCACACGGTGTCTAGCGAGAAATCATCCTGAGCTTGTCGAAGGGTGATTTCGAGCGGGTTTTCAAGCTCCGGAGCCGCAAAAGTCGTCCTTCGACAGGCTTCGTCGTGAGCTCAGCCGAACGGCTCAGGATGACT
>CAZVCJ010000267.1:0-4416 GCA_964625745.1 uncultured Anaerolineae bacterium | reverse complement strand
TCGCGGCCCATGATACCACAAGTGTGTGTTCGTGTCACTTTTACCTTAATGCCTTATTTGTCACAACCAACCGAGACGTCGGCCGAGTCAATGTTGCTCAGAGCGGAACAACTCCTAGAGCAGGCGAAGTCAACTCAAAAATGGCAGAGCGACAGGTTGAAAAAGGAAGCAGCCGTGTTAGTGGCATCTACTGGCCGTGTCAAAGAAGCTCGTTCCATCGCCGAACAGATAGGATACGACTTCATTCGGACCAGGGCGTTGGTTGCAATAGCTGCCGAGCAGTTCAAAGACACTGGGGAACTGCCTGAAGAGATTGCCTTTAGTCATGCGCAAGATGGAGTGGTTCTGGCAAGGGCGCTTGCCGAGAGGGATATCGCTCGGGCGGAGTCGCTGCTATTGCAACTATTGGTATGGTACTTGAGACGTGAAGAGCAGGAAGAACAAGGAGTTCTTGATACATTTGCACCGGACTTTGCTTCCCTGGCGGAGGGTTTTGCCCGCATCGGACTTGAAGAACTGGCTGAATATGTTTTCGCCTATGCATACAAGTTGCTCCTAGAAAAGGACTTTGACCTGAGACAGGATCTGATGAGGGAGGAAATGATCCCGAGATTGGAGTGCCTTGAGCCTCGATTACTTCTCCCGATTATGCAGCAATGCTTGGCAACAGCTCGTCAGCGTGGACGTGCGGTAACCCTTGAGTGCATTAGTGACTTCTTCCTCCTCTTAAGACATAGCTTGGATGCCTCGATCATACGAGAAATTATCCAGATGGGTGAAGCCATAGAAGCTTGGTGGAAACACGAAGACCGGTTTGCAAGTTTACGTGTGTAGATGGATGGACACCGCTCGACCGCTGATGGACTGGGCGTCTCAATGGTTTCCTAATATCTGCTGCCCAGGCAATCTCGGGAAGACGACAGTGTGCTCAACACAGACATAAAACCATGTTCTTTGGCACTGAGTGGAAATGAAGTCATCGAAGGGGATGCGGCCACAAATTCAGTGCTTCCAAGCCGTGAGCTGCTTTTAGCCATAGGTTGGGATCGCTGAGGCCGCTGAGGATCGCTGAAGTCGCTAAAAGCCGGTGTCCTCAGCGGGTTCAGCGAAGCTCAGCGCAATCAGCGATTCCAAAGGAGACGACATGACCACACACAAGCTCATCGTCAACCCCATCGCCGGCCGAGGAGCTGGCGAGCGGGCTGTCCCCCAGATCGAAAGTCTGCTGAACGGGTACGAGCTGGATTTCGACCTGGTGCGCACCGAGGCTCCCTGGCACGCGGCGGACCTGGCTCAGGAGGCCGTCGCCGCAGGGTACGACGGTGTGGTCGCCGTGGGCGGCGACGGCACGGCCAACGAAGTGCTAAACGGCCTGATGCGTGCCAAGCACGCTGGCGCGGGAACGTGCCCAATGGGAATATTATGCGTCGGCCGGGGCAACGACTTTGCCTACGGCGTGGGCATCCCGGCCGACCTGGAAACCGGCTGCCAGACGTTGGCCCAGGGGCAGCAACGTGCGATGGATGTCGGATGGGTGGCCGGCGGCCTCTATCCAGAGGGGCGCTACTTCGGCAACGGCGTGGGCATTGGCTTCGATGCCGTGGTTGGCTTCGAGGCGGTCAAAATGACCCGGTTGCATGGGTTCCCCTCCTACCTGGTGGCTGTGCTCAAGACCGTTTTCCTGTACTACCAGGCCCCGCTGGTAGCCATCGAGTACAACGGGCAGACAGTGACCCAACCCTCACTGATGATCTCCATCATGAACGGACGGCGGATGGGCGGTGGGTTTATGATGGCCCCGCAGGGCCAGCCCGACGACGGCCTGTTCGACCTGTGCATTGCCCGCCAGGTGAGCCGCGCTCGCATTTTCGCCCTCATCCCCCACTTCTTGCGGGGCACGCAGGCTACTCAGGAGCCGATCCGCACCGGGCAGGCGCGGCGCGTCATCGTCACCGCTGTGGAGGGGGTGCTGCCCGCCCACGCCGATGGGGAGACGCTGTGCACCGATGGACGACGACTGGAGTTGGAGTTGCTACCGCACCAGATCGAGGTCATCTCCCGACCACCGGAGGCCGTAGAATGACGCTCACCTACCGGGTGGTGACCTCGACGATCAAAGGCCTGATTCGTATTCTCTGCCGGGTGGATGACGCGCAGTTGGCGCGGGTGCCGGACCGGGGACCACTCATCATCGTTGCCAATCACGTCAACTTCCTGGAGGTGCCTCTTCTCTACACCCACCTGCAACCGCGCTCGGTGACTGGCTTTGCTAAGGTTGAAACCTGGGATAATCTTGCCCTGGGGGCACTGTTCGACCTGGGGAGAGCCATCCCGCTGCGGCGCGGGGAGGCCGACGTGGCCGCTCTCCGCCGGGCGCTGAAGGCGCTGGAAGAGGGTCACATCCTGGCGGTCGCCCCTGAGGGCACCCGCAGCGGTCACGGGCGCTTGCAGCCGGGCCGTCCCGGCATCGTGTTCCTGGCCTTGCGCAGCGGTGCGCCCCTGCTGCCCGTGGTTTACTACGGCGGGGAGCTCTTCTGGCGCAACCTGCCACGCCTGCGCCGCACCGACTTTCACATTGTCGTGGGCCAACCGTTCTACCTGGACGCTGGCGAGGTCAAGGTCAGCCGCCAGGTGCGCCAGCAAATGACCGACGAGATCATGTACCAGATGGCGGCCTTGCTGCCCCCAGCCTACCGGGGTGTCTACTCCGACCTGGCAGCGGCCACCGAAGCATACCTCCGCTTTCCCCCCGGTGTGGAAAGTAACCTGCGTCGCCGGAGGGTCGGAAGTGCTGAAGCCGCTGAGAGATAGTATCCACAATGGGCGCAGTGAATTCAGCGCGATCAGCAGTTTCAGGGAGGGAGGCACTGGTGGCCTGTAGAAAGATGACACGGGAGAGCATGAAGACCCTACTCTTGATCCGCGTTAGCGTGCTGTGCTTGAGCCTCTTGTTGTTGGTGGCATGTGTGCCTGCTACGACGCCTACGCCTGTGGCCGTGTTGCCTACGGCCACTCCCGCGGTGACTGCATCTGCCACACTCACTCTCACTTCTACGGTGACGCCAACCAGTGCCCCTGCACCGACGGCGTCGGCCACACCGACGCCATTGCCGATCACCACCCCAACACCGACACCGGTCCCGACCGTCACCCCAACACCGATACCGATGCCGACTGCCACCTCCACACCGATACCCACAGCAACCGCCGCACCGACAGCGACGCCCATACCCATCCCAACGCAAACACCCACTCCCGCGCCAGGCCCAACACCGGAAGAAGGCCCCGTCATCGTCTGCTTCCGTGCCAACGCGGCCGAGGCTGATCCAGGCGATGCCGTCACCCTGGAGTGGCAGTCTGCCGGCGGTCACCAGGCCACGCTGTATCACCTGATGAATAGTGGTCAACTCAATGGCTGGTGGGAAGTCGAGCCCACTGGCACGATAGACTACGTCATTCCCGCTGAGTCCCGCAACTGGGAGGGGTTCGTGCTTTTCGTGCTCGACGACGAGGAGCGCGTGGCCCAGGCCACGCTGATGGTGACCCTGCGCTGCCCTGACACCTGGTTCTTCGCCCTACCCCCAGACGAATGTCCTAGCAGTCCGCCCACCCTCACCGATGGGGCGGAGCAACACTTCGAGCACGGTCTGATGCTGTGGAGCAAGGCTGAGGACAGGATCTACGCGCTCTTCGACGATGGTGCACAGCCGGCCTGGAAAGCCTTCCTGGATAAGTGGGACGAGGGCCAGCCGGAATCGGATCCGAGCATCGTGCCGCCAACGGGACTCTATCAGCCAGTGCGGGGCTTCGGCCTGGTGTGGCGGGAAGAGCCTGGCGTCCGCGACCGTCTGGGCTGGGCACGGGACAGGGAGGTGGGCTACCCCACGGCCATCCAGCGCACCTCGCGGCCCAAGTACAACGTCACCTACATCAAGTCGCTGGACGGTGGGGTGTGGGAGCTGGGGCCGGAGGGCAGTGAGTGGGGACACATTCCGTAGCAATGGACCTGGTAGATAGACTTGCTTTGTGACAGGTCGCGGACCAGCTAACTCCTTGCAATTTGCCGAAATTGATATATACTATCGGTATACATTGAGCACAGAGGAGGAGTGCCGTGGAAACTGCAAAGCTATTTCGAAATGGGCAAAGCCAAGCCGTCAGGATTCCAAAAGAGTTCAGATTTGAGGGAACAGAGGTCTTCATCAAGAAAATTGGAAACGCCATTCTGCTTGTCCCCTACCGTGAGCCCTGGCAAACCCTCTTTGATAGCCTAAACCAATTCTCTGATGACTTCATGGACACCCGCAATCAGCCCGAACAACAGGCCAGAGAGAGTCCTTTCGCATGAAATATCTTCTTGACATAGGGATTCACGGATAGGGCGTTTTTGGGCCCCTACTGTTGGGTAGCTGACTT
>CAZVCJ010000266.1:0-4469 GCA_964625745.1 uncultured Anaerolineae bacterium | reverse complement strand
TGCGAGGTCTTTTCCCTTTGCCAGAGACGTCTTGCAGTTAGCCGAAAGTAGGGGTCAGTGTAAATGCGTGAAACGTCAAACGTCAGGAGGGAGCGATGAACTACGAAGAGTGGGTCACGATGGTGCCGGAGCAGATCAAGGCGGATTCTCTTTGGAAGGTGACGGCCTACAGATTGGCGCTATTCCTGAGCGATCTTGGATGGCGTGACACGGTCAGGCTGATACGGGACCGCCGGATGATCGGCTTGTCGGACCAGTTGTATAGAGCTCTGGGATCTGTCAGCGCTAACCTTGCAGAAGGGTACTCGCGGGGCACGGGAAAAGACAGAGCACGTTTCTACGAGTATTCTCTAGGTTCCGCCAGAGAAAGCCGTGATTGGTACTTCAAAGCGCGGCACGTTTTAGGCGAAGCCGTGTTCCAACATCGCTTGCAGTTGCTCACGCGGGTGATTCAACTGCTCCTGACCATGATTCCCCAGCAGCGTGGCCGCGTGCTCCGAGAACAGCCAGAGACCTATCAAGTCACCCACGAACAGGATGAAACATTCGACACCCTGCTGCAAAACGTCCCTCTTCCCGACCCTAATGTCATTTGACGCTTGACGTTTCACGGACAACGAAGGAGGCTCATCCTTGAAACTAGTAGGATTTCTTAAGAATGACCAACCATGCTATGGCCTGATTGAGGGAGAAGCGATCTACGCAGTCGAGGGCTCCATCTTCGGCGAATTCCGCCGAGCGGAGAAGGTGGCCGCGTTGGCCGAGGTCAGGCTCCTGGCTCCCTGTCGGCCCACCAAGATCCTGGCTGTGGGGCTCAACTATCGCACCCATGCCGCCGAGGCCGGCTACGACGTGCCGTCGGAACCCCTCGTTTTCTCGAAGCCCCCTTCCTCCGTCATCGGCCCCCTCGAACCCATCGTCTACCCCATCCTCTCGCAACAGATGGACTACGAGGGCGAACTGGCCGTGGTCATCGGGCAGCGGGCCAAAAACGTGCTCCCGGAGAAGGCGACTGATTTCATCCTCGGCTACACTTGTGGCAACGACGTCACAGCCCGCGACCTGCAGCGGCGGGATGACCAATGGACGCGAGCCAAAGGCTTCGACACTTTTTGCCCTCTCGGCCCCTACATCGTTACCGACCTGGACCCCGCGCATCTGGCCATTCAGACCCGCGTGAACGGCGAGATCCGTCAGAGCACCTCCACCGCCGACATGGTCTTCAACGTGGCTGAGCTGATGGCCTATGTCTCGCAGGTGATGACCCTGGAGCCCGGCGACGTGATTCTCACCGGCACGCCGTCCGGTGTGGGACCCCTGCAACCGGGCGATGTGGTGGAAGTGGAGATCGAAGGCATCGGCATCCTGCGCAACCCGGTGGTGAGCCAGGGAAGTGCTGTCCCGAAGTAGATGAGGATTTCTAGATCAATGTCGAAGACCTGGTCGTAATGCTCTGGGTCGAGAAAGCGGCGGCGGTCGCAATAGCCCATCTGTAGGGATCGAGGCTGGGAAGTAAGTTGGTGAAAGGTGCTGCTTATTCAACAGAAACCAGTTGACTCGATCCAGGGCCAGTAGACTGGTGCCCACGATCATCTTCCGTAGACCTGTTGATACTTAACCCCGCACTCTCTGTGCAACTGAAGCCATCTGTCCCGCCGACGTTGGTTGGCCCAATGTGCCTCCTGCTCGTCCAGCCAGGCCTCCACGCCGACGCGCCGTATTCGCCTCAGATTCTCCAGGACGGGCAGGTGGGTGCGCCAGATGGGATCGTAGGCGAACTGGATGATGCGCGTACAGGGAAAATCATCGCACTCAGCGCAGCTTTCCAGCCCCCGCTCGGTGACGCAGCCATAGATGTCGCAGGCACGGTGATGAGGCCCCGCCGAGCACTGACCGCAGTCGCAGCCGCAGCCATGACAGACGCCGTCCAGAACGAGGTCGCTGCAAACGCCGCAGTAGAGGCCGCACGGAGCAGCGAGGTTGTTTTGGTCGCTTATCATTTTGCACTCCTTAATCGTTTGGGCGTGTTCAACACGGGTGGTAGTGGCCAGGTTGTCTCGCCCATTGGGCAGGGAGACCTTGCCCCTACTGACCAACATATAACACCGAATCTGGAGGATTGATCGAATCCAAGATGCTCGTGGTGGTCACATTCGGTCAATCCTCCTAATTCGCTGTCATATCCCCAGACCCCCCGCTTCAGAAATCAGAAATCCAGCAATCAGCATCCAGAAACAACGGGGGAGACCAGCCGAAACCCGACGCTGCGGCTCGAGTAGTGCGGGCCGCGCCCGAGGCGAATCCTACAGCGAGCGCGGACCCGAAAGTAGAGCCACGACCCGCCACGCAACACACGGCCTCCACCTTCCTCAGTTGCTGTCCACTCCCAAACGTTGCCTGCCAGGTCCATCAGGCCAAAGGGCTGGCTAGCACCCAGAGGATACATGGCGACCGGTGAGGTGCCACCGATGCCGGATTCATAGGTATTGGCCCGGGCCAGGATGGCTGCCTCATCACACGTCGCTGGGCCTTGCTGGCGGTCCCAGGGATAGCGATCTTCACCGGCCACGCCGCCGGCCATCCGCTCCCATTCCCCTTCGGTGGGCAGGCGCACAACGAATTTGCGACCCTTCGCTCTGCTCAAGGATAGGCTTTCGATTGCCGATTTCAGGTTGCTATCGGCCAGAGCCTGCCCTGAACCTGCCGAAGGGCCATCAATCGCAAATCGAAAATTGGAAATCTGCAATTGCTCTGTCAGCCAGGCGGCGTAAGCCGCGGCCTCGTACCAGGAGACCCCCACCACCGGGTAGCCGCGCCGCTCTTTGCCGAAGCGTGGATCGTGCCAAGACCATGGCTCTGTCACTGGACCTTCTCCTCGGTAACTGGGGTGTGTTTCCATCCGCCACCGCCAGGCTTCACTCTCCTTTCCACCCCAGTAAGCGGGGTTCTCGTAGCCCCGGGCCTGGATGAAGTGCTCGAACTGGGCGTTGGTCACCGGGTATTTCATCACCATCAGGTCGCTGCCGTCTTCGGCAGCGGCGGGGCAATGGACCCAGGCGTTCAGGTCGTCTGGCAGCCAGCCCAGTTCGTCCAGCACCTCGCCGGCGGCGTAGCGGGTGCGCACCGGAATACGGGGCCGATTGTGAGGACGCTTCGTATCCGAGTCCAGGTCCTGCATCGTCTCGCACAGCGCATCCAGCACCCATTGCCGGGTTCGGTTGGTCACGCTGCGCGGGCCAATGTCGGCCAGGGCGCGGCCGGCCAGCACCACCTGCCGCCCGGCGTTCTCTGGTTCGTGGAGCTCCATCTGCAGCAAGTCCTCGATGAAATCGCTCACGTCGTCACGGCGGGCCTCCACGATGCCCAACTGTCCGGCCGCCAGCAAGATGACCTCCTGCCAGCGGGGATCCTCCCAGTGTTTCTTTAACATGCCGCGCCGCTCCTCGGCCCGCTGACGAGCCATCTCGCGGGCAGCCAGGTATTCCTCGAAGGTCAGGTGGAAGAATCCGAACTGCCCCAGCCCCCGCTCGGCCAGCAGTCCGGCTTGATAACGAGCGTGGTGCAGGAAGCGGTCCGCAATCTCCCTCGCCTCGGCCTCATACCCCTCGTAGGCTAGAATGTGCAACAGTCGCTCGTGCCATTCCTGGAACGAAGCGGTGCCGCCAGGCCGTTCGTCGTGCAGCCAGTAGGCCAGCGGGGCCATCACGCGGATGACCGTCTCCTCCCCCAGTTCGGCCAGCAGTTGGCTGGGGATGCCCGTCTGCACCTGCCGCCAGGACTCGATCAGGGTCTGGGCACAGATTTCGTACAGCTTGATGCGCCGGTTGGGCAGTTTGCCCACGTTCTCGTGGATGAGAGCCAGGATGGTCAGCAGCAACGGATTGGTGGCCAGACGGCGCACGCTGGGCCACTCCAGCAGCCGGGGCAGGAGTTCGCCCACTCGCTCTTCAGCCCGTCCTTCGGCTACCTCCAGGGGAAGCGTTTCGTCGTGCGCCCGCTCGTGGGCGGTGTACCAGCGCAGCAGGAACTCGCGCACCTCGTCGGGTGGGCGCAGCGAGCTGAGCTGCACATGGTCGAAGCCGTGCAGCGCCTCGTCCCAGTAGCCCTCGATGCGGCTGGTGACCACCAGCCGATTGGGTCGGCCATCTGCGCACCAGATGTCGGCGAACTTCTGAACCCGTTGCACCACCATAGCGCGCAGCGGCTGGCCGCGCACAGGATCGTCTCCCACCTCGTCCAGCCCGTCCACGAGCACCATGCAGGCCCCCTTCCCCAGGGCCAGGCGCAGGAAGTCACTCAGGCGGGGGTGGCTGGCGTAGGCCTGCTCAATGACTTGGAGCAGGAAATTGTCCAGTGACAGGGCTGGCGTCTCCTCAAGTTCGCGGGCGAGATCGGCCAGACGCACCATCAGGGGGATGTAGGGAGCATCCAGGCCCAGGCGGGCCGCGCCGTAGCCGTGGGCCAGCATC
>CAZVCJ010000265.1:0-4525 GCA_964625745.1 uncultured Anaerolineae bacterium | reverse complement strand
CTCTCGGCTTCCGCCAGGGGGAACCAGCGAACTTCATCCACCTCAAAGTCGTGATCCCTGATGTCCCCTCCCTGATGCTCGATGAGGAAGAAATAGACGAGTTTGTGGTAGCGAACCGGCTCGTCGTTTTCCTGCCAGCGGTACCAGTACTCTATCTTGTCAATCCGCTCCAGCACGCGACCGTGAAGACCCGTCTCCTCCTGCACCTCGCGAAGGGCAGCCTCTTCTAAAGGCTCTTTCCTTTCTCTCTCAACCAGCCCCTTAGGCAGGCCCCAAACCGTTCCCCCTTGGGTAGCGATGAGGGCCACCTCAATGCCTTCGCTTTCCCTGAAGATCACTCCCCCCGCTGAGAGCTGGAACCTGGTCTTGATCTTGGGCATGATTTCACCTCAACAGAGAGCAAAGACTTCCGAAGTCTAGGGCTTAGAGACTTCGGAAGTCTAGAGGCCCACGCCGTCAATCTCAACCCCGCAGTAGGTACACTTTGAGTCCTTGATGTGACGCTCCATGATTCGATAGCCGTAGCGGCCGATGAGCAGCTTCCCACAGTTGTAGCAGAAAGTGTTCTCGCCCTCGCTGCCGGGCACGTTACCCTGGTAGACGTAGCGCAGGCCCGCCGCCAGCCCGATCTCTTGCGCCCGGTTGAGGGTGGTTATCGGGGTAGGGGGCTTGTCGGCGAGTTTATAGGTGGGATGGAAGCGGCTGATGTGCCAGGGCGTCTCCACTCCCAGTTCCTGGGCGATGAACTCGGCGATCTGCTGGAGCTCGTCGTCTGAGTCGTTCAGCGTGGGGATGATCAGCGTCGTCACCTCCACCCAGATGCCCAACTCTTTCATCTTCCTGAGGCTGTCCAAAACGGGCTGCAGCCGTGCCCCGCAGTACTTACGATAAAACTCATCGCTCCAGGCTTTGAGGTCCACGTTGGCCGCGTCCATGTAGGGATCGAAGGCCTCCAGCATCTCCCCAGCGCCAGCCGTCATGTAGCCGTTGGTGACGTAGATATTGGCTATCCCCGCCTGGTGGGCCAGCACAGCCGTATCGTAGGCGTACTCGGTGAAAATGGTGGGCTCGGTGTAGGTGTAGGCTATGCTGCGGCAGCCATAGCGCTTAGTGGTGGCCACCAGTTGTTCGGGGCTGGCCTCTCGCCCCATGATCAGGTGCTCATCTCGCACCGCCTGGGAGATGCTCCAATTCTGGCAGAACGCACAGCGAAAGTTGCAACCCACCGTGGCTACGGAGAAAGCCGTGGTGCCGGGGTAGAAGTTGAAGAGGGGCTTCTTTTCCACTGGATCCACGGCCTGCGAGATGGTCCGCCCGTAGACCAGGGTGTAAAGGCTGCCACCCCGATTCTCCCGCACCAGGCAGATGCCCCGCTTCCCCTCTTTGATCAGACAACGATGGGCGCACAGGTTACACCGCACGCGATTGTCTTCCAGCTTTTCGTACAACATGGCTTCTTTCATCACACCTCATCCCTCCGTAAGGTGTCATTGCGAGCGCAGCGAAGCAATCTCCCGCCCTCAATTGTCAGCAACGGTGGAGACTGCTTCGTCGCAAAACGCGCTCCTCGCAGTGACACATTCGGGAGTTTCTGCCTCCTACGGATGGCGGGGCACGCCATGGCCGACTCGCAATGACACTATAAGCCATCCAACGACCTGATGATTCTCTCCACAGCCTGCCGAACCGGCGCCTCAGGGGGCAGTCCCGCCAGAGGCAAGCCCCTGGCGTCGTATTGCCCTACCGTAGGATCCTCCGGGATCAGGCCGATCAGCTTGAGCCCGTTTTCGGCGATGGCTTTCTCCAATTCTGGTGTCAGTTTTAGCTCACCTGACCCATCTCTTGGCACCCGGTTCACGATAAGTCCGATATCTCCCACTCTGGTCTTTAGCTCTCCGATGAGCCTGGCTGCCCTGCCAGCGGCGATGATGCCCCGCATGGTAGGATCAGAGACGGTGAGCAAGAGGTCCACGTCGCGGGTGGTGCGGCGGCTGAGGTGCTCCAGGCCGGCCTCGTTGTCTATGATCACGTAATCGTAGGACTTAGAGAGGCGGTCAATGGAAAAACGCAGCATGTTGTTGGCCGCGCAATAGCAGCCAGGCCCCTCCGGGCGGCCCATGGCCAGCAGGTCAAAGTCGCGCTCTTCCACCAGAGATTGCTGGATCCTGAGGTCCAGGTAGTCGGGCTTGCTCATGCCCCCCAGCGAGCCGCCGCTCTGTACCTCCTGTAAGGTCTCCTCACGAATGTCGCCCACGGTCTCGTAGACTGGCACTCCCAGGGCCAGGTTCAGGTTGGTGCTGGGATCGGCGTCAATGGCCAACACTGCACCCGAACGCTTTTTCACCAGGTAGTTGATCAGCAAGGCAGTGATGGTCGTCTTGCCCGTTCCGCCCTTTCCTGCTACAGCGATAGTTTTAGCCATCATCCTTCTCCGTTGTTATTGTTACTCGGACGAAGCACATTTTAACCTGAGTTGGTGAGAATGTCAAACGTCACTTGTCAGACCAGGCATCCTGTGGTATAATAGTGAACGGAAACAAGTCTTCTCCCAAAGTAACTACTCAGGCTGTCATTGCGAGCGAAGCAAAGCAATCCCCAAGCCGCAAGAAGAAGAAGGAGGAGATTGCTTCGTCGCAAAAAACGCTCCTCGCAATGACACTGGCTGAACAGTTACCTCCCAAAAAGGCAATGTCCCCGCATCCCTTTTGTAGACCGGCGAGGAGGTTAAGATGTCCAAGCCAACTGACAGAGCATTCCCCTTTTTGAGCAGATCTCAGTTGCTGATCTCGCTGGCGATGTTAGCCGCCCTCTTCCTTACCTTGACTGCAGAGGGTGAGACGAAACCCATCTCTTCGTTCTCTGCTACCAACGACTGCCTCATCGGCCCCAACTTTCCCATCTCTCAGGCATCGGGGCGGCAGGAGGTTCCTGCCATAGCTTACAACATCCAAAACAACGAGTACCTGTCGGTTTGGCAAAGCAAGGGGCCGTCCTCTGACAACTGGCAAATCTGCGGGCAAGTGGTACTGGATACGGGAAGCGTGCCGGACAATCGCGATTTCTGCCTCCTCACCTCTGCTGACCAGCAATTCCCTGCCCTGGCCTACAACAGCAACAACTGCCAGTACCTGGTGGTGTGGCAGGATGCCAGGAACTCAGACCCTTATGGCTGGGACGTCTACGGGCAGTTGATATCGTGCACGCCGGAACCGATGAGCTCCCCCTTCCCCTTCTTCACCCTCCCTCCCCCCGGCAGAGCAAAGGACCAGCGCCATCCCGCTGTGGCTTACAACAGCAGGGATGACGAGTACCTGGCGGTGTGGCAGGATAGATTGTGTCGCTACTGGCCCTACGATACCGCGGACGACATCTATGGTTGGAGAGTCGACGGTGAGGGGAAGTTAAAAGGTAAAGTCATCTCCATTTCTATAGCGACAGATTGCGAATCGGACGAGCGTGTTCAGCAAGACCCCGCCGTAGCCTACAATAGCCAGGATAACAAGTACCTGGTAGTCTGGGAGGACGACCGCCATGGAAACTGGGATATCTATGGGCAACTGCTCTCTGCCGCAGGAGAGCCCCTGGGGGGCAATTTCCCCATCATTGATATAGATACAGGCCAGCGATTTCCCGCCCTGGCCTACAACGATCAGGATAACCTGTATCTGGTGGTATGGCAGGACAACCGTTATGGGAACTGGAATATCTACGGCCGGCGAGTGTTCAGCGACGGTACAAAGGGTAGCGATTTCCGTATCTCTTTGAGCGCTGGCACGGAGCAAATCCCCGCCGTGGCCTACAACAGCCAGGATAACGAGTGCCTGGTGGTGTGGCAAGACAAGCGCAACGGGGGCGAAGACATCTATGGGCAGAGGGTGGGGAGCAATGACTCGCTGCTGGGCAGTGAATGTCCTATCTCCATCGCAGCAAATGACCAGGAATCCCCCAGCGTGGCTTACAATAGCCAAAACAACGAGTACATGGTGGCGTGGCAGGATGAGAGGAATGGTGAGGACAACGACGACATCTATGGGCAGCGAGTTAGATCTGCACTAACTCCCACGCCGACCAGCACACCCACATCAACTCCAACTCCGACACCCACCTCTACGCCAACTCCTACAGAGACGCACACGCCTACATCAACCCCAACACATACACCGACAGGGACACCCCACACGCCAACACACACGCCAACAGGGACACCTCACACGCCAACGCACACGCCGACACCTACAGATACGCCCACGCACACGCCAACACCTACAGAGACGCCCACGCCCACACCCACACCGACCAGCAGCTACACACCGACGCCTACAAACACCTACACGCCTACGCCAACATCAACATCCACGCCAACCGTCACAGCGACCCCGATACGTCGCTATTTATACTTGCCCCTCGTTATGAAAAACTATCCCCCCTTCTGCAACGGGGATTTCGAAACGGGCAATTTCTCCTGTTGGACCCCTGGCGGCGATCCCTTCCCGTCGGTAGTTGACCACCTCCACAATAGCGACCC
>CAZVCJ010000264.1:2715-4535 GCA_964625745.1 uncultured Anaerolineae bacterium | reverse complement strand
TATGATACCACAGTAGCCAACAAACCTGAAGTGCTGGGCTAATTGCACAGGTCGCCATATTTTGTGAATCTGTGGGTGAAGATAGCGTGAATATCGGGTAAGGAAAGTGTGAATCTCCTGCAACCGCTTGGTCGCGGGCTTGCGCAGCAGTGCATCATGGTGGGGTAGCAGGCCAATAGCATTGGCCGTCTTTGCGCCAGAACCACCCAATCCTGCGCTGAGCTCGTCGAAGTGACGATTGGGCTTCTATCCGATCCTTGGGGCGGGTTGCCCTACCAGTTGGGTTCGCTGCGCTAACTCGGGTCGCTCTGCATTTTTGCTATGAAGGCGGTTTCATGCTATAATTGGGTTGCCTAACTTACTGAAACGTGGTGAAAACGATGTCGTCAGAGGATCGTTCTAGCGCTTCACTAACAGCAGAGGAGTTGCTCCAGCGGGGTATAGCAGCCGCGCGGGAGGGGCGGCGTGGGGAAGCTCGCCGCTGCTTGCAGCAGGTTCTGGCCTTGGCCCCCCTTAGCGAAGAAGCATGGCTCTGGCTGGCCAGAATCGCTACTGACCCTCGCTCTGCTTTGGCCTACTTCTCGCAGGCGCTGGACATAAATCCCCAAAACCAGCGGGCCAGGGACGGGTTCACCGCAGCCAGAGCCAAGTTGGCGGAAGAAGGTAAACCGTCTCCTCCTGCCCCCTCAGCCGCCGAGCGCAAATCTTCCTTCTCAAAAGCCCTCGCCAGGCTCTCTGATTTCTTCAAGAGCAACCACATTTTCTTCGGCTGGATTGGGCTGGCTTTGCTGGCTCTGGTTCTGGCAGCGAGCGGCTGGGCCACTGGCCTGGGCCAGGCAGCCTGGGACCAATGGATAGCCACCCCTACCCCCACCCTGACGCCCACCGCCACACCGGTTCCCACACCTACACCCACCAAAGGGCAATTGATGTCCCCCCTCTGGTCAAAATTGCACCCCGCCTGGGATAACCAGGCCTGGAGCTACGTCATCGAGCTGTTGGATCAGATCAGGGACATTGACCCTGCCAACGCCGATGCTGAGGAAAAGCTCTTTGCCGCTCACTTCAACTTTGCTACCCAGCTCGTGAAAGACGGCCAATTAGAAGAGGCCGTCACCCATTTCGATCAGGCACTCCAGCTTCGTCCTGAGTATCTCCCGGCCCAGGAGGCCCAAGAGCTGGCTATAGCCTACCTGAAGGGGGCGGAAAGCCACGGCCAGGGGAACTGGGTGGAGGCCATCGCCTATTTGGAGAAGGTATACCTGAGAGATTATGGCTACCAACAAGTAGGTCCCTTGCTCTACGAGGCCCATTGGCGGCAAGGGGTGATCTTTCAAGAAAGCGGCCAACTGACTGAAGCTCTCGCCGAATACCGGCGGGCCTTGGACATCCAGCCTCAGGGGACAGAGGCCAGAACCAGGCGGGACGAAGTGGCGGTTCGCCTGAAACGCATTGAGATTGACATCTCAGAGCAAAAACTCACCGCCTGGGAGGGCGAGAAGCTGACCTACAGCTTCGTCTGCTCCACGGGAAAGTCCGGAACCCCGACCAGGTTCGGGAGGTTCAGCATCATAAGCAAGCTTCCTGAGGCTTACGGCAGCGCCTGGGACATACGGATGCCCTATTGGATGGGCATCTATTGGGCCGGCGGCAGCGAAAACGGCATTCACGGTCTGCCCATCCTCAGCAACGGCCAGACCCTGTGGTCGGGATACCTGGGCCAGCCGATATCCTATGGCTGCATCGTCCTGGACACCTGGGCCGCCAGGCAACTGTACGATTGGGTCGAGATTGGCACTGAAGTGATCATCCGGGAGTGA
>CAZVCJ010000264.1:0-2615 GCA_964625745.1 uncultured Anaerolineae bacterium | reverse complement strand
AAATGTGCTAAAATTATTGCAAACAGATTGTTTATGAAGGGGAGGTTTAGCTCAAATGGCACCTGAAACTGGTTCCCCCAATTTTATTGATATCAACATCTTGCCAGAGCAACACCGACCGCGCCAATTATCTCGAAGGGTGATAGTATTATCGCTGATAGCGATCAGTTTGGCTGCCCTTATCTTTCCTCTTTACCTCGTCTCCGCCAGTATTCGCGGCGATATTGATGGCTTAGAAACCGAGTATCAGTCCGTTCAAAATGCCCTGGCAACGGTGAGCACTCCAGCGCCCGAGGTGCTAGAGCTTATGGACACCCTGAGCCAGGCCCAGAAGTCGGCCAGCGAGCTCGAGGAAGCATATTCCGCCATCACGGCTGACCGAGAGGATTGGCCGGCTATAATGGCTACCATCGGCAACTACGATCCGGATGAGCTTGCTCTCGATTCTCTCACTCAGGCCGATAACCGAATCACCCTTAACGGGCGCGCCATTGACCGCTCCGTTGTGATTGCCTACGCCGATTCTCTCAGATTGTCCGATCTCTTCTCCAGCGTAGAGGTGCAGTCTATAAGAGTTGGGACTCCCTTTGTCACAGCGACGAGTACTCCAGAGCCAACCCTTGCGCCCGAGGTGACGATAGTGCCCACGGAGCCGATAACGCCCACAACGCCCATTATACCCACGGGGACTGTTATACCCGCCGGCCCCGATGAGTACGAAATAGACGACTTCCAGCCCAAGGATATCATCCTGGGGCAGACGCAATTACACAACTTCCATCCCGTTTACGACGTGGACAAAGTCAAG
This sequence comes from uncultured Anaerolineae bacterium, assembly GCA_964625745.1. GTDB lineage: Bacteria > Chloroflexota > Anaerolineae > VGOG01 > VGOG01 > CAZVCJ01. Next base: position 1,807 of record CAZVCJ010000264.1, on the reverse strand, counting down.
TTCCTGGCCAAAGCAGGGCGCCACTATCGGGTCTATACCTCAGACCTGGCGCCAGCGGTGGACACTATCCTGGAAGTGAGCGTAGGCGGAGACCGTCATACCAACGACGATTGCTACCCAGGCTCAGGCGACCTGAGCTCCTGCCTGGAGTTTCGAGCCACTACTGGCAATGACGTGGAGGCTACTGTCAAGATAGGCAACCGGGGGCAATTTGGCGGGGAGATGTGGTATCAGGTAACCGTGGAGGAGATTTCGCCGACGCCCACGCCCATCCCCACCGATACACCCATCCCCACCGACACGCCAACCCCGACCAATACGCCGGAGCCAACGACCACGCGCACTCCAACTGTCACCCCCACACCTACTCCGGACCTGCGCGACGTCTACGAACCCGACTACACTGATCCCCAACCCATCGGCGTGGCAGAGATACAAACGCACAGCTTCTATCCTGATGGCGACGTTGACAAGGTGACCTTCGGGGTTAAGAGTGGTCGTCTGTATGCCGTCAACGCCTTCAATTTAGTTCCGGGCGTGGACACCAGGATCGTGGTGGAGCTAAATGGAGAGGTCTGTCCTGACTGTCAAAATGACGATGCCACCGATCAGTTTCTGGAGTCTGAAGTGCGTTTCGTACCAACAATTGATGGCGTGGCGGTGGCTACTATCAGCAATGTCAAAAATAGCCAATACGGTGTTGACAAGACCTACGACCTGCGCCTTACCCTGCTGTCGAGCCTGGTTGATGACTACGAGCCTGACGATCCTTTTGCCAAGCCCATCGCCATGGAGGGAACGCAGGAGCACAGTTTCTACCCTGCAGACGACCGGGATTTGGTAAAGTTCATAGTCAAAGAGGGGAGGCATTACGCCATTTACACCTCCAACCTGGCGGTAGGAGTGGATACTAACCTCAAGGTCGCGCTGGAAGACCAGGTACTGGATGAGAACGATGACTATCTTCCAGAAACGGGCAACTTCGCTTCGGCGGTCTGCTTCCAAACCCCCAGAGATGGCACGACGGTGGCCATGATCACCAACCTGCAGCAACAATACGCCATTGATAAGACATACGAGATCAACGCCAATGAGGCCCCCATCATGCAGGTCAGTCCCCTGAGCCTGTTTTTCAGGGCCGTGGAAGGGGGAGCTAGCCCTGCGCGGCAAGAGATCAACATCACCAACAAGGGCGGGGGTACGGTGAACTGGATAGCTGTCGAGGACGCCTCTTGGCTGACTTTGCTTCCTCCGCCTGTTACTAATCCCCCCCCCGCATACTCCGGGACTGCTCCCTCCGTTAGGTACGCGTCGGTTAACATCACCGGCCTGCCGGCGGGCACCTACGTAAGCTATATTGACATAGATGGAAGACATCCAATGTCCCTTTGTTGCGCCGAGCCTTGTTTTGAAAGGATCAGGGTGGAGTTGCAGGTTATACCGCCAACGCCCTCGGCTTCTTACCTAAGACCTCCTGGCTTAGCCTCGTTGGGACCTGCTTGGGCCATGGCCGCTCCTCCCTATCGCCTGCAGAACCCAGAGGCGGTGGAATTCGTGATCGTGCTGGAGTTGAAGACGGGGGCGCCGGAGTCGCCATGATGTCGGGAGGGCGATGCGACAAGGCGGCTAACTTGACAATGCTAGATCTCAGGCCAGGTGTCATTGCGAGGAGCGGAGCGACAAAGCAATCCCCACCGTTGCCTGCAATTGCATCTTGGGGATTGCTTCGCTTTCGCTCGCAATGACACAGATGTATACTCGTTAAGGATGAAAACTGACGTTCTTGAAACTCTGGAATTTGGGGGTG
>CAZVCJ010000263.1:0-4568 GCA_964625745.1 uncultured Anaerolineae bacterium | reverse complement strand
TGACCGAGGAGGATCAGGCCGAGGCCTACGCGCCCATCGTCGCCTTGCGTAACACTGTGCTTAGGATCGGCATTGCCGTGGCCCTGATCGTGGCCGCGCTGGGCGTGTTGGTCGCCCGTACCATCACCGGGCCGGTGCGCCAACTGGTCGAGGGCGCCCAAGAGTTTGGCCGGGGCAACCTGCAGTACCAGATAGAGGTGGGAGCCAGGGACGAGATCGGTCAGTTGGCGACCGCTTTTAACGACATGGCGGCCAAGCGCAAGCGAGCGGAGCAGACGCTGCAGGAGAGCGAGCAATGGCTCTCCACAACGCTGAGGAGCATTGGCGATGCCGTGATTGCTACTGATGCTCAGGGGCTTGTGACCCTCATGAATTCTGCTGCCAAGGACTTGACCGGCTGGGACGAGGCAGAGGCTGTGGGCAAGCCTCTGGAAGACGTTTTCAACATCATCAACGAGCAAACAGGAGAACGGGCCGAGAATCCTGTGGCCAGGGTGCTGCGAGAAGGCGTCGTCGTGGGCTTGGCCAATCACACGGTGTTGATAGCGAAAGACGGCACCAAACGACCCATTGCAGACAGTGGGGCGCCGATGAAAGATGAAGCCGGGAACATCATCGGCACGGTCATGGTCTTCCGTGACATCACCCAGCGCAAGCGGGCGGAGAAGGCGCTGGAGCGGCGCGTGGCCGAGTTGAAGGCGCTAAACGCCATGGCAGCCATCGTCAACGAGTCGTTGGACGTGGACGATATCCTCAACCGGGCCATGGATGAGGCGTTGCAGTTGGTCGGTGTGGAGGCGGCGGCGATGATGCTGCTCGACGAGGAGGTGGGCGAGCTGGTGATGGCCGCCCACCGGGGCCTCAGCGACGAAATGATCGGGGCCGCGAGCCGGTTCAAGCTAGGCGAGGGAATGACCGGGCGGGCGGCGCAGACAGGTGAGCCGGTCGTCCTGCCCCGGCTAGCGGATTACCCGGGCGCGCTGAAGGCGTATCTTGCAAAGGATCGCATCCAGTCCGCGGCCGTCGTGCCGCTGATCGGGTCCGCCGGCGTGATCGGGACGATGAACCTGGCTACGGACAGCCCGCAGTACTTCGATACCGCCGGTCTGGAGTTGCTGGGAGCCCTGGGCCAGCAGATCGCCATCGGGGTGGAGAAGGCACGGCTGTACGCCGAGACCCGTGCCCGGGCGGTCGAACTGGAAGTCGCCTACGGACAACTGCGAGCCGCCCAGGAGCAGTTGGTTCGCAGGGAGAAACTGGCCGTGCTGGGCCAACTGGCCGGCGGGGTGGGACACGAGCTGCGCAACCCCCTGGGGGCCATCAAGAACGCCGCCTACTTCCTCAACATGGTCATAGAAGAGCCCGAGCCGGAGGTCAAGGAGACCCTGGAGATCCTGGAGAAGGAAGTGGGGACATCGGAGAGAATCATCAGCAGCCTGCTCGATTTCGCCCGTCCCAAGCCTCCCATCCGGCGGAAGGTGGGTGTCAACGACGTCGTTCAGGACGTGCTGTCTCGTACCACTGTGCCGGAGAACGTGGAGGTGGTGAGCCAACTGGACGAGGCGCTGCCGACCATCCTGGCCGACCCCGACCAACTCGTTCAGGTCTTCGGCAACCTCATCCTCAACGCCATCCAGGCCATGCCTGAGGGCGGCCGGTTGGTGATCGAGACTTCGGAAGTTTCCGAAAAACTTCCGAAGTCTGGGAGGTGGGTGGCCGTGTCTATCACCGATACTGGGGTGGGCATCTCTGAGGAAAACCTGGCGAAGGTCTTCGAACCGCTCTTCACCACCAAGGCCAAGGGCATTGGCCTGGGCCTGGCGGTCACCAGGACCCTGGTGGAGGGACATGGAGGCAGCATCGAGGTGGAGAGCGAGATGGGAAAAGGTAGCACGTTTACGGTGAAGCTGCCAATCGGCAGAGGGGAGCAAGAATATCGTGAAAGAGAAAGCCAGCATTCTGATCGTGGATGACAACATCAGCCTGTGCAAGACTATGTCCTTCGTCCTGGGGCGCAAGGGATACGCGGTCGCCACCGCCAAGGACGGGGCAGAGGCCATCGAAAGGGTCAAAGAGAGACCCTTCGACATGATCTTCATGGACATCAAGATGCCCCTCATGAATGGTGTGGAGACCTATAGGAGAATCAAGGAGATCAGGCCCGAAGCGGCAGTGATGATGATGACCGCCTACGCGGTGGAGGACCTGGTTCAGCAGGCGCTGGAAGAGGGGGCCTACGGGATCGTCTACAAGCCCCTGGACATCGAAAGGGTGGTTGCCGTCATCGAAGAGGCAAGGGACGCCAGGGAGGGGGCGCTCATCTTGGTGGTTGACGACGACCCGGCGACCTGTATCACCTTGAGAAACATACTGACCAGGAAGAGCTACGAGGTGGGCGTCGCTCATACTGGCGAAGAGGCCATCACCATGGCGAAGGGGGCACTCCATGACATCATCTTCATTGACATGAAGCTGCCGACCATCAATGGCCTGGAGACCTATTTGGCCATCAAAGCGATCAACTCGCAAGCGGTGACCATCATGACCACCGCCTATCGTCAGGAGATGGCCGAGCTGGTGGAGGAAGCCCTGAAGAACAGCGCCTACACCTGCCTCTACAAGCCCTTTGAGATGGAAGAGCTGCTCAGGTTGGTAGATGAGATCCGGGAGAGGAAGCGAGAGCAGAGGAGCAAGGGAGCGGAGGGGCAGGGGTGATGAGGAGATGGGGTGATGCGACACGCAGTATGCAACACGCTTCATCAGCAGTTGAACGATGAACTCACAGGAGGGGACATATTGGAGGACAACCCCCGTATTCTAGTCGTGGACGACGATGAGAGCACCTGTAGAAGCCTGACGCTCATCTTCGGCAAGAAGGGCTATGAGACGGAGACGGCTGGGACGGGAAGAGAGGCCCTAGAGAAGTCACAGGGGAGATTCTTTAACCTGGCGCTTCTGGACATCAGGCTGCCCGACATGGCAGGGATCGAGCTAATAGCGCCTTTGAAAGAAATGCACCCTGACATGGTGGTGATCCTGGTCACCGCCTATGCCTCGCTGGAAACGGCGGTGCAAGCCCTGAACGAGGGGGCATCGGCCTACATCATCAAGCCCCTGAACATGGATGTGGTCTTGGCCACCGTCAGGCAGGCCCTGGAAAAGCAACAGTTGATTGAGGAGAAGCGGCGGGCAGAGGAGGCGCTCCGCCAGCGCACGGCCCAGTTAGAGGCACTGCGGCAGGTGGGCTTGGAACTCACTGCCCAGTTGGACCTGGATACCCTCCTTCACTCCATCGTCTCGCGGGCAATGGAACTCGTAGGCGGAGACTCGGGCGGGCTCTATCTCTACCGCTCAGAGCGTGACTTGTTGGAGTGGACCATGGCCGTCGGCCCGAACCTGACGCCCATCGGGACCATCCTCCACCAGGGGGAGGGCCTCTCCGGCAAGGTCTGGGAGAGTGGTGAGCCGCTCATTGTTGACGACTACCAGCACTGGGAAGGGCAGGCTTCCGTCTGCAAGGGCTGTCCCTGGACGGCGGTCATTGGCGTGCCGATCCGCTGGGGGGAGAAATTCCTGGGGGTGTTGGACGTGCTGGCGGACCCTCCACACACCTTCTCCTCGGCTGACGCCGAACTACTGGAACTTTTCGCTACCCAGGCGGCCATCGCCATTGAGAACGCCCGGTTATACGAGGCCAGTCAGCGAGAACTGACCGAGCGCAAGTGGGCAGAGGAAGCACTCGTCCGTATGGCCACCCACGACCCCCTGACTGGCCTGCCCAACCGGCGGCTGTTCAATGACCGTCTCAACCTGGAGCTGGCTCACGCACGTCGCAATCAGCGAAAATTGGCCGTGATGTTGCTCGACCTGGATCACTTCAAGGATGTGAATGATACACTGGGGCACAGCATGGGAGACAAGTTACTGCAGGTTGTTGGCCAGCGACTCCTGGGCCTTCTCCGCAAGAGCGATACGGTGGCCCGCATGGGGGGCGACGAATTCACACTGTTATTGCCTGAAATAGCTCAGGCAGAAGACGCCACCCAGATTGCCCACAAAATCCTGGGAGCCTTTCGAAAGCCATTTGAGTTTAATGACCACGAAGTACGTATCACCACTAGCATCGGTATTGCCATTTACCCCGACGACGGCGAAGATGCGGATACCTTGATAAAGAATGCCGACATCGCCATGTACCGCGCCAAGGACCAGGGCCGGGACAACTACCAGCGCTACTCTGGCAAGGGAGGAAGGGATGGACGAGAAAGAAATCATCTTGATCGTTGATGACGACGAGAGCACCTGTAGAAGCCTATCGCTCATCTTTGGAAAGAAGGGCTATGAGACAGAGACGGCTGGGACGGGGCGAGAGGCCATAGAGAAGGCGCAAGGGCGATTCTTCAACCTGGCGCTATTGGACATCAAGCTGCCCGACATGGCAGGGATAGAGTTGCTGGGGCCTTTTAAGGAAATGCACCCCGACATGGCGGCGATCATGGTCACCGCCTATGCCTCTCTGGAAACCGCGGTGCAGGCCCTGAACAACGGGGCATCGGCCTACATCACCA
>CAZVCJ010000262.1:1427-4574 GCA_964625745.1 uncultured Anaerolineae bacterium | reverse complement strand
TGCGATAGACGAAGGTATGCTCGCCAGCGTGCCGCACGGCCCTGGCTTCCTCGACCGGCGCTCGCTCCGCGGAGCGCAGTTCCTCCCGCGCCTCGGCATCGGCCACCGCCTCGGCGCCCGAAGGGGCCAATATTGGCGCCTCAACCGCTTTCTCCACCAGCACCTCTTTCTCGACCACCACGGTCTCGACGACCTTCTTCTCGACCACGACCTCCCTCTCGACCCGTACCTCTTGTGGTTCCTCCACCAGGAACGAGGTGTACGGTGTGGCGATGCCATAGCGCAGCGAGAGGCTCACTACCTCGTCCACCAACTCCGGGTTCTTGCCATGCAGGCGGATCTGATCCAGCAGGTGGCCGATCCTGCGCGTGGCCCACAGTCGGGCGATGAAGGGCTCGCCTCCCTCTCGGCGGAAGGCGAGGTCCTCGTAGCTGAAGGTCTGTGGCTTTTGATTGATCTCTCCGCGCAGCGTGAGCACGGCCGGGCCGCCCTGGCGGTAGCGCCCCACTACCACGAGTTGCGTGCCAGCGAAGAGGTCCGGCAGCGGGTAGGGGTAGATTTCCTCCACGTGCACGCCGCTGAAATCCAGGTCGAGGTCTGCCAGCACGGGCGTGCTCACCCTGGCGTAGAAAGCGGAGACCACTTCCTCGATGGACTGGCCGGGTGTGACATAGGCGCTGGCCCCGCGGTGCGCCTGCGCCAGGCCGTCCAGCAGGATGGTGTTGACGTCGTGTCCCACGCCAAAGGTGAAGAGACGCACGTTCTCCCTGGCCTCGCGGGCCACGTTGTCCACGATCATGTCCGGCTCGATCACTCCCTCGGTGGGCAGACCGTCGGTGAGGAAAATGAGGATGGCCGGTCGGTCGGGGTCTACCTGCACCAGTGCTTCCAGCAGGGCACGGTTGATATCTGTGCCGCCAGCCGCTTCGAGTCCCTCCACCCAGTGATGGGCCTGCTCCCGCTCGCTGGCCGGTTGCAGACGGCGAGCATACTGCCGCACGCCCGTGCTGAAGGCCACGACGTTGAAGCGATCCTCTGGCTGCAAGTGGTCGAGCACGAAATCGAGCGCGGCCCTGGCCTGCTGGATCTTCTCACCCTGCATGCTGCCCGAAGTATCGAGCACCAGCAGCACATCTTTGGCTACCACCTCCGCCTCTTCGATCTCCACTTTGGGGGCCACCAGCAGGAGGAAGAAACCGTCTTCATCATCCGGCTTGTAGCTGAGCAGGTTCAGGCCAACGTCCTCCTCGGCCACGCTGAAGTAGAGATCGAAATCACGGTCGGGCTGCACGTCGTACTCCTCGTAGCCCACGCGGGCGCGATAGTCCCCCTGGCGATCCACGACAACGAGATGGCTGGGGGAGTAGATGGCCTTCAGCGCTTCCTTCGACGTGATGTCTATGCTGATGGAGACGTCCTCGATGGGACGGTTGGAGAAGCGCTCCGTATCCAGCGGGTAGCGGTAGCGCACCAGCCCCTCGTCCAGGGTGAGGACCTCACTGTAGGTGAGCTCGATACGCCGCTCGTCGCCGGGCGGGATGGGAAAGATGCTGACCTGGAAGGCACCGCGGCCCACGTACTCCAGCAGCGCCGGGTCCTGCTGCCGCCGCACATAAGACTCATAGATGGCCCGCGCCTCCTCCTTGGTCAACAACTCGCCCTCGAACCTCTCCCCTTCCACCCACATGGCGAACTCGGAGATGGTGGCTCCCTCCGGCAGTGGGAAGATGTAGGTGCCTTCCACGGCGAAGCCGGCATCGTTGACGAAGACCTGATCCACGTGGGTGGTGGCCACCTGATTCTCGATGGCCACCGTCACGCGGTGGTACTTGATGCTCAGCGGGAAGCCGCGGAAGGGTGGGCGGTCTGGCGGGAGCGGCCTGGGGATAATGATGCCGTCGGCATGGGCGGGCGGCGCCAGCGCCAACAGCAGCACGACGAACAGAACGAAAATAGGTAGCTTCTTCATGGTTCTCCTCCTTCAGGTTACGTGGCAGCTATGCCCCTTGTTCTTTCCTCGAAGCTTGTCTTATAGACGCCTCGAGGCCGGCATTTGTTCCCTTTTACCTCATACTTTGCAGAAAAGCCACCTGTGTCAATCGCAAGGTGGCTTTGTTGTTGCCAAACGAGTTGAAACCTGGTATACTATAGTAATGCGGAGAGCATTGACTTGGACGATCACACTCTGATCGCCGATGATGTAGGAATGGATAATGAGAAAGTACCATCACCTTGGCATACCAACAGACGTGGCGCGAGAAGGAGAAACCTATCTCGCAGAATTCAAGCTGTTCGTTTCTGGCTATGAAACCAGTCCTTATGGCATTGAATGGATGCGTTTTGAATCCGATTGCTCCTTGCCCGAGCTAGTGAAAACTGTGCCCCATATTGCTTTCGAGGTGGATGATCTCTCAGCCGAGATTGCAGGGAAAGAGATTCTCATCGAACCAAACAGCCCATCCGAAGGCGTGACTGTGGCGTTCATAGTTGACAACGGCGCACCTGTTGAATTTCTACAATTTGAACGGTGATCGTTCTAAACAAAGCAAACTACGAAAAAGCGCGTGCACTGTTCCGAGCATTGGAGTACCAGCTCACCAGCGCTGCCGTGCTTGACGGCAACAATCCCGGTCGGGTGTTCGTTGATGACCTTGACAGCCCGCGGACGGCATTCATGTTCTCACCGGAAGGGTGCTATCTGGCAGGAAACCCTGCTAACGATGCCTTCAACCGTGCTCTGAACAGTGCCATCTACACCGGGACAGTCTTCGACACAAAAGTAGAAGCGCTGTTCTTCGTTTGCCACCCGGAAGGCTGGCGGGAGCAGTTGGCAGTAGTGCTTGATCCCCGCCAGCCGATAGAGATGCCCCGGCGGCATTACGTTTGCCGCCAGGTGAAATACGACTGGCGGGCCAACGTCCCGGATGGCTTCACCGTGCACCGCATTGACGAACCGCTCCTGAACCGCCCAGAGCTGAGAATCCCTGGCCACCTCAGGAATTGGATAAAAAACAACTGGGGCTCGGCTACCGACTTCCTGGAGAGAGGCTTTGGCTTCGCCACCATCCATGATGACGAAGTCGTGTCCTGGTCGCTGGCGGACTGCACCAGTGGGACCGCCTGTGAGATCGGCATCCATACAGCGGA
>CAZVCJ010000262.1:0-1327 GCA_964625745.1 uncultured Anaerolineae bacterium | reverse complement strand
GCCAGCTTCAAGCCCGACATGTCCGATTGGATGCCGGTATACAAGCTGCGGGGGCGCATTCCCTGCGTCCAGGGGACGGCAGGAGTAGAGACGTTGCCTTTTGCGCTCGATAAGCCCGGCGAAATGGTCATCATCAAGCAAACGTTCGACGGCTTTCACAGCCCAGAGTTGCTGCGGTATCTACAGGAAAACCAAAAACGATTTGTGTTAACGGCGGGGTTGGTCACTTCTGTCTGTGTGTTGTTCACCACGGTCTCGGCTGCTCAAAACGGCTTTCTGACTGCCGTGGTCGAAGATTGCTGTGCAGATCAGCCGCAGGCGCACGAACAAACGCTGGACACGTACCAGTTCATTTTCCAACGAACAACCCTGGACCTCATCCCTGAGCGTCACCCCGAATGGCTGGCTGCACTGAGGGAACTTGATGAATAGCACTGCTTTGATCCTCTTCTCTGGGCTGCCTGGGACCGGAAAGACAGTCTTGGCGCGCATAGTCGCTCGCCATCTGCACATTCCGCTCTTGGCCAAGGATCGTATTCAGTCAGCGCTCAGAGTTCGCGGTCTCGCCGACAGGACAACACCCGACGGATACCATCTGATGTTCGACCTGGCCAATGAGCAGTTGAGCCTGGGCGTGAGCGTCGTGTTGGATGCTGTTTTCCCAATGGAGGGATTTCGATTGGCCGCTCGTGACATCGCTTGCCGCAACAGCGCGAACTTCTGCCCCATCCACTGCTACTGTTCCGACCAGTCAGTTTGGCGGGAGCGGATGAAAGGTCGAGAGCAATACGTGCCCAACTGGACACCCGTAGGCTGGGAAGCGGTCGAACGTTTACAGGCGACGTATGAGCCCTGGGATCCAGAGACCACGCTGTTCGTTGATTCATTGAACGATTTGGAGGATAACCTGGTATTGGTAATGGATTGGATCCATAGAGGGAGCTGTAGAGTAGCTGACAGTCCTACAGTGATGATCACACCCAGGAGATATAAGCAAGATGACAATACCCTCACTGGACATAATTCAGATGTTGACATGGGCCGCGTGGGTCTCCCGTGACTTGACAGCAATCTGGTCGCTGGCGATGGCCACTATTGCTCTGTTGGAAGTGCTGATCAACCTGTTGCTCCGGCGACGTGCCAGGATTGATCCACGCATCGTGGAAAGTGGGGCATTGGCATGGATAGTCACAGTCGCTGCTTGCTTCGCTTCGCTAGATAGGGCATTGCTTTTCCCTCGTGCTGTAGTTGTCGTTGTCCTGGTCTTGAGTGCTCTGGTGTGGGGATTGGTGATCGTTCTATATCGACGATAAAGGATAATAGCAGA
>CAZVCJ010000261.1:0-4596 GCA_964625745.1 uncultured Anaerolineae bacterium | reverse complement strand
CCCCGTCCCGCCCTATCTCGAACACCGGGTTGTTCAACGCCTTCGGAATCCAGGCAACGGTCAGCTTCTCAGCCTTTGGCGGTGGGGTGTTGGTGGGTGGGACCTTGGTGGGCGGGACCTCGGTCGCTTTAGGTCCGCACCCCGCCAGCACCATAGTCAGCATCACGGCGATAGCCATAAGCATGTACAGATATTTCTTCATCTTCCTTTCTCCTCCTTATTTATTCGTGGTAGATAGTTGGACAATGTTACATTTGCCATTATTGACTGAAAGTGCTTTGACCACCTCCTTCCTTTGACGAGTCCTCTCAGAGAGACTATCGAAAGCTGTCGGGCTCTTTCATGGACAGTTCAGGCAGCTTACGAAGTCTAGCCTACCTGAGCCAGTCCCATCTGCTGGACCTGGCCTTCCAGAGCGACCCCGCTGGTACACTTAGCGCACATATAAGTATAACACAAACGCAGCTATTTTGCACCCCCTTACCCCCTCAAATGCTTGTAGGATTTCCCCTATTCCGTAGGGGGGGTTTCCCCTATCTCCCGGCACCCAACCGTGAGCGTATCGCATTGGGGACACGTAGTGACGACTTCAGCCGTCGTTCCCGCCGCAAAAGCGACTGAAGTCGCTACTACGTTCGCCCATAATGCCCTTGGGGAGCAGCTTTGGCATGTCCCAAACTCGTGACGGTCGCCCCAACCGAGTAGGCAATGATTCAAAATAGTGGTATAATTAGGGGTATGAGTAAAGTGCGTATACTGCTGGCGGACGACCACTCTGTCGTGCGTGCTGGAATCCGCAATGCATTGGAAGAACTTGCCAACCTGGAAATCGTCGGCGAGGTAGGAGATGGCCCGGCGCTCTTTGAGGCTTTGGCCCGGATGCAGCCCGATTGTTTGCTGCTAGATGTGACCATGCCCGACTTTGAGCCGGTGGCTGCCATCCGCCAGATCCGAGCGCGCTACCCCGATATGAGGATCCTGGTAGTCAGTGCCTACGATGACGACGTCTACGTGCATGGGCTACTGGGAGCAGGCGTTGATGGCTATCATTTGAAAGATCAGCCTCTCAGCGACCTGCGGCTGGCAGTGCAGCGCGTACTGGCTGGTGAGCGATGGGTCTCAAGCCCACTGGTTGACAAACTGGTTGGCCCTACAGATGCATCTTTGTCTTCACCGTCGCTGACAGCACGCCAATGTGAGATCCTGTGTTTACTGCAACAGGGGCGTGACAACCAGACTATCGCCGGACAGTTGGGGTTGAGTGTCAAGACCGTCGAGAATCATCTCACACGGCTCTATAGGCAACTGGGCGTACAAAGCCGTCTGGAAGCTGTCAATTACGTCATGCAACACCCTGAAGTGCTGGCCTCGTCCAAGCAAGCAACCTCTATGGCCCCTGTTTCTTCTGAGGCTAGCGTGCGACAGGGTGTGACAATGTTGCTGGTGGACGACAACGCCCGCTATCGCCGTCAACTGCGACGGATGATTGGCAAGGTGTGTCCTCAGGCTATGATTTACGAAGCCCAAAACATTGGAGAAGCGGTGCACCTCACTCAGCGCGCTGCGCCGCAATTGGTGCTCGTTGACGTGATACTGGGCGAAGAAAACGGCATCCACTGTGCACGGCGGATCAAGGCGCTGTCACCACCGTCGCGCATCGTCCTCATCAGCGCCTACCCCGACCGGGAGTTCCATCGTCTAGGTCTGGAGGCCGGGGCCGTTGCTTTCCTGGACAAGAAAGACCTGGACGCGGCTACGCTGTGCCAGATCATAGATGACGTGATAGCGTAAGATCTCGATTGCTTTTGGGTACAACTCATGGAAATGGACGACAAAGCTGCCACCTTGTCACAACCCGAGGAAAGGCCAGGCCCCCTTAGGTCTTTGAGAGAGATCTGGCGCATTCTGATTGCCCGTCACGAGATCGTCGTACTCGTTCTCCTGCTCGGCATTGGTGCCTTCTTGAGCCTGCGGACCGATACTTTCCTCACCTGGAACAGTCTATCCAACATCTCGCGCGCGTTCTCGTGGATCGCCATCGCCGCCTTTGGCGAAAGTATGGTCATCATCATTGGCGGCATTGACCTGTCAGTTGGCGCGGTGATGGCACTGGCTGGGCTCATTACTGCACGTTGCCTGGACGCAGGTCTCCCGGTGCCGTTAGCTATCGTCGCCGGGCTACTGACCGGCGGTCTGGTGGGCTGGGTCAATGGTACTCTGGTCGGCCGTGTAAAGCTACCTCCCTTCATTATTACCCTGGCAACGATGAGCATCGCGCGTGGAATCACCTTTGGTCTGACCGGGGGATGGCCGGTGCTCGACCTGCCCCAAGGGTTTCGCGTGCTGGGCCAACACGACCTGCCGCTGGGCTCTTTGTCCTTGCCCGTGCCGGTCCTCTTCATGTTGGGTCTGGCAGTGCTGGTCAGCCTGCTGATGGGCAAGACGGTAGTGGGTAACTACATCTACGCCTTGGCCAGCAGCGAACGGGCGCTGCTCACATCCGGTGTCAACGTAGTTCAGATTAAGGCGCTGGTCTACACGCTCTGTGGGGTGTTAACAGCCATTGGGGGATTACTGATGACTGCACGTTTGGGCGTTGCAGCTCCTACGGCTGCTGTTGGTTACGAACTCGACATTATCGCAGCCGCCGTGATCGGGGGAACTAGCCTGTTCGGCGGTGAGGGGACCATTATGGGTGTGTTGCTGGGTGCAGCCGTCATGCAGATGCTGCGCACTGGCCTGGTGCTTTTGGGGCTCTCCGCTTACTGGCAGACAGCGGCGCTTGGGACGATGATCCTGGCCTTCATTTTGCTCGACCATTGGCGACGGCAGATAAGATGAAAGGATTTTTCTAAATGGAGCCCTTATTGAGAGCCATCAACCTCTCTAAGAGTTTCGGCACCTTGCCGGCTGTACAGGGTGTGAGCCTGGAAGTTTTTCCGGGCGAGGTGGTGGGGCTCGCCGGTGAGAGCGGATCAGGTAAATCAGCGCTCTCCATGGTGCTGGCTGGCTTCTACGTGCCCAGTGAGGGTGACATCTATTTCGAAAGCCGGCGGCTTCGGTGCCCCTTTCAGGCGCGGGCGCTGGGCATTGAGGTCATCCACCAGAAGCCAGACCTGTCTGAGCACCTGGACATCAGCAGCAACGTCTTTCTGGGAAGCGAAATCGGCTGGCCCTTGGCGGTCAAATGGCTGAAAGTGCCAAACCGACGGCGGATGGATAAGGAAGCGACTCGCATCCTGGAACAGTTGGACGTGCGCTTCAGTTCGTTGCGCGAGAAAGTGGCCAACCTGTCGAGCGAGCAGCGCCAGATGATTGCCATCGCCCGCGCCATGACCCGCCCTGCCAGGCTGATTATCATTGACGACCCGACCTTATTGTTGAGCTACCCCTACCAGCAGAAGCTTCTCTCCCTCATCCAAACGTGGCAACAACAGGGGACAGCCGTCATATTTAGCAGCAACAATCCCGATCACCTGTTGGCGGTAACTGATCGCATCATCATCCTGCGTCAGGGACGCCAGGTAGCCGAGCATCGTACCGACGAGGCCGACCGCGAAGAGATTGTGGCTGCTATGGTGGGTACCACCGACCGCCAGCAACTCACGCCGATCATTTGGGCATTGGACAGCTACTACCGCGCCCGTGAGCAAGCCGAAAAACTGCGCCAAAGCCAGACGCTTTTGGAGAGAGACCTGGCCGCCCAGGATACGCTGAATCGGCAGCTCATTGACCAATTGGCTGAACAGATCAACGCCCTCGATAGTGCCAACATGGCCTTGCAGGATGCCCAGCGCCGGCTCCTGACCGAACTCGAGCAGGAACGCAAACACCTGGCCCGCGAGATTCACGACCAGGCGATCCAGGATTTGCTGAGCGTAAACTATCAGTTGGAAGGGATTGGAACAGATGAGTCTGCGACATCAGCGCTCAGAGACGAACTGACAGACATTCGAAACAGCATTCGGGTGCTGGTAGATGACCTGCGGCACATCTGCGGCAACCTGCGCCCGCCGACCATTGACAGCCTGGGATTAGGCGCGGCGCTCCAATCGTACACCCACGATTGGACTAAACGAACTGGTATCTCCATGACACTCGACCTGGATGCCAACCTGGGACGTCTGCCCGAGGACATTGAACTTTCAATCTTCCGTATCGTGCAAGAGGGGCTGAGCAACGTGCGCAACCACGCCCATGCCAGTGCTGTGCAAGTTCGTCTCGAGCACATATCGCCGCGCACGCTGATGATCTCCATTGCCGACAATGGACAAGGTCTGGCCGACGGCTTCGATCTTTCGGCGCTCTCAGCCGAAGGGCACTATGGCCTATTGGGCGTCAGCGAGCGGGTGGCACTGCTGGGAGGGCGCTTGAAATTGCAGAACCAGGCCAGTGGCGGCTTGCTCATCCAGGCGGAAATACAACACCCCCGCACAGCAGAAGCTGGCGGGGGTGAGTGACTATGAAGTGTCTCTTTGCTATTGGCATCGGAATGATTTTCAGTCCTCCAATTCGAACGTCTATTTCAGGCATCGGAATCGGGTAGTGGTTACATGTTGACTGATGGCACTCCGAATGGTATACTATTCTCCAAAA
>CAZVCJ010000260.1:0-4637 GCA_964625745.1 uncultured Anaerolineae bacterium | reverse complement strand
ACCACATCTGGCGCCTATCTGCATCATATACCTTGAAAGTGACAGGGGATGAACCAGAAAGGGGGTAAGCGAAATGGCTTCGAAGTCAAGTGTACCACGCAATGTTGCAAGTGCCCAACAGAGGGCTTTCAGAGGATTGCGCCGCTTTAACGCGATCATGGGCTTCCTGCATCTCATCCAGGGCATCCTCATGATGGTCCTCAGCAATGACAAAACCTATCCAATCTACACCAACTACCTGCGGTTCGATCTCGACACCTTCTCTTTGACGCCAGACCCCAAGCTGGCATACGAACTGCGGTTTGGCCCGGCGGTGGCTGTATTCCTGTTGATTTCTGCCGTCGCCCACTTTGCACTCTCCACCTTCGGCTACCGTTGGTATGTGCGGAACTTGCAGAAGGGGATGAACCCGGCCCGCTTCGGCGAATACGCCCTGAGCTCATCGCTGATGATCGTCTTGATCGGTATGCTGGTGGGTGTGTGGGACCTGGGCAGCCTCATCTTGATGTTTGGGGTCAATGCGCTGATGAACCTGTTCGGCATCATGATGGAGTTGCACAACCAGACCACGGAAAAGACAAACTGGACGTCCTTCATCTTCGGCTGCGTGGCGGGGATCATCCCCTGGATCGTCATCGTGATGTACTTCTTCGGCGCCCTGTCCTCGTCCGGTGCGGAGCCGCCAGCGTTCGTCTACGCGATCATCCCCTCGATCTTTGTGTTCTTCAACATCTTCGCGTTGAACATGGTGCTACAGTACAAGAAAGTGGGGCCGTGGAAGGACTACCTGTTTGGCGAGCGGGTGTACATCGTGCTGAGCTTGACAGCCAAGACAGCGCTGGCGTGGCAGATTTTCGCAGGAACGCTGGCCCCGGTCTAGAGACATGTCCGCTCTTTTGAACTTGACGGTCGTGCCCTGCGAACCGTCGTCTGCCGACTGGAGGTGCTGAAGCGGGGTATCCTCGTGAGGAAGGGGCGCAAGAGCCAGTCCATTCCGTGCCCAACTCATCAGTGAGGTGCCTCTTGAAATAGCGCGGAGAGAAAACCGCCCTTTTGAACTTGACGGATGTCTCAATCTGTAGTATGATAGCACCACAAATCAGAGTGTGGCACCGTCACAAGCATTGATCCCGAAGGAATCAAAAACGATGTCCAAGTATCCCCAGATACTTGAAGCAATCAAGGCGGTACGGGCACAAGTACGTTGGAAACCCAACAGCGCAGCGCGTCACCTCCGAAAGCGTAAGCTGCGGGGACATTTACCACCACCCGCCACACTCGAGGATTATGAACGTATCATCTTAACCGTGCTGCAAGATGAATCTGCTCAAGTGTACCGCTATTGGTACAACCGTGTGCCCTATGTGACCGTAGTGGCAACGGTTCACACTCAGCAATGGTTGGTGATGTTTGCTTATGATGGCATACTGGAAAGTGCCTTTGTGGTTAAACGCCCAGAGCGATATTTGAGCAAACCTGGGTTTGAATGGATTGGATTGCTGAGCGAGGTGGATAATGAGCTATTATAAAGAGCTAATCGCAGCCTACGAAGTTGATGTGCAATTTCCCGATGTAAGCGGTATGGAGCAGTTAGACATGCTGATGACCCGCAGCGAAATTGCCCAAAACGAGTTGCATTTATCCGATGAGGAGCGAAAGCGTGTGCTAAATGCAGATAGGTTGCTTATACAACAAGCCAGGCAATTCTACGGCTCTATCCAGAGCATCGCTGATTTAGCCAGTTGGCGACGTGATGAAAGCGTACCAGCAACACATTGGTGGTGGTATCTTGATGTAATCGTGCAACTCTTGATACGTTCAGAACTGTCAATCAAGTCAATCGAGCCCAGCCTTGAGTTATCCCCTGTTGGCGCTTAGATCAGAGAGCCGTTAGCCATCAAGTCGCTGACGTGCGCCGCCAAGCTGTCGTCTGCTGACTGGAGGTGCTGAAGCGGAGTATCCTCGTGACGAAGGGGGCAAGAGCCAGTCCATTCCGTGCTCAACTCATCAGTGAGGTGCCTCTTGAAATAGCACAGGGTGAAAATCGCTCCTATGAATAATGGGATTTGCGTTTTCTCGCTGGATATAGTATAATGGGTTTACTTACTGTCGGGGGTTTTGTATCAGTTGAACACAAGTCCCCGAGTGTTTCAAGCGCGTTATGCGGAAGTTACTCTGCATATACACAACTATGCGGAAAAACTTCCACATAGCAATTGCTGGGCGGCAGTGCTTTCTTCAAGGACTCCAAGGGATCAAATGAACGCTGATGATATAATTCCAGTATCCATAATCTCAAGTTTTCAATCTTAGCCGCGCTGCGATCCATTTCCTTGATACTTTTGCCCAGACCATTACTCTCACCAGGAGATTCCCCATGCCTTTTCCTCCCGCCCAGAGGGTCCTCTACAGAAAAAACCCACTCGAACAGGTAGTCTGTCAGCTTAGATTTCCCCCAATCCTACGCATCGACGCCGAACTTCCTGTGGACTTTCAGGATCAGGTACGCAATGCCTTTCCCAACTTCGCCGAAGCATCCGTGTTTAAACTTGAGGTTCCTCTCGCAATCGGGGAGCAAGTACCACAAGAGATCCTCCGGCAAGTCATCCAATCCTCAGGCATAAAGAACTATGAATTCTCTTCAGCAGATGGATTGTGGAAAGTCAATCTCACCCGCACTTTCATTGCTTTAACCACTACCAAGTATGAGAGGTGGGAGAGTTTTAGGGATAGATTGAGTCTTCCTCTCCAAGCGCTGAATGAAATCTACACTCCTGCCTACTTTACTCGTATCGGTCTGAGGTACGTAGACGTAATCAGGCGCTCAAAGGTTGATCTTCCAGACGTACCTTGGCGAAACCTTCTCTCACCTCCCTTAATTGGTATGCTAGGTTCACCAGACATGGCTGATTCTGTTGAAAGACTCGAAGCTGTGCACGAAATTCGTCTGGCAGAACAGGGAGGAACCGCCCGTATTATCGCCAAGCTTGTCAAGACAGTGAGTGCTCCTGAGGATTTCTTCGTGATCGATAGTGACTTCTTTGACACTTCGCGAGCCGAAATTGATGTTGCCATCAACAAACTGAACTTCTTTAATTCGCGTTCCACTCGACTCATTCGATGGGCAATCACAGATCGCCTGCATCAAGCTTTGGAGCCCCAGCCTCTATGAACAACTTTTATCTGCCCACATCTCCGACATTTACCGCCACTCTTTCAAACGAAGTGATATATCGCATTCCTGTTCAACCAATCAATGCGACGATTGGGGCTACTATCCTTACCTCCTATGTAGAGTCTCGCGTCACCGAACAAGCAAGAGCCTTGCTGCCAAGCATATCGGACAGACAGATGGCCCAAACAGTAAAGAGCTTCAATGAGGACAGGTAAGGGAACCTTTTGAAGGCCGCAGACGTCCAATATGTGGACAAACCTGAGGGAGGAGGAATGTCATGAACGCACGAGCTGCATTTTCACTGTTGCTAATCATCGCCTTCTTGGCTGGCTGTGCCCCGCAGCCGGAGCCAGTTGCGCCAACCGAGGAGGCTACACCGACGCCGGAAGCAAAGCCGACGCCGACGCCGGAGGCAAAGCCAACGGAGACACCGATCCACCTGGCCTACGCCATCGCCGAGACGGCGCCTGGGGGCTTCGCTGACTACGTGCCCTATCAGGTCAAGGTCCAGCCGGCTGTGCCGGGCTACGAGATTGACCTGGACCAGGTGGCTAACCCTGACTTGCTGACGAGGCTGAGCGACGAGCAGCGGGCCTTGCTGGAAGAGAACGGCTTCGTGGTGGTGCCCAGCCGGGTGACTCAGATCTACGAGGTCTACAAGTCGGCCAAAGAGCGGAGCATCCCCATCTTCGTGACCACCGACGCCCTGCTCCACACCTACCACATCCTCTACGATTACACCCTGCGTTCCGCCGAGATCCAGCACTTCGTCAACGACCTGCAGGGCCTGAACGCAGTTATGATAGAAGTCGCCGAGGAGCAATACTCGGCGGCCCTTCGAGAGCCTCAGGGCGAAGCATCGGGCGAAGTTGGGGAGGCTGCCAGGCGCAACCTGGCATTTTTCTCTGTGGCGTCAGTCCTGCTCGATCCCAGCACCCCAATAACCGCCGATGTTGCTGACGATGTCAACGCTGAGTTGGACCTCATCGTGGCTCACCAGGGCTTCGCCGAATCGCCCATCTTTGGCTACAAAGAGGACTACAGCCAGTACGTGCCTCGCGGCCACTACACCCGCAACGAGACCTTTGAGCGCTACTTCAAGGCCATGATGTGGTATGGACGGATGATGTTCCGCCTGAAGCCGGGCGATAGCCCTGAGGCCGTCGAGGCCGGGCGGATGGAGACTCGGCAGGCCATCCTCATCGTGGCTGCCCTGCAAAACGCTCAGGTGGGCGGGGAGTCGGCCCTGGCAGTCTGGGAGCGCATCTACGAGCCAACGGTGTTCTTCGTGGGCCAGACCGACGATTTGAACATTTACGACTACGCTCAGTTGGTCAAGGAAGTCTACGGGGATCAACTGACACTGGCTGACCTGGAGGATCAGGCCAAACTGGACCAGTTCATCGGGCAGGCCATGACTCTGCGCCCGCCCAGGATCGTCTCTTCCTACGTCACCGACCTG
>CAZVCJ010000259.1:0-4723 GCA_964625745.1 uncultured Anaerolineae bacterium | reverse complement strand
ACCGCCGGGCCAAGGAACACAGTCCGCCAGCCGGCGGCTTCCGCCAGCCGCAGGAAGTTCAACACCCCGGCCACGTGGACGCACTCGCCCAATGCGCCAGCTACAACTGTCTTCATATCCACCTCCATTTACCAACTTTCTCCCTCTGGCACTGACGATCATCCACCTGTGCCGCCCAGCACCAGGAAGCGTAACAGCAACCACAGTGTGGCCAGGCTGATCGTGATAACCAGGGCTGGAAAGCCTTTCTTTAGGAAGTACACGTAGCTGATAGGATAGCCGGCCCGTTCGGCGATGCCAGCGGTGACTATATTGGGCGAGGAACCGATCAACGAACCATTGCCACCCATGGCGGAGCCGACCGACAGGCAATAAAATAAGACCTTGCTGTGTGCTCCCGGAACTATGGCCGTCAGGTAGCCGATGACTGGCAACATGGCCGCAGTGAACGGGATGTTAGCAACCACGGTGGAAAGCACCGCGCTGAGCCACGTAACAGCGAGCATGGCCAGCACCAGATTCCCGCCAACCAACTGGCCAATCGCGTCGGCAATGAAGCTGATCAGGCCTACCTCCTGGATAGCTCCAACGAGGATGAACAGGGCAATGAAGAACACCAGCGTTGTCCAGTCCACCGCCTCTATCATCTCCTCGATGTCGGGCTTGATCCAGACCAATAGCGCTGTGGCGCCCATCAGCGCCGTCACTGCCGGCAACAGGTGAACCTGCTCGCCGAAGACGAACAGGATTAGCATCGCTGCTCCTACCACGCCGGCTTTCTTGAGATGTTCCGGTTTAGTTATGCGCGCTCGCTCGGCCAGTTTTTCAAGCAGTAGGGGTGAGGGGTTGCCGCCCGCTCGTAGCTCTCGCCGGTAAGCGAATTCACTATAGAGGATCAGTCCAAGGAAAGCCAGCAACACGCCCGGCGTCAGGTTGCGCAGGAAATCGTTGAACGAAATGTCCCCATAAGAGCCGATCAAGATATTGGTGGGTGTGCCGATCAGGGTGCTGACGCCGACTACGTTCGAGGCCATCACTTCAGGCATCAACAGCGCCAAGGGGTTAGTGCCCAGCACCAAGGCAATTTGGATGGTGATAGGCGTCATCAACAGCATGGTCGTCACGTTATCCAGCAAGGCCGAAGCGACGCCGGTGACGAGCATCAGAATGGGCAACAGAAGCCACATGTGTCCCCCCGAGACGCGGTAGGCCATGAAGGCCAGCCACTGGAAGATGCCGGTCCTTTCCACCACAGCGATGACAATCATCATGCCCATGATTAAGAAGATCACGTTCCAGTCCACATAGCGCAGTGCGCCATCGAAGTCAAAGACAAAGAGATCCTCACGAAGGGGGTGGCCCAGGTAACTGATGGCAAAGACGAGTGTCGCGCCCACCAGGGCGGCCAGCGTATTATGCAGTTTGCCGGTGGTGATTATCGCTAGCACAGCCACGAAGACCAGCGTGGCGACCCAGAAGGCAGGACTGATGTGCCGCAGTAGGGTCGTGTCAGGCAAGACGATGGGCTGTCCGGTTCGCAGGCTTTGTATGGCGGCAGCGTCCAACTCGATGTGCGCGTCTTCAAAGTGAGCACGTTTGATATGGACGATCAAAGTGTCAGGGATGGTCTCGGACAGGGACAGCGAGTAGCGGCCATCGGGCTGGGTGGTGGCCTGCGCGATGGGGTCGCTTTCGTGTGCTGCACTCAGCATGACCAGTGCGCCCTCTACTGGTTGCCCTTGTTGGTCGTAGACACTACCGGTAACCAGTGGCGACAGTGCTTGTCCTTTGGCCTGGGCACCCGTCCTGGGCAGCACCAGGGCCAGGCTAATCCCCAACAGGAGTGCTGCCAGTAACCAGAGTCGAAGCAGCCTGTTCACATGCCACTCCCTTCTGCAAAAAAGACTTTAGCCCCGGTCTCTCTTTCAATTCGTTCGCTGAACTTCTTGAGCAGATTCTTGGTGAAGATGTTTGCTTTTCCCTGGACCTGGGGCTGGCCAAGGATGACGTAAGCGGCATCAAGCTCGCGGCACAAGCCGATGATCTCGTCTCCAACGTTGCCGTGGCGTACCGCCCCCTGGGCTGTGACACCTTGCGCAGTTGCTGTAGCCTGCGCTGTCAGCAGGATAAACTCGCCCATCTGGTGCATCTCTTCCGATATGGTGTGAACACGGCCGCTGCCCACGCGCGACAGGAAGTCGAGGTTGACGACGTACAAGAAATGCAGTGGCAGACCAGTTTTTTGTGCCAGGGTGACGGCCTGGGCAATGGTGGGCTGGCTGGCAGGTCCGCCTCGAATAGCACATACGATTCCACTCATTTTCTCCCTCCGTTTTTCTCGATAGCATGGCAAACTAAATGGGCCATATCAACCTATTGCAGATGAGGAAAGGGGGGATGCTCGAGCTTCTCACCTTCAGGACTTCTTGGACTTCACTGACTGTAGCCATTCCTCTAGCTCACGGGCAGCGGCCTCCCGTCCTCCCAGGCCAAAAGCCAGGGCCACCGCTACGGCGACTGCTCCCAGCAGCAGGCCAAAAGCCAGGTTGATGATCTCGTTAGCCAGGCCCATCTGCCGCAAGGCCATGGCGCCAGCCAGCACCAGGATAGAGACCCGCGCGGCCAAGGCCAGCAGCCCGGCTTGAGCCATCCCGCTGGCCTGCACGGTCCTGGTCGCCAGATTCGCCAAGTAGAGACCAATGGCAAAGATGATCAGCCCCAGGATCACCTGGCCGGCAAACACTGTGAACTGAGCTACCAGATCGGCCAACAACACGAAGCCCAGCAGATGGGACGCCTCTATGGCGGCAAAGAGCATGATCGCCACCAGAACCAGGTATCCCACGATTTCTGAGGGCGTCCGCTCCCCTTCGGCAGGCTCCTTGCCCAGGCCTAGCCGGGCCAGGACAGCGTTGAAGCCGGCGCCCGCCAGCAGGTTGGTGATCAACCCGGCCACCACGCGCCCCACCACATAGGCAATCGTCACCACCAGGGCGGCAGCAACGATGGTCGGGAGCGCACCCAGGATCGTGTTCAGCATATTGGCGGCTGGCCGAGTGATGGCTTCCAGTGCCAGGGCGTCGAGGATGGCAATCAGCACCGGGATGAGGATCAAGACGTAGACCACCAGGCCCAGCAGCCCGGATAACCGCTGCTTCCCCAAAACCGTGGCCAATCCCACCTGCTCGCTCAGCCGGTCAGCGCCGATGGCGGCCAGCAGGTTGGTCACAATCCGCTGCACGATGCGGGCGATGAACCAGCCGACCATCAGGATGAGGCCAGCAGCAAAGATGTTGGGCAGGAAGCCGAGGACTTTGTTAGTCATCCCCTGGACCGGTTCGAGGAGCCCTTCCAAGCCCAGGGCATCCAACACCGCTGGCAAAAAGAGCAGGAAGACCAGCCAGTACACGGCATCACCGAGTGTTTGAGCCAGGGGAACGCGCCCCTCTTCCTTGAGGCCGGCTAGGCTGCCGAGGCGCTTGTCAATCTTGGCGGCGCTCAACACTCGCGAGATAACGAGTTTCAACGCACGGGCCACGATCCAGGCGATCAGCAGCCAGAGCCCTGCCCACAGCAGCCGTGGGGCGTACTGGAACACCTGGACCAGGAGCTGGTTGAGTGGTTCCGTGATGATCGTGAGGCCCAAGGTCTGGAAGAAGGCGATCAGCACGAAGAGCATAATGAGGTAATACACGCCCTTCGCGATCCACCGCTCCACTTCGATGGCCTTCGCCTCTTCTTCCCCAACGATCCAGCGAGCCAGTCGGTTGTCCAGGGTTGTGCGTCGAAGCGCCCGACGCACAATGGCAGACACTACCAGGGCAACCAGCCACCCGATGATCAAGATGGCCAGAGCCCCGATGAGGTTGGGGATGTAGGCCCCAACTAACTGGGTAATTTGATCTAAGACAACTTGCATTGTTCTACCTCCTTTAGTTAACTTTAGTTTCCGTTAGTATCTAACGAGCTAATGTCCATGCTCGAGCATCCCCTGCTTAATCAATGAATGGCATAATCCTCTCCGTTCAACTAGCCTGCCCTCTCCCATACCCGGCAGCGCAGAAACGACTCCATCTACGGGAACCACTTTGGCCCCGGCCTGCTGCTCGATCTGTTCGATGAACTGCGCGAGCAGAGCATTGGAGAAGACGTTTTTTCCCTCCTGAGCCTGGGGCCGGCCGAGGATGAGGTAATCGGCGCCAAGGTCACGGCACAGACTAGCGATCTCGTCTCCAACGTTGCCTTGGCGTATCACTCCCTGAGCCGTGACACCTTGCGTGCTGGCCAAGTCTAGTGCTGTACGGAGAACAGATTCGCCCATCTTGCGGATCTGTCCCGATATGGCACGAGCCTGGGCGCTGTTTGCGCTTGACAGCAAATCGCGGTTGGCAATGTACAAGAAGTGCACCGTGAGGCCAGTCTCCTGTGCCAGAGTGATGGCCTGGGCAATGGTGGGTAGGCACTCCGGTCCTCCTCGAATAGCACATAGGATCACACTCATTCTAAACCTCCAATCTTGCGGCTTGCGCGATCGAGTCTTCGTCAGATAGATGGTGACAACACAAATCAGCTGCCTTTCCTCCATTGTCACCTTTAGTGTACTGGAACATCTAAATCAACCTCGCGCCTTGCTTTCAGTAATCTCCAGTGCACCGGTGTGCACATCCTGACCATTAGTGTCAACTTAAGGAGGCCTGGCAGCGGGTTCGCCAACAGATAACCA
>CAZVCJ010000258.1:0-4748 GCA_964625745.1 uncultured Anaerolineae bacterium | reverse complement strand
CTACGGATGGCGTGCCGCGCCATGGAAGACTCGCAATGACACGATTGGGGAACTTATTTATTTACAGGCCCTAAGCTATCAGGCGATTGGGTGACTGCACTCATAGCTGAAGTTATGATACAGGTCAAAGAAGCGCGTTCTATTCACCCCCAGGAGTTGCCCGATTAACCGATGCTGGCAATTTGACAGTGAAGGTGGTTCCCTGTCCCAGTTCGCTCTCCACTTCGATGCGGCCCTCGTGGGACTCGACTATCGCCTTGCAGATTGCCAAACCCAAACCGATGCCCTTAGTTTTAGTGGTAAACAGAGGCTCAAAGAGCTTCCCCAGGTTTTCCTCTGAGATCCCACGACCGTTGTCCTTGAATTCCGTGGCGATGAATCCGTCCTCTGCCCTGGTGGAGATCTCCAACCTCCCACCATCGCGCGTTTCAAGTGAGTCTGACGAAGTCATGGCTTGTGCAGCGTTCGAGATCATATTGATGAAGACCTGCTCTATCTGACCTGGATCGGCCATCAAGGGAGAAAGCCCCTTTGTCAAGCGAGTGATTACTTCCACGTTCTCAGGAATGTTACTGCGTGAAATCGCTTCCCTGACCAGGAGGTTGGCGTCGGTCTTGCGCAACGTTGGGCTTCTCACCCTGGCGAAATCCATCAGGTCAGTGATGATCTTATTCGACCTTGCTATCTCCTTCTCTATGATACCGAGGTGTTTCCTCACCTTCTCACCAGCGCTACCCATCTTCATGTTGAGGTAGTAGGTGGAGTTCTTGATGATTCCGAGGGGATTTCGCAGCTCGTGGCCTATGCTCGCTCCAAGCTGGCCTATGGCGGCCAACCTCTCCGCGCGGAGCAGTTGTTGCTGGGTGTCTCGGAGCTCTTTGGTGCGCTCATCCACCATCTCTTCCAGCCGCTCGGAGTATTCCTTCAGCGCCTTCTCCGCCCGTTTGCGCTCGGTGATATCCTGTACAACGACCACTGTGGAACTCTTTGTCTTCCCCTTCCCCCAATTCCTCCACGGCTGCACCTGCACGAGGACGTAACGTTTCAAGACTTCGTCGTAGGCTTCGTATTGGGCAAGCTGGCCCCGGCGGGCCTCCTCCCACGCCTGTTTCCAGAAGGAGGTGACATAGCAGGAGGGATCCGCGCAGCCGGGGTGGAGAAGCTCGTGGAACTCCTGGCCTTTCACGCCCGTAACCCGCCCCAGATTCCAGGTCTCCACCGTTCGGTTTGCCCGCATGATGCGTCCTTGGTTGTCTAGCAGGCAAACAAGCTCAGGGAGTGAATCGGCCGTGTATTCCCATTCTTGCTTTACCCGTTCAATCTGCTCCAGAAGCCCTTTGAGCTCCTTCTCCGCCTGCTTGAGCTCGGTGATGTCTTGCATCACGACCACTGTGGAGCCGGCCGCTGCCCCTTTCCACGGTTGAACCTGGATGAGGACGTGGCGCTTTAAGAACTCGTCATAAGCTTCGCATTGAGCGGGCTGCCCCCGCAGAGCTTTCTCCCATGCCTGTTTCCAGAAAGTGTCGAGATAGCAGGAAGAATCCGTGCAACCGGGGTGGAAAAGCTCGTGGAACTCCCGGCCCCTCACATCCACAGCCTGGGCGAGATTCCAGGTCTCCACCATTCGGTTTGTGCGGATGATGCGCCCTCGAACGTCTACCAGGCAGATGAGATCGGACAGTGAATCGGCTGTGGATTCCCACTGCTGCTTGGCCTGCTCGATCTTCCCCATGAGCTCGTTGAGTTCTTTCCCTGCCCGCTTGCGCTCGATGGCGTATTTCATGGCCCGCACTATCAAGTGACCATCGAACTTCCACTTGAACAGACAGTCCTGTGCGCCCGACTGCACGGCCTGCACGGCCAGCGTTTCGTCGTCGAGACAGGTGAGCACGAGGATAGGTATCTCTGGTACACGTTCGTGTGCTTTGACAAGGGTATCGAGCCCCTGGCTGTCTGGTAGCACAAGATCCAACAGCACTACGTCAATTCCACCTCTGTCCAGGCGCTCCAGCCCGGTCGAGAGCCGGTCGGCGCACTCCAGGTCGAAGGGGGTGTTTTCCACCTCTGCAAGCAGTCCCCGGATCA
This sequence comes from uncultured Anaerolineae bacterium, assembly GCA_964625745.1. Lineage (GTDB taxonomy): Bacteria > Chloroflexota > Anaerolineae > VGOG01 > VGOG01 > CAZVCJ01. Next base: position 2,663 of record CAZVCJ010000258.1, on the reverse strand, counting down.
TATAAGCGTCCCCAGGGCTGTCCTCGATCAACAGGATTTTCAAGGGTTTATTCTCTTGAGGCATGGCCGCCTCCCGTTTTTCTGTAGGTGAGGTATCGCACCGAGCGCTGGAGCTCCTCGATTTGGAGGGGTTTGATCAGACAGTCATCCGCCCCGCAGCGAAGCAGTTCCTTAATGACCCCATTCTTTCCAGATCTAACTACCCCCACGACCTTGATGTGCCCTGTCGCAGGATCGCTCTTTATCTTCTTGCAGACCTCAAACTCGTCGGTCTCAGTCCCCGTCATGCCTAGAACGATGAGGTCCGGCTTGAAGGCCATGACCTGGATGCCGGCCTCATAGCCATTGCTTGCGGAAGCGAATTCGTAGGCGTCGCTATCCTCGCGCAATGCCTTGACGATCAGCTCAACAGTGTTTGGTTCATCATCCACCACGAGGATCCTCGCCGCGCTATCCGATAGTTTGTCCCTGGGGATGTTTTTTGACGACCTCGCAGACCGAGACTGCTGTTGGCTTCTCTCCAGGTACTCGCTCAACATCGTCAGGCTGTAGCGGCGATGCCCTCCGGGAGTGCGGAAAGGTGTCAACCTTCCCTCTCTCTCGATCCTGTACAAGGTGGCCAAGCTGATACTCAAGTAGTTCGCAGCCTCGCGTGCCTTCAGTAACGACATTTCCCCTCCTGTGATGTCGTTCAAGCTCATTCAAGCAATGGAAAACGTGTCAAATCACAGTCAAAGTATAGCATAGCTTACCCAATCTATGGGTGAAGGTAGGGTGAAACCTGCATGAATTCTGCGTGAAACGAGAGTTGGCTGTTCACCTGATCCGTAAATCTTGCCAATTCACTGTTCTCTCACCATTTGTCCAGTGAACTCCCAAAAAATGAAAGGCTTCCAAAGGTGTGCATCACCTCTGGAAGCCCTTTTCAGTTTATGCTCCGTGCAGGCTCTCTGACGTTCAACGTTTCACGTTTGACGTTTCACGTTTCAGGCTACCTTCGCGCCGCAGTTGGGGCAGAACTTGGAGTCCTCAGGTATATCGGCCTTGCAGTTGGGGCAGGTCATCTTGCCGCCGATCTGGGCCCCGCACTGGGGGCAGAACTTCGACCCGGCGGGGATCTGAGCCGAGCAACTGGGGCACACCATCGTCGCTGCCTGCGCGCCCGGCTGCATGGACTGAGCCATCATCTGGGCCATGGCAGCCCCCATCCCTACCCCGGCCCCCAGACCGACGCCGGCCCCGGCGATGCCGCCAGGCGCTCCAGCGGCCTCGGTCATGGCCCGCGCTGTCTTGAACTGGAGGTAGGCCTGCATGTTGCCGATGGCGCCCATGGACGCCCGCTCATCAATGGCCTTCGCTGTCTCCTCGGTGGGGCTGATGGAGGTTACGTAGAGGGTTTTGAGGGCTATGCCCAGCGCGCTGAAGTCGTCCTGCACCTTGGCCTTGGCTCCAGCCCCGATCTCATCGTACATGCTGGGCAGGTCGAGGATAGATTTCTGCACCTCGCCCAGCAGGTCTGTGAGCCTGGCTACGATGATGCTCCGCAGGAAGCCCTGGATCTGACTCGTTTGGTAAAGCCCCTGGGTGCCCACGATCTTGTTGACGAAGAGCTGGGGCTCGCTCACCTGCATGGAATAGGTGCCGAAGGCCCGCAGGCGCACCATGCCCAGCTCGCTATCGCGCAAGGTGATGGCCTCAGGGGTGCCCCACTTCTGCTCCAGAAACTCCTGCAGGTTGACGAAGTAGACCTCGGCCTTGAAAGGCGTCTCCCCGCTGAAGGGGATGCCAATCAGCCTGGTCAGGAACGGGATGTTGGCCGTGGACAGAGTGTGGCGGCCAGGGCCGAAGGTGTCCAGGGCCTGGCCGTCGCGGAAAAAGACCCCCGCCTGGCTCTCGCGCACGATGAGCTGCGAGCCCAGGCGGAAGTCGCCCGAGCCGTGCTCCGGCACCCGATGCACCATCTGCCGTCCCGTCTCGTCGAAGAACTCCACTATATCGAAAATTCGCGCCATTTGCTTTCCTCCTTATTTTCCAGCGTCTCAGCGTCATAGCGTCGTGGCGTCTCAGCGTACCAGCGCTACGACGCTTGCCACTTAGACGCTACGACGCTTGTAGTATCACATCCTGCCTCTTGCTGAACGTGTCGTTTACGCCCTGGATGGTGCTCACCAGATCGGCTATGGCCTCGGCCATGCCCTCTTTGGCTGCGAGGGTTTCGGAGACTTTGTGTATGCCGGCGGCTACGTTGGGCACTTCGTTCATCAGAGCGTTGTCGAACTCGTAGAGGGCGTCGAGTTGATCCTCTTTGACCTTGATGGCATCGAAGAAACCGGCGTAGCCGTAGCTGGCCGTCTTGAGCCGATCAATGAGGGTCTGCAGCTTCATCGCCCCGCTCTCCAGGTCATCGAGGAAGCCGATCTGTTTTGAGCTGATCAGTTGCTTCTGCAGGTCGGGGATCCTCCGCCGCTGTTCCTCAAACTGGCGGGCCAGGTGTTCCCGGAGGAGCTTGTCGGCCTCGCGCCGCATCTCTTTTTCCTTGTAGCCCTTGTAGCCGGGGACTTTGGCCACGAGCTGCTCCAGCCCTCCCAGGGCCTCGGTGACTTTCTCTCTAAGATCCATACTCTCTCACCTCCTTGAATTGATTTGTATGGGCTAAGCCCAGA
>CAZVCJ010000257.1:0-4761 GCA_964625745.1 uncultured Anaerolineae bacterium | reverse complement strand
TCATACAGCGCCATAAGGATTCATGCCGTTTTCTTGTCCCAACCGTGAAACGCTCTCAAAAGCCACCGTGTGTTTGACGCAGGTGGCTTTCACTACTTCTGCATAACGTTGGCCTCAGACCATTCCCTACACTCACTCCTCCAGGGCGCATCTCGAAGCTCACATTCGCATCCAGCACAAAGCGGGTGGCCGCGTATTGATCAACTATCGCTTTGACCTGGCTGAAATGGGTCGGATAGGCTCTCAATAGGGATAGATTACAGGTTTGTCGTGCGCAGTCCCCGTGCCTCCAGTAGACGGATGGCTTCCCAGGAACTGATGTCCAGTTGCTCCGCCAGGTAGCCTAGACTGCACTCACCTTGCTGGAATATCTCGTACAACTCGGCCAACTTTTGTTCGAAGCCTCGTCGCACCAGGTCCTCCAACACCGGCGATGGGTTAGGGACCGCTTCACGCAACAGCCGCTGGCTAATGTCTTCTAGCTGCGGCCTGGCAGGATAATGGGCTACTTCAGACATCTCCGATCTCCAGTCTTCAATATGGTCAGGGTGTGAGGCACAAAGCCGCCCGAAAACCTGTGCTGTGCGGCTTTGACCACACCCTCGGCCAAAGCTCGCCTCCACAACTTGCGCTCGACCAACTCAATAACCATGTCCAGGAACAGGTAGCAAGGGATGCCGCACCGTTGGCTGACCACATAGGCCAGCCGATCATCCGTGACCAGAAAGTCCAGTTCGTCTGCTTGATCCAGAAAGAGGGCAATGCTCTCTTTCTCACCCGACCCCAATCTATAATGGTCCAGCACGTTATCGGGGGGCAGACTCGTCGGGATGACTTCAATACGCCCTTCACCAATGATACGGTCAGTCAGGCGCGCATCCCGGAACATGGCGCGGGCCGCGAGCACTTCCTGGTGAACTGCCATCGGAACGCGCAAGACACATACTTCCAGGACGCTTTCGATGGCTGGGCCGTCTTGGGTCGTAGCCTGGCAACAGGTGATCAAAGCGTTCGTATCAAAGACCAGTTCAAGCATGACTTTTCCTTTCACTGCGCATTATAGCATTAGTCACCGTGAAACACAACTTCCGTCTTTCAACATCCTGCACAACTGTATTTCTTGGCGTCCTTTATTAGTTGATAGGTCGCCGACAGGGTGACACTTGAACAACATCTTCAGCAGGACGTTAAGACGTTAGCGGGTGAATAGCCTCAATCAAGTTGCGCCTCCCGCAAGGCCCGATACTGGCTTTCAAGCAGGCGCAGCATCCCGACTTCCATCCGCCAGTCCGTGAATTCCACCGTCTCTATCAGTTCGAGCGCGTTGAGGCGGCGCTCAAATTCGGCCGAAGTCATGCCGAATTGCTGTTCGAACTCGGCCAGTCGTTTCCGGGTGCGCTCTACGCCGAGAGCGAGCATCCTTTTCTCATTCTCAATGGCTGATTCCACCAGCGGCTTGAGCGTAATTTTGTCGGTGGTTGTAATGGTCAATTGTTGCAACATGGGGTTTCCCCTCCGTAACTCTGTAGCCCCCTTCGGCTGCTGAGCATAGTATATCACGTTTCGGCACGTTTGGCAACAGAAAAGCCACCGTGTGTTTGACGCAGGTGGCTTTCACTACTTCCAAAGAGTGCGGGTTTAAGCAAATGCGATGTAGGGCAGATGATCAATTTCATCGAGTCCCGGTCCTAATCGCTCAACATTGTCAGCGCTTCCGCCACCCGTGCCGCTGTCCTCGGATCCAATGACACAGTGGCCTGGATGTGCGTCAGCACGTCCTGGTCGAAGCGGGCCGCCAACGCTTTTGCCTCCATCGGATACAACTCCAGCGCCAGCAGGAACTGGCCTGGATTGACGATAGCCACGTTCCGGCAACAGCGCATATCCAGCAAGTCGCCATCGCTGCTCACCAGGTAATGAGCTCCTCCCTCCACCGCGCAGGCCAGAAACTTGTCATTGGTTCGACTACGCTCACCACAAGCTTTGGGGTCCCGGCAGGCACCGGATAGGTCCAGAACTCCTGCCACGTGCTCCGAGAAACGTTCCAGCCCTCGCACCAGCTCGTCCAGCGGGGCCGTGGCCAATTGTTGGATGGACGGCCGGGCCAACACGTCAGCCAGTTCGCCCCGCGTGGCCGGAGAAGAAAGCAAGGTGAAAGCACCAGCTCGCCAGTGGGCCACTACCCGGCGCATCAGTTTGCTCTGAGTCAGCACATAACTGACCAGTGAACTGGTGTCAATGACTGCGCGTAGCACGGCTTATCCCCCAGCGGAGGCGACTCCTTCGCGGGCCTGTTCGATGATCGCCAGCACCTCCTCATCACTCAGGCCCACGTTTCGCTCGGCGTTGCGGGCGGCAGTGGCCTCCAGCCACTCGAAGAACACTTCCCGCTCCTGCCGAAACCGCTGGATTCGCCGATACTCGTCCAGATTGATGATAGCCACCTGAGGCCGACCAAAGGTCTCGACGATGTAAGTTTCACCGCGCTCTCGCACCGCCTGTAGGATATCGGTCAACCGTTGCCGCAGATCGGTGGCGCCAATGCTCCGCTCCATAGGGCAATCCTCCTTACAGAATTACAAGGTTTACAAGGATTATAAACCTTGTACACTCTTTTGTCAAACCACGGCCCAAAGTCCCAGATCCTAAGCCTGGAATCACTTGGCCAGGCAACCTGCTAAATCACACCAGCCCAGGACTCATCTCAATGATGCGGTTGCGCATGTAGCTCCCTTTGGACTCTGCATCACGCAGGCCCTCGAAGATGTGCAAGGGCACGTCGTAATAGCGGTAGATACCAGTTCGATGGAAGGCCACCTCCAGAATGCCTTCGGTCTCGTCGTAGCCAAAGGCGCTGATCATGCTGGAGTCGGCATCGTACCAGACTATGCCACTCTTCGGCGGCTCGACGGTGGGCGCTCCCTCGACCTTAACCCCTCCGATCTCCAGTCTTCAATATGGTCAGGGTGTGAGGCACAAAGCCGCCCGAAAACCTGTGCTGTGCAGCTTTGACCACATCCTCGGCCAAAGCTCGCTTCCACAATCAGTCCCCCTCGTACCTGAGGAACCGGATCGCCCGGCTCAGGCCGAAAACGGCGAGCAGAGCCAGAACGAACACCGTCCCGAAACCGATTTCGACCTTGATCCTCAGCGCCAGCTCGCCAAGGAGGACCGCAAGCCCATCCACGATCAGCAGCCGTCGGAGGTGACTCCGCTCCAGGTCTTGCGCATTCTCGACGTATCCAGCGTCCGCCATACCCTGGGCAAAGTGTTCCAGATCCCACGCTGAAAGGGCTGCCACCCAGCCAGGCAGCATCCAATCGTCCGGCACAGCCAGCCAGATGCCGAGGATGGCCCACGAGTGCAAAGAAGATCAGTGCTGTCGAGGCCACCCACCGCCACCCTAGACGCTGGCCAAGCAGCCAGAGCGCTCCGGCAGCCAGGACAAGAAGCGCCCTGTTCCAGGTGTCGTATAGCCCAAAGCCCGCCGCCAGGAGACCCATAGCGAGGACGGTGCTCGCAGGCAAGACCTTTCTCGTCATTTCGCCTCCACCCCCACGGCGCGGTACCACAGCGGCAGACGGCCGAGAGAGGCGTGGACGACCTGATCGAAGGGCCGGTCCACCTGCCAATCCACCGACTGGATGCCAGCCTGCTGCAGCTTGCGCAGCAGCAGCGTGCGCTCCAGGCGGGCGATTCGAGCGGCCAATGCGACGCCTGGTTGCCCCTTCAACGCCTGGGCTTCGAAGCTCACCGCATCGGGGCTAATCACCAGCACCTGATACCCGAGCGCCCGCAGACGAACCAGCATGCGTAAGCCGTCCCAGCACAGCGGGCTGATGAGCACCAGTTGCGACCTGGCGGGGAAGAAGCGGGTCGGAAGGTACTCCAGACTATCGAAGACCAGGCTCTTGCCCGTCTGAGCCTGGTCCAGCGCCTGCAGAATTCGCTCGCGTTGGACCTTGCTGTAGCCAGGGAAGGTCCACTGCAGGAATCCGCCGTACACCAGCAACCCGACGCGGTTGCCGTCGCTCAAGAAGGTCCCCGCCAGCAAGGCCGTGGCGCGCACGGAATACTCGAACAGCGAATCGCTTCTTGAACGTATGTCGGTCCGCTGGCGGGCGTCCAGAATCAACCCCACGTCGGCGATGCGCTCCTGCTCGAATTCATTGGTGAACAGGGTGTGGAGATGGCGCGCACCCAGCCGCCAGTTGATCCAGCGCAGCGGATCGCCCGATTGATACTCCCGCACGCCAAAGAACTCCACGCCGGAGCCCTCCTGGCGGGCGGGGACAGGGCCGGCGCAGGCGCGGGTACGGAGCGGGCGTATCGCCTCCCGTCGCAGCCTCAGTACCTCAGGCATAACCATGATCTGCCCTGGTGCCGAGAGCGTCGCTTTTCGCTGAAAGATGCCCAGGAACTCGCTCGCCGTTGCCTGCGCCCCTCGATACTCATGGCAGCCGCGCTTCCCGCGCACCGTGTACTCCAACTCAATCGTCCCACCGGCCGGGAGCGAGGCGAGTACTCGTCGTTCCCCATCCACCAGCTCCAGCGACGCGGGGATCACGTCTTCTATCAGTATCCGCTCAGTCCGTGTCATTGCGAGTCTTCCATGGCGCGGTGTGCCATCCGTAGGGGACAGAAACTTCCCCTCACCCTAACCCTCTCCCTGCGAGGGAGAGGAGACTCACTCCCTCGCCCCGTTGGGGAGAGGGCGGGGGTGAGGGGAAGTTTCTGAGTAGGAACGTTTCTTGCAACGCC
>CAZVCJ010000256.1:0-4864 GCA_964625745.1 uncultured Anaerolineae bacterium | reverse complement strand
GTGCAGAAGCGCATCGGCTATCTGCCAGAGAACGCGCCCCTTTACCCTGAGCTGTCGGTGCAGGCGTATCTCAAGATGATGGCCGACCTGCGCCAGATTCCGGCGGCAGATCAGCCGGCGCGCCTCTCCGAAGCCGTTCGCGCCACGGCCTTGACAGACCACCTCACCCGCCCCATCGGCGAGCTCAGCAAGGGCTATCGCCAGCGGGTCGGGCTGGCCCAGGCCATCCTGCACCAGCCGAAGCTGCTGATCTGCGATGAGCCTACCGCTGGCCTGGACCCCACCCAGATCGTCGAGGTGCGGCGCTTGATCCGACGGCTGGCCAGTCACAGCACCGTGCTCCTCTCCACCCACATCCTCTCTGAGGTGGAAGCGACCTGCGACCGGGTGATCATTCTGCTGAACGGCGAGGTCAAGGCCGACGCCCGCCTGGCCGACCTGGCGGCCACCACCGATGCGGTCCTGGTGTTGGCCGAGGGCGCACCCGATGCCGCTAAGGATCTGAAAGCCCTGGCTGGCGTCAAGACTGTCGAGGCCTATCCCACGCCTGACGGGCGCGAGTACTGTGTTCGGGGTGCCAGCGGAGTGGACCTGCGCCCGGCTATCTACGAGCTGGCCCACACCAGGAACTGGCCGCTGCGAGAACTGCGTCGCGACGTTCGCACTCTCGAAACCGTGTTCAACGAGCTGACCACGCCCCTTCGACAAGCTCAGGACATGGCGGCGAGTGCGTCGCAGGAAGGAGGCGAAGCGTGAAAGAGTCGTGGAAGCAATCCCTGGCCATAGCACGCAAGGAGCTGGGCGCGTACTTCGGCTCCCCCATGGCGCTGATCTTCGTCGGAGCCTTCCTGGTGGTCACACTGTTTTCGTTTTTCTGGGCGGAGACCTTTTTCGCCCGCAACATCGCCGACGTTCGCCCGTTGTTCCGCTGGATGCCGGTGCTGATGATTTTCCTGGTGGCCGCGCTGACCATGCGCCAGTGGAGCGAGGAGCAGCGCGGGGGAACCCTGGAGGTGCTGCTCACCCTGCCCGTGCGCCGGGCCAGCCTGGTGTGGGGCAAGTTCATGGCAGTGGTGGCTTTAATCGCCGTGGCCCTGGCGCTGACGCTTTTCCTGCCGATCACAGTGACCGTGCTGGGTCCTCTGGACTGGGGGCCGGTGGTGGGCGGGTACCTGGCGGCCATCCTCATGGCCTCAGCCTACGCTGCCATCGGGCTGTTCGTTTCCTCGCGCAGCGATAACCAGATCGTGGCCTTGATGGTCACCGTGCTGATCTGCGGCCTGTTCTATCTGCTGGGCGCGTCGGGGGTGACGAACTTCGTGGGGGATGCCGTCGGCGAGGTGCTGCGGGCCATTGGCACCGGCAGCCGCTTCGAGAGCATCGAGCGGGGCGTGATTGACCTGCGAGACCTGATCTACTACCTGTCGCTGACGGCGTTCTTCCTGGTGGCCAACGTCGTTTCGCTGGATGCCAAGCGCTGGAGTCGTGGCCCGCGCACGGCTGCCCACCGCCGAAGCGCGATCCTGAGCCTGGTGCTGGTGGCCGCCAACCTGCTGGCCCTCAACACCTGGCTGTTTCCGGTTCACGGCCTGCGGGCCGATTTGACCGCCCAGGGCGAGTACAGCCTGTCCCCGACCACCCGCGACCTGGTCCGCAACCTGCCAGAGCCGCTGCTGATGCGGGGCTACTTTAGCGAAAAGACCCATCCCCTCCTGGCTCCGCTGGTGCCGACCATCCGCGACATGATGCGCGAGTACGAGATCGCTTCGGGCGGCAAAGTCAACGTCGAGATCGTGGATCCCAGGGAGAACGAGGACCTGGAGGCGGAGGCCAATCAGGTCTACGGCATCAGCCCCACGCCCTTCCGTATCGCCGGCCGCTACGAATCGTCGGTGATCAGCTCCTACTTTGACATTTTGATCCGCTACGGCGATCAGTCTACCACGCTGGGATTCCAGGACCTGATCGAGGTACAGTCGGCTGGCAATGAGGTAGAGGTTGGTTTGCGGAACCTGGAGTACGACCTGACCCGCTCCATCAAGAAGGTGGTCTACGGCTTCCAGAGCCTGGACGCAGTCTTTGCCAGCATGGAGGAGCCCGTCAAGCTGACGGCCTTTGTCACCCAGCAGACGTTGCCGCAATCGCTGGCGGAGGTGCCACAGCTCATCGAAAAGGTGGCCCAGGACATCCGGGCGGAATCGGGGGGCAAGTTCACCTTCGAGATGATTGATCCCGATGACCCAACCAGTCCCGTTACCCGCCAGACGCTGTTTGACTCTTACGGCTTGCGACCGTTCGCCGTCTCGCTTTTCTCATCCGATTCCTACTATCTTCACCTGATCCTGCAGGTCGGAGAGGAAGCGCAGTTGATCTATCCCACCAGCGACATGAGCGAGGCCGACCTGCGCACTGAGATCGAAGCGGTGCTAAAGCGGGCCGCGCCGGGCTTCCTCAAGACGGTTGGCCTGTGGCATCCCTCGACAGAACCGATACAAAGCCCCTATGGCGACACGGTACAACCCATCTCCAGTTGGGATTTGGTTGGGCAACAATTGATGCAGAATTACACCGTCAAGCAGGTGGACTTGAGCTCTGGCCGCGTGCCGGGCGACGTGGACGTGCTGGTGGTGATCGCCCCCCAGGGCCTGGGTGACATGGAGCGCTTTGCCATTGACCAGTACCTGATGCGCGGTGGCGCGGTCGTGGTGGCGGCAGGCAACTATATCCTCTCGCCGCTGCAGTTCGGCGCCGGTCTGACGATTGAAGCCGTGCAGGATGGTCTCAAAGAGATGCTGGCCTACTACGGCGTGGAAGTAGGGGACTCGCTGGTCATGGATCCTCAAAACGAGCCCTTCCCCGTCCCGGTTCAGCGCAGCGTGGCTGGGATGACGGTGACGGAATACCGACAGGTCCCCTATCCCTTCTTCGTGGACGTGCGCCGAGACGGCATGGCAGCGGAAAGCCCCATCGTGGCCAATCTATCGGCCGTCACCCTGAACTGGGCCTCGCCGCTGGAAGTGGACGAGGCGAAGAACCAAAGTCGTGAAGTAGTCAAGCTGCTGCAATCCACCGCTGGGTCCTGGCTGCGAAGCTCCATTGACGTCAATCCCGACCTGGGGGCCTATCCCCAGTACGGCTTCCCGGTGGAGGGCGAACAAGGGGCCAGGCCGCTGGCGGTGAGCATCCGCGGCTCTTTCGAGAGCTACTTCAAAGACCAATCGCCGCCAACCCCAGAGGGTGAGGGCGAAGCAGCGGCTGTGGGGACCATCGAGGTCTCGCCGGACTCCTCGCGCCTGGTGGTGGTGGGCAGCGCGGAGTTCGTGGATGACGTGGTCATGGATATCTCGCGTAGCTTCTCGCAGGATCGCTATCTGCTGAATTTGCAGTTCCTTCAGAACGCCGTGGACTGGACCGTCGAGGACGAGGACTTGCTCAGCATCCGTTCGCGGGGCACCTACGCCCGCCTGCTCCAACCGCTGGAAGAGGACGAGCAGTCCTTCTGGGAGGGGCTGAACTATGCCGTGGTGCTGCTGGCCTTGATTGGCATCGGCGTGGTGTGGAACGTTCGGCAGCGCAGCGAGGAGCCTATGGCTTTGGTGGATGATTAATCAAGAAACCAGGTTTTTTCGTAGTGACGACTTCAGTCGTACACAATGGAGATAAAGCGACTGAAGTCGCTACTACAGGCTCAGATAAAAAACCTGGTTTCTGAGAGTGATTGGGAGGAGAACGATGAATCGAACGAATCGAATTCTAGCGGTTGTACTGGTCGTCCAAATCGTGCTGATCGCGGTGGCCTTTTGGCCGAGGCCGGCCTCGGTCGCCGGCGGCGAAAGCCTTTTGGCCGGCCTCGAAGCGGAGCAAATCGCGCGACTGACCATCAGTGATGGAACTGGCAACCAGGGCAAATTGGCCAAAGTGATGGGGAGCTGGGTGCTGTCCGAAGCCGACGACTATCCCTGCACGGCGAACAAAGTGCCCGAATTCCTGGAGAAGATCGTCGCCCTGAAGACCAACCGCCTGGTGACCCAGACCCCCGCCAGCCATAAGCGCCTCAAAGTGGCTGACGATGCTTTTGAGCGACGGATCGAGCTTGAGCTGGCCGACGGAACGACTCACCGGCTGTACCTGGGTAGCTCGCCCAGCTACGGGGCGATCCACGTGCGCGCCGACGGTCAAAACGAAGTCTACCTGGCTTCGCTGTCAGCTTCGGAGGCCGGGATTAATGTCTCCAACTGGATAGACACCCTCTACTTCTCCGTAACTCAGGATCAAATCGTGGCCCTGACGCTGGAAAATGCAAACGGCCACTTCGAGTTCGAAAAGGACGATGCCGGGGCGTGGACGATGAAAGACCTGGCCGCCGACGAGACCCTCAACGAGAACAACGTGAATTCGCTGGCCAGCCGGGTGTCTTCCCTGCGGATGCTCCGCCCCCTGGGCAAAACCGAACAAGACGACTATGACCTGAAAGAGCCCAACGCCGTCGTTACCGTCGAGACCCGTGACGCTGAGGGCAACACAAAGGCTCATACCATCCGCGTGGGAGCGAAGAGCGACGAGGACAACAGCTACGTGGTGATCTCATCGGAATCCCCCTACTACGTCCGTGTGTCCGAGTATACAGTGAAGGATTTCGTCGAAAAGGTGCACGACGGCTTCCTCGAGCTGCCGCCTACTCCGACGCCAGAGCCGACATCGTAGCCCGCCTCAACCCTCAAAGAACCCAGCGGCCCTCTTTCCCAACGGAAAGGAGGGCCGTTTTATTTGCAGGCAACCATATTTGACATCAGCGGCTGATTATGCTATTATACCCTATCTGTGAGTTTTTCGCCACCCGCTTGCATTTTGACATAGTCTCGTT
>CAZVCJ010000255.1:0-4890 GCA_964625745.1 uncultured Anaerolineae bacterium | reverse complement strand
GCAGCGTGGCTTTGCGCCAGGCAGCGGCCATCTGATGGGCGAAGGCGGTGATGGCCGGAATGTCCCTTTCGGTCAGGTCATCCGACTCCACCGAGAGCAGGCCGATGACCTCATCCTCCACTATGAGGGGGGCGGGGATGGATCTCGCGATCTTCAGCACCTTCACTATTTGCCCGGCGAACTTCTTCAGGGGCTTAGGTAAGAACTGCCGCGTGACATCTTCCACATTCTCTACAAAGGTGGTCTGCCTCTGCCAGACCACTTTTCTATATACGTCTGCAGTTTCGATGGGTATGGAGAAGCTCTCGACTTTGAGGCCCGTCAGCTTCTCCAAGGCCTTGATCGCTCCGGCCTCGTAGCTGGAGTATCTAACGAACAGCCTGCTCTGGCTCTCGTCCGTGAGGAAAACCACACAGGCGAAGCCAAGCTTCTTGAACTCCCTCGCCACGGCGGCGAATATCTCTTCCGGTGTCAGGGCTCTTTCTATAGCCAGAGCGGCCTTGTTCAGCGCATGCAGCAATCTCCCCGCACGCACCCGCTCGGTGATGTCGACTAAGGTTCCTTGAATGAATGTGGGCGCGCCTTCCTCCCCTTCGATCAGGCTCGAGTTTTCCAGAACCCAGACGGGGCTATCGTCTTTCCGCCGAAGGCACCATTCAGAATTGGTGAGAGTACCCTGTTCTCGCAGTCGGGCGATGAACGTCTCTCGGTCGGCGGCATCAAAATAAAATTTTGAAGCTCGAAGGGCCAGAACCTCTTCCTGCGAGTCATAGCCGAAGATCCGGGCGTAGGATTCATTGCAATCCAGGATGCGCCCGTCCAGGGTGGTACGGTAAACTCCGGCGAGGTTTCGTTCAAATAACAGCCGATAGCGCTGCTCCGACGCACGCAGCCCCTCCTCCGCCCGCTTGCGCTCGGTGATGTCGCGGAGTGTGCCGATCATGCCAATTGCATTGCCCGCCTCATCCAGGAGAAGCGAATTGTTCATCAGGGTGGGAAAAACTGTACCGTCGCGCCCAACATGCCAAATTTCACCACTGAACTGGTCTGTCTCTTGCATCTGCCGGTTGGCCGCCTCCACGGATGGCATCTGTTCGGGCGTGTGGAAAATAGAGAGATGCTTACCGGTAAGCTCTTCCGGAGTATAACCGTGCATGGTTGCAAAAGCGTTGTTTACAAATAGCAAATTACCTTCCAAGTCAGATACGGCTATACCTTCGGTGCTCTGCTCTACGGCGGACGAGAGAAGCCGCAGCCGCTTCTCCGCCCGCTTGCGCTCGGCCAGTTCTTGCTGAGCCACCTCATACAGCCTCGCATTCTCGATGGCGATGGCTGCCTGGTCAGCAAAGGTGGTTAGCAGGCGCAGATCGTCTTCGTTGAAGGCCGCCTTGCGGCTGGCGTTGTCCAGGGCCATGACACCGATGATACGGCCCTTGACTTGCAGCGGGACGACGGCGGCCGACAGGATGGCCCGTATCTCCTCAATTTCCCCATCGTAGCAGATGGAGGGATCGGCGCGGGCATCGGGGATGAGGAGAGGGCGGCCCTGGCGCACGGCCTTCGCCGAGTAACCGGCTTCACGCAGGAAGCGCGTGCTACGGATGCGGGGATCGCTGTAACCGATTAGAGTTTGGGTAGCAAGCTCCCCAGTCGCTTCGTCCCGCAGCAAGATGCTCCCCTTCTCCGCAGCGGGGACGACGGCCATGGCGGCGTTGAGGATATTCTCCAACCGAGGATGGAGTTCCAGAGTGCTGATGATGGCTGCACTAGCCTGGGCCAGCGCCTCCAGTTCATGCAGTCGGCGACGGGCCTCCTGGAAGAGCCTGGCGTTCTCTATGGCGATGGCTAGCCGGTCGGCCACCGACTCCATGGCCGTGACATCTGACTGATCGAAATCGTTGAGATGGATGCTCTGCACGTCCAAGGCGCCGATGACCTTGTCGCCCAGCTTGACGGGGATGCACAGCTCCGATTTGGTCAGAACCTCCTCCAGGAAGCCCTTGACGTAGTAGGGATCCTGGCTGACGTCGCTGGCCAGCCAGGATTTGCCCGTCCTGGCAACGAAGCCGATGATGCCTTCATCCAAAGACTGGCGATATTCCCCCGGAGCCAGGTGCTCGAAGCCACCGGCGACGGCCTGCATCACTACCTCGCGGCATTCCTCGTCCAAAACGAAAAGGGCCACGCTGTAGTAGTTGAATCTCTCCTGGATGAAGCGTGTCACCTCCGGCATCAGCCTATCCAAATCCAGGATGGAGGCCGCTTTCTCGCCCACCCCGTTGATCAGCGCCAGTTGGGTGGTCCTTCTTCTCTCCTCCTCGTACAGCCGCCCGTTCTCTAGGGCAATGGCCGCCTGTCCGGCGAGAGTGTGAAGGAAATCGGTCTGCTCCTGGCTCCAACGGTGTCTCTCCCTCGAGTAGATGCCAAGAACGCCAATGAGTTCGCCCTTGGCCAGCAGTGGAATCCCCAAGAAGGAAGCTAGCTCTTCGCGCTCAATAAGATCGCGGTACACCACCCGCTCATCCTCTGTGAGGTCAGTAATGGCCAAAGGTTCCTCTTGCTCTGCCACCAAACCGGGCAGACCATCCCTCAGTCTGACCTCTGCCATTTCGACGAACTCTTCGCTCAGGCCACGGACCGCTACCGTCTCCAGCTCCTTCGTGCCCGGCTCCAAGACCATCACTGACACCCCATCAATATGGGGCAAGTCTGTCAAGTGGTCAAGGAGCACATCCAATCTGCCTTTGAGCTCGAGGGAGGAGGATATAGCCCGATCTATCTCCCGCAGCGCACTCAATCTGGCGAGTCGCCTCGCTGCTTCTTCATAAAGCCGCGCGTTCTGGATGGCAACGGCGATGTGTTGGCCGATGGAGGTCAACAATCCCAACTCAGCTTCAGTAAGCTGCCGAGGCACACCGCTGGCCACGATCATCAACCCCAGAATCTCTTCCCTGGCTTGCAGTAACACAGGAACGCCAGAGGCCAGGCTCAACCCTTCCCTCTTCATCGCTGATAGAATCCTCTTCGCCTCCGCTCGATCTTTCGGAACTGCTTCTACTGAGAGTGTGAATCTCCCCAGCTTGCCCTCAGCCGTCACTGCTTCCAGGATCTTCTCATCCACGCTTATTGACTCTACTTCGCGAGCGAATTCTTCCGATATGCCTCGATGAACGACCATGTCCAACTTGCGGCGCACCAGGTCGGCAAGATAAATCCCACCGACACCCAAGCGCATGAGTTCCAGCACTTTGTCCAGAGCAGCGTTCAGGATTTCATCCAGGTTAAGCGATTGGCTCACCACAGCGGCGATGGCATTGAGGGCGGCAAGTTCACGGTTGCGCTGCCGGATCTCCTCCTCTGCCCGCTTGTGCTCGGTTTCCGATGCTTCCGATTCAGTAACCCGTTGGCGCATTTGTGCCAGCTCATTGATGAGTTGCTCTTTGGCCTTGTCTTGATCTTTCATCAGTTGCCTCCCTCCACACATCGCCTTAACGGTACCGGACTACGATCTAGCCTCGCCTCTTCACGAACGCACAGCTTACTCAACCAGGCCCCCACATTTCCCACAGAGTCACCAGCAGCGGGACAATGGCCAGAGCGGGCAGGAAGTTGGCCACCCTGACCCGCCTTATCTCCAAGAGCAAAAGGCCAATCCCCAGAATCATCACCCCGCCGGTGGCCGTCATCTCCGTCACGATCGTATCGGTGAGAACGTTTTGGAAGAGGGAAGCTCCCAGGGTCAAAACTCCCTGGTAAACAAGCACGGTGACAGCAGAGAAGGTCGCCCCCATCCCCATTGAGGCAGCGAAGGCCAGCGCGGAGAAACCATCCAGCACGCTCTTGATGGTCAGCAGGGTGTAATCGCCCGACAGGCCATCTTGAATGGATCCCAGGATGGTCATCGGTCCCACGCAAAAGACCAGGCTGGCGGTGACGAAGCCCTTGGTGAATTCACCCTGGGCCAGGAAGGGGAACCGGGCGGCTCTGGTCTCCAGCCACTTCCCAGCCTCGTCCAGCCGCTCTTCCAGCCCCCACCACTCTCCCAGTATGCCACCTAAAACGATGCTCAACAACACCAGCAGGAAGTTCTTGGTGGTGATGGCCATACTCATCCCCACCGCCAGGGTCACCAGGCCCACGCCCTGCATGACGATCTGACGGATACGAGGAGGCATCCTTTCACCCAAGAGGGTACCGAGAGTGCCGCCTGCTATCACGGTGATCACGTTGATAATGGTACCGGTCATCTTCTCAACTCACCAGAATCTTTCATAGCATGTCAAAGCGGGGGGACAGGGAAAACTGTCAACGGATTCCTGGTACTTCATCACAGTGAAGATGATAAGTTGTCATTCTGAGCCGAAGCGTAGCGGAGGCGAAGAATCTCGTTTCTGGAGTGGAAAAGCGCTTTTCTCACCAGGAACGAGATTCTTCGTCGCTCCGCTCCTCAGAATGACATGTCGTCAAAATCAATGTGATGAAGTACTAGATCGGATTGAACGGATTAGATGCTCCTCACGTGCGATTTCCGTTCAATCCGTTCCGACAAATCCGTTGACAGTTTCACCAGAAGCGTTCGAAGCGTTCCCGGCTAGCCTTGCAGATAGGACAGACGCCGGGAGGGCGCTCGCGGGCGCAGAGGTAACCGCAGACCCTGCAGCGCCAGACAGGTAAAGTGGGTTCCTCGCCAAGAGTGGGCGCGCGGGCGGAGAGGTCTTGAGGGCGCTCTCCCTCAGGTGGGCGGCGCTCCGGAATGGGCTGGACTTCTTGCTCGCCCCACAAGACCTCGTCGGAGACATAGAGGGCGCAATAGCAATTCCCCCAGTCGAGCAGGTCGGCGTCCCGGTAGTCGCAGGGGCAGATGATGTCCAGGTCCTTCTGCCTGTCCCC
>CAZVCJ010000254.1:3329-4892 GCA_964625745.1 uncultured Anaerolineae bacterium | reverse complement strand
TCGCGACTGGACTCCTCGGCGAGCCCACGCGGCCGTGCACGACATGCCCAAGTAATACCAATTGCTGCATGAAGCACCGTGAAGAAGCGAGTGTCCGCCGGTTGAGTAGGCCGAAGGCCGTATCGAAACCAAGGGCACGAAGCGTGCAGGAACGCCTGGTTTCGATACGCTGCTCGCGATCTGCTCGCAGCTACTCAACCGGCGATTGACCTCTCATTCACGGCATTTGAATGGGTAATTGGTATTAGCTTGACGACAGGCGGGGAGCACGGAGTAAAGCCGTGCTCCCCGCCTGTCAGCAGATAACCCTACCCGCTTCGCTTGGCTTGGATCGCAACCGATGAGACGCCAGCCAGGGCCGCGCTTTGGCGTGCCTTGCGGCTGGCGTATCTGTCTGTGATTTGAAGAGTTCATCTCTGGTAGTGCCAGGCTAACACAGTCAACACTGATTCAAAAATGACCGTATCCTACGCTGATGCCAAAACCGAGCTCGAAGGGCTGGTGGAGCGTTTCGCCAGGCTGACCTCCCGCAACCGCAAGCGGTACAATGAACCCGCCACCCGGCAGGAGTTCGTTTTGCCCCTTTTCCGTGCCCTGGGCTGGAACATCGAGGACACTCGCGAGGTCAGCCCTGAGGAAAGGGTATCGCGGGGCTTCGTGGACTTTGCCTTCCGCCTGGGCGGCATCCCTCGCTTTTTCCTGGAGACCAAGAAAATTCCCGAAAACCTGGAAGATCCCCGCTGGGCGCGGCAGGCCATCAACTACGCCTGGCTCAAAGGCGTCACCTGGGCCGTCCTCAGCGACTTCGAAGGGATCAAGGTCTTCAACGCCGAGTGGCAGGAGACCCATCCCGCCCGCGCCATCTTCAAGGACCTCTATTGGAACGAGTACCTGGATCGTTTTGACGATCTGTGGTTGCTGTCGCGTCCCGCCATGGAGGAGGGAGCGCTCGACCGGGCGGCTGAGGCTGTGGGCCGGAAGGTGAAGAAAACAGCGGTGAACCGCCAGCTCTTCGCTGACCTGACCGAGTGGCGACGTGAGCTCTTCCGCTATCTGCGACCTTACAACCCTCAGTGGTCCATCGAGCAGATTGATCAGGCCGTGCAGCGCATCCTCGACCGACTGATCTTCATCCGCACCTGCGAGGACCGCGAGATCGAGCCCCCTCTCCTGCGCCCGCTGTTGCGCCAGTGGCACGAACAGGACCGCAAGGGAGATCTTGTTACGGAGCTCAATCAGTTGTTTCGCGAGTTCGACGCCACCTACGACACGCTTCTCTTCGCCCCCCACTTCTGCGAGGAGTTGAAGAGCGAGCCCACTCCCTTCGAGATAGTCATCAAGGGCTTGCACGAAGTGCCCGGAGGCTACGGCTTCTACGACTTCAACGCCATTGACGCTGACGTGCTGGGCACCATCTACGAGCAGTACCTGGGCCACCGGGCGCAGGACCCGGAGGGCAAACAGGTGGTGGACAGGCGGGCCAAGCGCAAGGCCCAGGGCATCTATTACACGCCGCAGTTCGTGGTGCGCTACATCGTGGGGCAGACGTTGGGCCGTTTGCTG
>CAZVCJ010000254.1:0-3229 GCA_964625745.1 uncultured Anaerolineae bacterium | reverse complement strand
CTGACCGGCAACCTGTACGGAGTGGACCTGGACGCCCAGGCGGTGGAGATCGCCCGCCTGAACCTGTTGCTCAAGGCCGTGAACCAGCGCGGCGAGCTGCCCAGGCTAGACAACATCCGCCAGGGCAACAGCCTCATCGGTTCGACGGAGCTCACCGGAGCCAGCGGCACGTCCGAAGAACTGGAAGCCGCCTTCGGTCCCCACTGGCGCGACAAGCACTCCTTCAACTGGGAGGAACAGTTCCCCAGGATCATGGAACGGGGTGGTTTTGACGTGATCGTGGGGAATCCGCCCTACATCCGCATCCAGACCTTGCCCAAGGACGATGCCCACTGGTACGGCGACCACTACCAGGCAGCAGGCGGCAGCTACGACATCTACGTGCTGTTCGTGGAGCGGGCGCTGGAACTGTTGCGTCCCGGTGGGGTCTTCGGGATGATCTTGCCCAACAAGTTCTTCACTGCCAGTTACGGCGAAGGCTTGCGCAGACTATTGAGCGAGCACAAGGCCGTGTGGCAGGTAGTGGACTTCGAGGACGCGCAGGTGTTTGAATTCTCCACCACTTACACCTGCCTGCTCTTCCTGCGCAAGGAGCCTACCCCCAAAGTGACCTACGTGCCTGCTGGCGACTGGCTCAAGGCTCAGCCCGACCAGCCTGCCCTGCTGCCCGATGACCTGCCAGAAACGCTGACGGACGGGGAACGGCTGAATA
Source organism: uncultured Anaerolineae bacterium (assembly GCA_964625745.1). Taxonomy (GTDB): domain Bacteria; phylum Chloroflexota; class Anaerolineae; order VGOG01; family VGOG01; genus CAZVCJ01. Next base: position 2,517 of record CAZVCJ010000254.1, on the reverse strand, counting down.
AGGAACCGTGGGTGTTTGTGCCTGATGAAGAGGCGGAACTGCTGGAGAAACTTGAGGCCGTTGGTACAGGACTGGGTGAAGCAGGCGCGAGAATCTATCAAGGCATACGCACCAGTGCTAACGACATTTATGTCTTGGAGAGCGTCTCGACGGCGGGGCATACTTGGAGGCTGCGGTCAAAAGCATTGGATAAACAGGTAGAATTGGAACCGGGTTTGTTGAGACCGTTCTTGCGGGGGGAAGAAATCAAGCGATATAGGCCGACTCAGCCGGCTCGTTACGTGCTTGTTCCCTACCAAGTGGTTGGAGACAAGGCTGAGCTGATCCCGCCTGAGAAACTACACGCCCAGTTCCCGCTGACCTGGGATTATCTGGAAGCCAATCGCGAGGCTCTTGAAGAACGCGAGCGTGGACGAATGAAGCATGAGGGATGGTATGGGTATGTGTATCCGAAGAACCTCGAAAGATTCAGTCGCTCGAAGTTGATGACACCTGACATTGCACCTAGCGCATCCTTTGCTTTTGATCCTGATGGGGAATACTATTTCGTGAGCGGTTATGGGATTTCATTGGATACCTTCCGAGAGAGCTCTCTCTACATCCTGGGCCTTCTGAATAGTAGACTTCTTGACTTCTTCTTCAAGCGTGTGAGTACCAAACTTCGGGGCGGCTTCTACCGCTATTTCACACAATTTATCGAACGTCTCCCCATCCGTCGCATCAACTTCGACGACCCGGCGGACGTGGCGCGACATGACAGGATGGTGGCGCTGGTGGAAGAGATGCTGCGGCTGCAAAAGGAGCACGCCGAGGCCGAGGCGCTGAAAGAAGACCTCCGCCACGACCTGGCCCGCCGCATTGAGCGGCTCGACGCGGAGATTGACGCGCTGGTGTATGAGTTGTATGGGTTGATGGAGGAAGAGATCAAAATTGTGGAAGCGTCGTAGGCTGGGTATGCCGAACCGGGAAACCTCACCGACAGAAGTCGATCATCTCCTCTCCCTTTTGGGAGAGCAATACGAGCACCTGCACAAGGTCACTGAGGAAACCTTTTGCGGCCTCGGCAAGGAACAGGCTGGGTACTTTACCAGCCTTGCGAATGACTGGATAGAGATCATCAGGGCTATCAGTGGTATCTACTCCGAAGACGAGCTCTTTGACGGTTTGATGTACATCTACCTTTCCAGCTTATTCAAGGAGGTGTATTGGTTCCAGTTGCTCTTCCTGGCTGGCAATTACCCGCTTCTGCATCGTAGCCTGCGATATGTGTGGGAGATGATCTTCCGGGCGTACTATGTCGATACTTATGCGCGTGAGTCTCCAGGCGATCCTGAGCCACCAGGCCCCACTGTTGACGACAAGGCTGAATGGCTGGCACAGCACGAACGAGAAATGTTCCAGTGGGGGAAGTTTATGAAACCAACGCTTCGGCGACTGGTGCCTCAAGCGAAGGGCACAGAGATCGAAGAGTACTACAAATCACTGTGGGACAAGCTCAACGAATATGTGCATCCATCCAAGGCGCTACTCGATAGGATGGTAGTCGACGTACCTGGTTTCCTGATGACAGACAGCTTTGACAAAGAGTGGGCGTCGGAGACCATCGAGACAGCCACGATGATTTTCGACCTAGTGTGGCTGGCTGTTATATCAAGATTCCCAAGGTGTGCGGGGTTGCTTGCGCAGGAGGGGCTCCTTTTAGAGTATCCGATAGTCACGGCAGCGCTCGAAAATTTCTCAGCGGTAGATCAACAGTAGGCAGACAGAGATTCGCATCCCGGCCTGCCATCTCGGTGAGCGTGACAGAAGATATACGATCCTGTGAAGGAAAGGAGTTCGAGAGCATGATCAAGATCAAAAGCATGGAGATCACTACCCGCAACTATGCCCGTGGAGCTCTCAGGGCTTTCCTAGAGGGCAAGAAAAACCTCAACTGGGCAGTCGGTGTGGTCAGAAGCTCTGGCGTGCGGGGTCCAAGGCTGGCTGAAATCTTTGAGAATTTGGAAAACTATGGCAACCCAACACGCTACCACGAAGCACTCGCCGCATGTCGCGAACAAGGCTGGCTTGATTAGCCAGTTGTGGGGCACTCACGACCGATCTGTAGGCTAGGCAAGCCGCAGGCTGGCCGCCATCATCCCCGCTGACAAGCAACTCTACCAGCGGCAAATCGAGGCCACCGACCGGCAGATTGACGCGCTGGTGTATGAGTTGTACGGGCTGACGGAGGAGGAGATTGGGGTGGTGGAGGGTTTGAATCACTGAGGCACTGAGGACATTGATCACACTGAAAGGGGCCTCAGTGGTTTCAGGGGTTTCAGTGGGGTCAGTGATTCAGCGGACGTGCGCAGATTGACGCGCTGGTGTATGAGTTGTATGGGTTGACGGAGGAGGAGATTGGGGTGGTGGAGGGTTTGAATCACTGAGGCACTGAGGACATTGATCACACTGAAAGGGGCCTCAGTGGGGTCAGTGAGTCGGCCCTCTCAGGGAGAACATCGCTAAACTGTGATGCAG
>CAZVCJ010000253.1:0-5032 GCA_964625745.1 uncultured Anaerolineae bacterium | reverse complement strand
CCCTTCTCCGCCATCTGGGTCAGGATGTAGTTGGTGGTCAGGTTCAGGATGCCCTCCAGCCGCAGGATGTCCGACCCGGCCAGGTCTCTCCGCCCGATGTTGACCGTGGGCAGCCCCCCCGCCACCGCAGCGCTGAAGGCCAGCCTGACTCCTTTCTCCATTGCCAGTTTAGTCAGCCGGGAATAAGCCAGAACCAAAGGCCCCTTGTTGGATGTCACCACGTGCATCCCCCGCCGCAACGCCTCCTCCATACAGCCCAGCCCCGGCTGTCCATCCCGCAGGTTGGTGGGCGAGGCCTCCAGCAGGACATCAGCCTGAGCCTGCTGGATCAACTCCAAAGCTCCCACGCCGGGCCTGCCGAGCAGTGGATAGGCGGCCACCCCCTGGCCCTCCTGCTTGAGCTGGATCACCTGCAGCGGATCGAGCCCCTCGGCAGCCAGCGCCGCACCGGAGGTGTCCGCCACTCCAACCAAAACCAACTCCAGGCCATATCGGGCGCGCAGGGCGTCCCGTTTGCAAGCGAGTATCTCCAGGAAACGCCGTCCGATGTTACCTACCCCGATCAACACCAATTTGACTTGTTTAATCGCCATGCTCTCTCCTCTCCTTTCATCTCATCGCATTGGGTCTCTGGGAGTTGGCGTAAATAGCGAGCCGGAGTCCTCAACTTGTTGAGGGTAGTCGCGCCCATCCCCCCAACAAGTTGGGGACTCCGACACCGTGGCCCCGCGAAATCCCAAAGAGCCTTATCTCATTAGACCTACTTACTCAGCGGAGGATGGAGCGTGAGAGCAGATCACGCTTCCAGTTCTGCCAGCTTTTCGAAGACGAGGGTCATCAGATCGCCGACGGTTTCGCCGTCAAAGGCGAAGGTTGCGCCTGCCGCGCTGAACAGCTTGGGAAGCGGCCTGGTATCGCCGAGGGCCAGGGCTGTGCGGTAGTCGGCCACGGCCTGGGGCTGGTCGGTCAGTGCGTTGCGCCACACTTGCAGCGCGCCCAGTTGGGCCAGGCCGTACTCGACGTAGTAGAAGGGGACGGAAAAGATGTGCTGCTTGCGGTGCCAGCCAGTCTCCTTTTCCGCCTGCAGGCTGCTATAATCAATGCCCACCATGAAGCGATCCCACAGTTCACTCCACTTCGCGTCGAGGTCGGCGGCCGCGACGTCCTGCGGCGCATCCGCGTACACCCAGTGCTGAAAGGCATCCACCGCAGCCATGTAGGGGAGGAAGCGGACGATACCCTGCAATTGTTCGGCGTAGGCGCGGCGGGTGCTGGCCTCTTCGTAGAAGCCGCCTTCGCTCTTTTCAAGGTAGGGTGCGCTGAGCAGTTCCATGGCCATCGAGGCTACTTCATTGAACTCCATCGGGCCGCCGTAGTTCCAGATGAGCGGCTGCTGCGACGATTCCATGAAGTGGAAGGCGTGGCCCCCTTCGTGCAAAAGTGTGCTTACGTCGCGATGAGTGCCGACGGCGTTCATGAAGATGTAGGGCTTGCGACGGACGGGAAAAGAGCTGCAAAAACCACCGGGAGCTTTGTTGGGGCGGGAGGCCAGGTCGAGGAAGCCGTCACGCATGGCGGCGAAATACTCGGCCAGCACCGGATCCACTCGCTGGAATATGCGATAGCTGCCCTCTTCCAGCTCTGCCGCATCCTCGAAGGGGCGCAGCGGCTCGCCGTGGAGATCCACCTCGGTGTCCCAGGGGCGCAGCGTGTCGAGGCCCAGCTTTTCGGCCCGCTCCGCATACAACTTCGCCACTCGTGGCACGACCTGGTGCTCGATGGCGTCATGGAAGGTGAAGCAGTCGTCGGGCGTGTAGTCGAAGCGGGCGAACTCCTTCCACCGATGGTCGCGGTAGTTGTCGAAATCCGCATTCTTCGCCACCTGGCGGCGCAGCAGTAGCATCTGGAGGTACAGTTCGTTCAGCCTGTCTCGCTCTTCGCCGAAGCGCGCCATCTCCAGTCGCCATGCCTTTTCCCGGGTAGCGCGATCCTTGTCGCGCAGGTGGAGCCGCGCCTGCGGCATTGTCTCCTGTTTGCCCTCCCATTCGATGGTCATCCCACCGACAAGCTTCTCGTACTCGTTCCCGAGCTTCGTCAGCTCGCTCTGGAGCGGCACGTTTTCTTCGCGGAAGATACTTGCCTCGGTGCGAAAGCGCTTCATCATCATAACCGTATCGGCCTGGGGCGTGTAGTCCTCGAAAGCGAGCAGCTTGTTCTTGAGGGTCTGGGCCGCTATCCTGGCCTGGGGCATGATCTGTTCGACGAACAGGAGGAAGCGCTTCTCGGCTTCCTCGTCGGCCGTGTTTTCCGAAACCTCGCGGTGGATCTGCGAGCGGCATTCGCTGAGGATGGCGGTCAAATCACTCCACCGCTGAAGCCACGACTCCGCATTGTCGCGACTAAGCTCGGTGGCCAGAAGCGCATCCACATGCGGTTGCACGGTGCTCCAATCAAGGGGATTGATGTCTGAATAGGGCATGGCTATCTCCTCATCAGTGTAATGTTGACTGATGATACCACATAAGCCGAGTCGCGTCAAATCTATTTATCCTCAAAGACCAGGTGCAACGCACTTTTCGAAGTGCGTTGCACCTTTTGCTCAGTCGCTTTTTCCAGCCTTTCGTGGTACAATACACCCATGAGAGTCAGAGATTTCATCAAGCACCTCAAGCGACAGCGATTCTACAAGGGCCAGATCGCTCACACGCAGCACATCCCTCCCAGGCAGGCACGCTACGGGCGGTTGGATAGGCCACTGCCTCCTCCCTTGCGAGATGCCCTCAAGCGAGTGGGGGCGGAGAAGCTCTACACCCACCAGGCCCAGGCCATCAACGCCGCCCGGGCTGGCCAGAACGTGGTGGTGGCTACTTCCACAGCCAGCGGCAAGACCCTTTGCTACAACGTGCCTGTTCTGGAGGCCATCATCGGCGATTGGCGGTCTCGCGCTCTCTATCTCTTTCCCACCAAGGCCCTGGCTCAGGACCAACTCCGCTCTTTACGGGAACTGACGCAGCCCGACCTGCGGGAGGTGAAGTTCGGCACCTACGATGGCGACACACCTCAGTCAACGCGCTCTCGCCGGCGCAAGGAGGCCGCCATCATCCTCACCAACCCCGACATGCTACACCTGGGCATCCTCCCCAACCACACCCTTTGGGCCCACTTCTTCGCCAACCTCAAGTACGTGGTCCTTGACGAGGCTCACGTCTACCGGGGAGTGTTCGGCTCCCAGGTAGCCTGCGTCCTGCGACGGCTGCGCCGCGTTTGCGAGTTCTACGACGCGCAGCCACAGTTCATCTGCTGTTCAGCGACCATTGCCAACCCTGGCGAGCACGTTGAGCGTCTGGTCGGTGTCTCCGCCCTGGTGGTGGACGACGATGGCTCCCCCAGCGGGGCCAAGGACTTCGTCCTCTGGAATCCGCCCTTCCTCGACCGGGCCAGGACCACCCGTCGCAGTGCCAACTCCGAGGCCACCGACCTGTTCGTGGAGATGGCTCGCCAGGGGGTGCGCAACATCACCTTCACCAAAGCCCGCAAGGTGGCTGAGCTCATCCTCCGCTACGCTCGCGGGATTCTGAAGGAAAAGGAGCCCGATCTGGTCCCGCTGATCAAGTCCTACCGGGCGGGATACCTCCCGGAGGAGCGGCGCCAGATCGAGCGCGAGCTCTTCGGCGGCCAGTTGCTGGGGGTTACGGCCACCAGCGCGCTGGAGCTGGGGGTGGACGTGGGCAGCCTGGACGCCACCGTGCTGGTGGGCTACCCCGGCACCATCGCCAGCACCTGGCAGCAGGCCGGGCGGGCCGGGCGGGGCGTGCGCGAGTCCCTGTCGGTGCTCATCGGCCTGGACAGCCCCCTGGATCAGTATTTCATGCGACATCCTGAGGCCCTCTTTGGACGGGGCCACGAGCACGCCCTCACCGCTCCCGACAACGTCTACATCCTGGAGAAGCACCTCCCCTGCGCGGCCCACGAGCTGCCCCTCACCAACGACGACGAGTTCCTTTTCGGCTCCGGCTTCGTGGAGGCGATGATCGGTCTGGAGCGCAAGGGCATTCTGGACTACCGGGGCGAGCGCTGGTACAACGTCGGCTGGAGCTACCCGGCCCAGGAGGTGAACCTGCGCTCCATCTCGGGCTCCCGCTTCGCCCTCCTGGATGAATCGCGGGCATGCCAGACCCTGGAGGAGATCGAAGGCTCCTCGGCTCCATATCGTGTCCATCCTGGCGCCATCTATCTGCACCAGGGGGAATCTTACCTGGTCACTGATCTGGACCTGCAGGCACGGATGGCCTACCTGCGACCGGTGGACGTGGACTACTACACCCAGCCCCGCGAGCTCAACGACGTGAGCATCGTGCGATCGTTCAAACATAAGCAGTTTCCCACAACCGCCGCCTTCTTCGGCCAGGTGCGGGTTACCCAGCAGGTCATTGGGTATGCTCGCAAGCAGCAGTTCAGCGAGACCGTGTTGAGCGTGGAATACCTGGACTTGCCGCCGCAGTCTTTCGAGACCAAGGCCCTCTGGTTTGACATGCCGCCGGAACTGGCTCGCCGCCTGCCGGACCGGGGGCTGCACTTCCACGGCGGCCTACACGCCCTGGAGCACGCCGCCATCGGGATATTGCCTCTGTTCGCTATGTGCGACCGGATGGACATCGGCGGCCTCTCCACTCCCAACCACCCCGATACCGGCCGTCCCCAGGTCTTCATCTACGACGCCTTCCCCGGCGGGGTGGGCATCGCCGAGAAAGGGTTCGACATCCTGGAGGAGCTTTGGCGGGCCACCCTGTCGGCCATCGAGGAGTGCCCTTGCGAAGACGGCTGCCCTTCCTGCGTCCAGAGCCCCAAGTGCGGCAACAACAACGAGCCTTTGGATAAAGAGGCGGCGGTGGTGATTTTGAGGGAGTTGTTGAAGTGAGAACACGGATTTGCAGGATTTACAGATTACTTCTTAAACCAAGCTGCCTGATCCGTTAATCCTGCCGATCCTGTTCTTCGGTTGACATTTTGGGCAAAAAAGGTATGATTATCG
>CAZVCJ010000252.1:0-5127 GCA_964625745.1 uncultured Anaerolineae bacterium | reverse complement strand
TGTTAAAGTGCAAGTCGGAACTTTGCTCTACCTGTGATTTGTCCAAAGTCCAATTTGTGATTTGGCTTGACTTAGACCGTAGCACGGGCGGGAATATTCCCAGTTTAAACCAACTGGACGTGCTCTCGATGACGGGCTTTGCAACTTATAAGGTGGCAGAGGCTGAGTTATCCGACAAGCCAGACAAGAGACTGTGCGATGATTTGGAAAAGAGTCTGAGCACGCTGATCCAGGAAGAAACGCAAGAGGAAGGTTTCCGACTCGACGTAAGCCAGATATTGGGCGCCATTGTTTGCTTTGGAATCGGACTGATAGGGGGACCTGTGGCCGCAACCACCGCTGGCAGTCTGATCGGCGAGCTAACGAGTGGCGCACCGTTCGCCCTCAGTACTGGTAAGGCACTACGCAAGCTGGAGATGAGTCCACGGTTGTCGGAGGTCATTGTGCGGGTGCAGGCCATCGTGCGAGATGTAGAAGATAAAGCAGGCAAGCCGGTGTTTCTAATCGTGGACGGTCTCGACAAAGTGGATGATTTGGATCACGCTCGTTCCCTCTTTGCCGATAGTTGGGTGCTGCAAGCTCCTTCCTGCCGGGCAGTCTACGCTGCGCCCATTGTGTTGTGCTATCACCCTGACTATAGCCAAGTGCGGAATCGCTTCCCCACAAAAGAGTTTCCCAACATCAAGCTCCACGAGCCAGGCCAGCCGAATGTCAGGTACGACAAGGGCTGGCAGACGATGCGGCAAGTCGTGCACAGGCGGTTGCAGAGCTTGGGAATGGCGACGGAAGACGTGATTGCCCCTGAGGCACTCGACCTCTTGGTGGCAATGAGTGGTGGGGTGATGCGACAACTTATCGTGCTGATGCGCGAAGCCATCCTGGAAGCTGAAACGAGATCCCAGCGTCGAATTGATCTGCTGTCTGCTCGTAAAGCAGTTTATAGTGAACAGCGCAAGTTTTCCCTACCTTTGGGACGAACTGAATTTGAGGAACTGCAAGGTTTCCTAGAATCCCTTAGGCGTTCGGGTACCGAGGTTGGCGACAATCTGATCTTGAACCTGTATATTCTGAGCTATGTTAACGATAGTGTGTGGTACGACCTCCACCCCATCGTGCGCATGATATTGCAAGGTTTCAAGGCCACGGAGGTATGACCGATGCCGTTCGTCACTGATAAAGAATACCAAAAACTGCTCAACGCATTGCGACACTACAAAGAGACAGGCGCCCTGATCGTGGTGATCGTAGATGATTGGGAATTAGAGAACACCGTCCTTGCCAATCTCTTTGCAGATTTGGTAGAGGAATTCGAGATTAAGAGTTGGCCTATTGATGGTACCCAACCCAGCGTGGCTATGTACTTGTGGCAGGAACCATTTGAGACCGAGCGCCCACACATTCTGTTTGTCGAGGGCTGGCACAGTTTGTCTCCCGAGGAAAGAGACTGGGCTATTGCCCGCTTGAACCAGGACCGGGATGCGCTTCATCGCTTCAGTTGCTCCTACGTGTTCTTTGTCCCGCCGGATATAGCAGCCGAGATGGGAATGAGGGCTGGCGATTTCTGGAGTTGCATTACTGGCCCATTTGAATTCTCAACCGACACAGCTACAGCCGAGCGGCACAAGCGGGACAAGCTGCGGGAATATTACTTCAATTATCTCGTCCAGCGCGAAGGGCAAATGGACTTCCGGGGTCTCTTGTTTCTCAAAGAGTTCGTCTCCTTGCCTTTGTCGGAACTCTTTGTCTCCTTGCGGATCAGATACGAGGGTGAATCTTTCCTGCCCGCCCCGGAGCCACTCGAGGCAGCAGAGCGAGGGCAGACGGAGCCCCTGGATTTCGGGAAATTACTCCTACGCAAGAAGCAAGCCGCCGTGCTCGGCGACCCTGGTACAGGGAAAACAACCCTGTTGAGGTACGTTGCCCTGGCTCTGACTGGAGGCCCAACAGCGGTGACGAACATGTTAGGGATCGAGCTTGCTGCAGACAGAATATGGTTTCCTTTGCTATTTCCCGTCTCTGCCTATGCCAGGGTTCTGCGCGACGACCCAGACATCTCTCTGGCCGACTATCTGCCCGTGTATTTCAGGGGACGTGGGCAAGGGGGATTGAAGCCACTTTTTGATTATGAGCTGGAGCGAGGTAATTGCATGGTGTTGCTGGATGGCCTGGACGAGATCATCTCCACCGGAGAGCGATGGGGGGTTGTAGAGCGCATCCGTGATTTCGTCATCCGCTATCCGAAGAACCGCTTCATCGTAACTAGCCGTCCGGCCAGCTATCGCCAGGCTCCCCTGGAGAAGGATTTTGCTGTTATCTCCATAGCCCCTTTCACCAAGCACGAGATTCGTACCTTTGTGGAACGCTGGTTTGAAGTCTTTCATAACTACGGCTTCGGCAGGGAAGCAGGGTCGGCAGATGATTTGCTCAAGACCATCTTTCGCAATCCCGGCGTCTTTGACTTGGCCAGAACCCCTTTGCTCTTGGCTATCATGGTCTTGCTCTATTACTATCGCGGCGCTCACTTACCGCACCATCGGGCCGAACTATACAGCGAGTGCGTGAAGGCCTTGGTTGAGACCTGGGATTGGGCACGGAGCATGGCTGACCGCCCAGTAACGCCCGAAGAACTCCAGTTCGATAGGTACTACATTAGCGGCGTCCTGGGGCCCATTGCTCTATGGATGCACGAACAGGAGCCTGGGAGCACTATTCCCCGCTCCGAATTGGAGGATCACGTTGCCGGCTGGCTGCAAGAGCACGAGGGCCTGAGCAGAATTCGAGCTCAGGAACAAGCCCGCGCTTTTATCGAGATTGTGTCTGAGCAAACGGGGCTGCTTGTCGAGCGAGGAAGTGGAGAATACAGTTTTCCCCATCAAACCTTCGAGGAATTCCTGGCGGCTGAGTATATGTGCAATCAGCCGAACACCAGTGAACTAGTCTGCGAACATATGGGCGACCTCCGCTGGAGAGAGAGCATCCGACTCACGGCTGGCCTCTTGCGAGGCGCGCGGTTGGAAGGTTTGCTCACCGCGATGTTGAAGACGGCAGAAGGCAGCCCAACGAGGGAGAAGGGATCTCACTTCATTCTCATCGGAGAATGTCTCGGGGATGCCGGTCGTGGCGCAGTCAGAGTGAAGGTCAGAGATGAAGTACTTGCTGGCCTAATAGCCGTCATCAGTGACTCTGAGGAAAGCTTTGAGACTAGAAGGGATGCGGGAGATGTCCTGGGTGAAGTTGGGGATCCTCGACTTGGGGAGATGCTAGAAATCTCAGCAGGGGAGTTGGTGATGGGGCTTTCTGAAGCAGTGGCGGAGGCCATTATTCACCAGGCTGGTGATAGGCCCGATCTGCGGCGAATGCTGGCCCTCGCCACCCCTCAACAGAAAGTGTGGGTTAATGCTTTCACGATAGATCGCTATCCCGTGACTAACTGGCAGTACAAACAGTTTATGGACGCCGGAGGATATAGCAACGAAGTATATTGGTCAGAGGAGGGTTGGCGGTGGCGATGGGGAGCCGATCCAAAACCCTCGTACTGGGACCACGACGAGCTAGGCATTCGAAAGCCTAACCATCCTGTCTTGGGGGTGAGTTGGTACGAGGCAGAAGCCTTTTGCCATTGGCGCTCGGCCTATATGACCGAAAAGACTGGCCAGGGACACCTCTATCGCCTACCAACGGAGGCGGAATGGGAATGGGCTGCCCGGGGTGGCGACGGGCGTTGGTGGCCTTGGGGTATGACATGGGAAGAGGACCGTGCCAACATCGACTTGTACACTACAACCCCTGTGGGTGTCTACCCTGCCGGAGCCAGTCCTTTCAGAGTGATGGATATGGCCGGGAATGTGATGGAATGGACGTCTGACCAATTCAAGCGCTACGGCGAGCAGTATTCCCAAGCACCCCAAGACCGGGCGGTCAGGGGCGGATCTTTCAACGCTCTAACAAGGTGGCGGATCATGTGTATCATGCGCCAGGCACTTCCTTGCAATCAAAGGCACGGGGCTACCGGGTTTCGCTGTGTGTTGGTGCGATGAGTATCTTGGCGATAGCAGTCTAGGAAGAGAAACTTGAAGATGATTGATCTCAGCAGTGGCGTACTTGTAGTTCATAGCTTGGTGCAACAGAGCCTGACGGGAAACACAGAGCCTTTTCTGACATCTTCACGTTTGGTAGAAGACCTCCGGCAGATCAAGCAGTGCCTGGCAATGGGCATAGCTGGACTATCGACCGATGATCTCACTGCCTTGTTTCCTGTGGCCCTCTTTCTACAAGGCTACGAAGTTGTAGGAGAAGACACGCTCGCTGGGCACCACTTCTGGGAAATTCAGTTCTCAGATCCTGGAGGCATCCGCCACTCTGGTATAGGCGTGTTGGTAGAGCACGTGAAAGATCTCCGGGGTTACCAGGAATTAATGAGCCAGTACGACTATGTCTTCGGCGTGTTCTATTCTGGGGAAAGGGCACCTCTTCAAACAGATTTTGTGTCTGATCGTGTGAAAGTGATGGGCCAAGATGATTTAGCTGACCTACTTATGGCGCTCGCAATGAACGAATATGTGGATACTTTCGCCCTCACGATTTCATCTCTAGGCTTGAGAGAGAAAGTGCGAGATACATTGATGCAGGAGGCCGAACTCTCCTGGGAGACTGTAACAACTATCTCCAAGAGATGGGCTACGGTAGCAAAGGACTGACGGCTTGGCTGCCATCTGCCAGTGGTCCGTTTCGAGTCACTATCCAATCATGGTTCAGAGACGCTCCTGGCTACGCTGTGTTCCACTCCCAAGGAGCGTCAGAGTCTAATCTTAATCTCCTCGCACTACCTCCCAAATGGTCAACCCCCACTGACTGAGTACTCAGTTCCTCTTCCGGGACACCAACTCCTTCTCGTAGGTGACGTACTGGCGCTGCACGTGCATGCCGGCCTTTTCGTAGAGGCGGATGGCGTCAGTGAGGTTCTGTGCGTCGGTGTTCAGGCAGACCTTTCGCGTGCCGCGCCGGAAGAACTCGCCAAAGAGGACCCTCCCTACCGCACTTTCTGGGCCACCAACGCCTCCTTTTCTTCGACCGAGAGAAAAGCGATGGTCAGGGCGTTGCGTTGGGCCTGGCGTGCCTGCTCGGCTG
>CAZVCJ010000251.1:0-5146 GCA_964625745.1 uncultured Anaerolineae bacterium | reverse complement strand
TCGAAGATCAGGCCGAACTCGACGCTGCGACCGCGCAGCACTTTCCAGGCTGTCTGGAGACGATAGCGGAGCGAGGAGTCGCCGGTAAGCTCGGTCAGGTAGAAGGTGACACCGAACTCGTCCTGGGCCAGTTCTACCCAGGCCCAGAGCCGGGTGTGGTCACCACCGCAGGCGCAAAGGAAACGCTCGTCAAAGGATTGACTGGCGTTGTAGACTTCTTCGTCCAGCAGGGTACGCAGGTCAGGCAGGTCGGCCTGGCGGCGTTCTTCTTCCAGGGCTTTAAGTGCTTTGACGATTTCCTGACGATTCATGGCAGGGCTCCTGGTCACAAGCTGATAGCTCGCTGATCATACCGCCGCCCAGGGCGATGCAGTCGGCGATCAGCATGGGCAGATTGGGGGTCTGAAAGCTGATGCCAGGGGCGGGTTTGCGGTTGTGCTTGATGTCTGGCGGTTCGTGGTAGTGATGAGGGAAGGTCAAGACCAGTTCGGGTATCTCAGCATGAGGCTCAGGATCGTACCAGCGAATTTTCTCGCCGCCACGGAAGACGGTGTAGCTATAGCGTTGGATGCGGCCGATCTTGAAATCTAAGGCTTCGACAACACGTAACTCCAGGCCATTGCGCAGACAGACGCTCCCCTCGATAATGGCGGTCAACGCGCTGGTGCTGTGGAGCCGCAAGGTGGAACTGGCGATCTGGGGATAGGTTTCAGGCAGGCTGTAGATCAGACGCTCATACTCAGCCCATGAAGGGAATTCCATAGCAGAGCCTGCCTATGACAGAACGACTTCAAGCGCTGGTTCTGACGTTGCAATCTGTACTACACCGAAGCGGGCTTGTTCTTGGAATCGGCGCATCCGTTCCTGAGAGAGCCGTTGCAGGTCCTTTTCCCGGTCCAGTTTGATCTCGTAGAAACCAGCCCAAAGAGCAAAGTCTTCGGTGTGCTCGCCGTCATCTAAGAGACCCTGGCTATACAATTCATAGAAGTCGGCCGAGCTCAGCCAATAGCGCCGCTCGAAGCGACGGGTAATCTCATCTGCAGCGCGCAAGTCATCGAGGATTTCGGTAATTGTAACGGTGTTCATGTTTCTTACCCCTGTTTCATTGATCGAATGTGCCACAATTATACTCGAAAAAAGGAATAGAGACAAATAACAAGGTTCGATCCGCTTTCAGGATACTCAAAAAGGAGTGAAACTATGGACAACTTTACCGCCCATCAACTGCACTTCACCTGTGAGGTGCAAACGCCCATCTTGCTCAATGAGCATCAGGGCTCGGCCATTCGCGGCGCGCTGTTCCACGCCTTGCGAAATCAGTTCTGCTTCAATAAGGAGGTGAAGGACTGCGGGGAGTGCGCGGTGTGGGCCATTTGCCCCATCTGCTTCCTGGTGGCGACTCGCAACCCGCAGAGCGAACGCGGAGTGGATGTGCCACGACCCTATACCATCGAGCCACCTCTGGACGGCAAAATACGCTACCAGCCCGGAGAAACCCTGGAGTTTGGCTTGACTATGTTTGCTCAGGCGCTCAGCCTCTTTCCCTACGTGGTGTTGGGTAGCCAGGCATTGGAACGAGGAGGGCTGGGGAAGCGAATCAACGAATCGGCGAATCAGCGAATGGGCGAATCGGCGAATGGGCGAATGAGCGAACCGTCGAGTGGGCGACGAGGAAAACGACGGGGGACGTTTGTGATCCGCGAGGTCGCTGCCCTGAACCGGCTGACCGGGGAGCGACAGCCGGTGCTGCGTCAGGGAGACGCGATGGTCACGGTGCCCAATCTGCCCGTCACCAACGAGCAGGTGCAAACGCTGGCGGCACAGTTGCCCAAAGAGCGCATCACCCTGGTTTTCAAGACCCCCACGCGCATCATTGAGCAGGGTACGTTACAGCACCGCCCGGCCTTCCGCCCGCTGATCCAACGGCTGCACCAACGGCTGCGCGACCTGACCCGCGAGTTCACCGACACCCCGTGGGAACTCGACTTCCGCCAGGTGATGGCCCAGGCCGAAGCGGTGCAGGTGGTGGACGATCGAACCCGCTGGCTGGAGCTGGACAGTTTCTCCACGCGGCGAAGTGCCAGCACGCCCATGGGCGGCCTGGTGGGCCAGGTGACTTTCGAGGGACCTCTGGAGCCGTTCCTTCCCTGGCTGGTGTGGGGAGAGGTGGTGCACGTGGGCAAGGACGCGGTAAAGGGGAACGGGTGGATGCGAATTTGCGAATCGGCGAATGAGCGAATCGGCGAATGAGCGAATGAGCGAATGGGCGATGATGGGGAGGAGGTGGGGGGATGATTTATGAGGAATGGGAGGGAACGGTTCATGAGCGGGTGAGGAGGGAGCCCGTGTGGGAGTTTTGGGGGTATCGAAAGGCACTGTTCTTTTATGATTTGACCTGGCGAGATTGTCAGAAAATGGTGCGGGATAAACGCGGTCGGGCTGTGGCCGAACAGTTGATCCGTAGCGTCGGCTCGATCAGCGCCAATATTGAAGAGGGACACGGTCGAGGCTATGGTAAGCAACGAAACTGGTTTCTCGCTGTAGCCATCGGATCGGCACGCGAAAGCAAGGGTTGGTATTGGCGCGGACGCGAGCTCCTCTCATCGGAAGTGCTGGACCACCGCCTGGCCCTGGCCGACGAGGTGATCGCCCTGCTGGTAACCGAGCTCACCCGCCAACGCTCCCGCTGACTCGCTGATTCGCTCTATCGCTGATTCGCTCTATCGCCCATTCGCCCTATCGGAGATTCGCCATGCCCATCATCCAACAGTTGATCGTAGACCAATACGGCGCCTTCGTCGGCAAGCACAGCCAGCGGCTGCAGGTGAAGGTCAAAGGGGAGAAGGTCGTGCAAGCCCCTCTGCTTCACCTGGAGCAGGTGTTGATCACCGGCCGGGGGGTGAGCCTCTCGGCCGAGGCCATCCGCGTCTGCTGTCAGGAGGGCATTCCCATCCACTTTATCTCCACCTCTGGCCAGCCCTACGCGGGGCTCTACGCGGCGGGCCTGACCGGCACGGTCCAGACCCGGCGGGCGCAACTGCTGGCCTACGAGGATAGTCGTGGCCTGGCGTTGGCCAAAGCCTTTGCCAGCGGCAAGATAGAGAACCAGTCACGGCTGCTGAAGTACACGGCCAAATATCGCAAAGAGGCCGATCCGTCGCTGTACGAAGAACTGCGACTGGCGGCTCAGGAGGTGCTGGATCACCAGGAGGAGTTGCGGCAGTTGCGAGCCGAGCGGGTGGATGAGGTGCGAGGGCAGATATTGGCTGCCGAGGGGCGGGCCGCCCGGCGGTACTGGGACGCGCTGAAGCTGGTGGTGCCTGAGCGATACGACTGGCCGGGGCGTCGGCGGCGAGGGGCGAAAGATCCCCTCAATGCTGCCTTGAACTATGGCTACGGCATCTTGTACGGTCAGATCGAGCGGGCCGTCATCCTGGCCGGGCTGGATCCGTTTGGCGGCTTCATCCACGCCGACCGACCGGGCAAGCCCAGTTTGGTGCTGGACTTGATCGAGGAGTTTCGAGCGCCGGTAGTGGATCGCACCGTGCTGGGCCTGGCCAACAAGCGCACCCAGTTGGCACAGGACGAGAAGGGCCTGCTGACGCAGGAGACCCGGCGGCTGCTGGCCGAGAAGGTGTTGGCGCGATTGGAGACCGCGGAACGGTACGAGCGCAAACGCCAACCCTTGCGGGTCATCATCCAGCATCAGGCCCGCCACGTCGCCACCTTCGTGCGGGGGGATCGGGCACAGTACAAGCCCTTTCTGGCCAGGTGGTGATAACGAATGACTCGCCCATTCGCCCATTCGCCCATTCGCTGATTCGCTGATTCGCTATGAAGTGTCTATTGGTCTACGACATCCCCAATGACAGCATCCGTACCAGGGTGGCCGACATCTGCCTGGACTACGGCCTGGACCGCATCCAGTACAGTGCGTTCTTGGGTGACCTGGCGAAGACGCATCAGGAGGAACTGATGATGAAAGTGGCCAAGCGGCTGGGCAAGCAGCCGGGCAACATCCAGCTCTTCCCCATCTGCGAGACCGATTGGCGGGGGCGCAAAGTCATCATTCTGGAGGCCAAGTCCGATGACTGATCGCCCGACTTTTATAGTGACCGACCTGAAACAATTTGCATATTGTCCCAGAGTGGTGTATTATAGCTACTGTCTGCCCCTGCTCAGGCCCGTGACCTACAAGATGCAGGCCGGCCAGGAGGCTCACCTGGAAGAAAAGGGGCGGGAGCAGCGCCGCAGCCTGCGGGCCTACGGATTGCAGGAAGGCGAGAGAAGCTTCGACCTGTGGCTGGAGTCGAGCGAGCTTGGTTTGCGGGGTCGGGTGGACATGGCCATCAGAATCGGGGAGCAGGAAGCCATTCCGGTGGAATACAAGAATTCGCCGGGGCGGGCGGGGGCGCATTGGGAGCAACAACTGGCGGCCTACGGGCTGTTGCTGGAGGAGGCATGGGGGTTGTCGGTGCGGCGGGGGTTTCTGTACTTCATTCCCCAGCGGCGGTCGAGGGAGGTGCTCTTGACGGCGAAGCTTTTTGGGCAAGTGCGGGGGACAGTAGAGACCATGCGGCGGATGGTAGAGCGAGAGGACATGCCTGCGCCGACCCGTCAGCGTGGCAAGTGTGTGGCCTGCGAATTTCGTCGTTTTTGCAACGATGTTTAGGCCATGTCAACGATGCGTCGCAAATCGAGCCTATTGGGGAGCAAAAGGACATTTGCGAAACAGAACGCGCAGCGAGTTCATTCCGAAGCGAAGAGGAGCGAAATGTGGCCTGGTTTCAACCTGCTCGCTCCGACACAGGGCACTGAAAATCCACGTGTTTTTTAGTCTATCAGGGCATTTAAGGTGATTTCATGGCTCATGCAAGTTGCGTTTCAGCAGGTCCAGATAGAGAGTACCGTGAAAGTAAAATTTGATCAAGCTGGGTTTCAACCCATTCGATCCGATACAGGATACTGAAAGTAGATGGCGACACGACCAATAACACAGGGACTGCGGTTTCAACCCATTCGATCCGATACAGGATACTGAAAGCGAGGTATGGCCCTGGGGTGCGTGCCGCGGAGTCGGGTTTCAACCCATTCGATCCGATACAGGATACTGAAAGTCATTGAATCTGCGCTGCGTGTCAGCCTC
>CAZVCJ010000250.1:0-5159 GCA_964625745.1 uncultured Anaerolineae bacterium | reverse complement strand
TGATCCGCTCGCGTTCCAAAGTTCTCGCGTGGGCATAATTACGAAAGGCTCTCAATATTGGGAATGTCGGTGGCGAGTTTCAGCCCTGGGACAGGGAATGCTTGCGTTTTGGGTTAAAGAAACAGGGGTAACGTGGCGGAGACAGCGGACACACAGAAAGAGACGCGGCTAGAAGTTCTTCTTTTGCTGCTCATGGGCATCGTCATCTTGCTGATGGTGGCTATCATTGGCCTTTTCCTCAGGATGAACCAGTTGCAGAGCCAGGTTCTGGCGGCCCTAATGCCATTGCAAGGGGGGGCAATAGGG
The DNA here is from genome assembly GCA_964625745.1 of uncultured Anaerolineae bacterium. Taxonomy (GTDB): domain Bacteria; phylum Chloroflexota; class Anaerolineae; order VGOG01; family VGOG01; genus CAZVCJ01. The sequence continues at coordinate 4,853 of CAZVCJ010000250.1, read as the reverse complement.
CAGGAGATGGGCTTGGAGATCGGGACGCAGGCCCCTGACTTTACCTTGCCCGACACGGCGGGCCAGATGGTCTCGCTGGATGACTTCGCGGGACAGCGGATGCTGCTGGCCTTCTCCTCGACCCACTGCCGAGCCTGCACAGAGATGTACCCTCACCTGAGAGCCTTCAGCGAAAACCGTCCGGACGTCCAGGTGGTTATGATATCTCAGGGTTCTGCTGAGAATAATCAGCAATTGGTACAGGCGCAGGGCTTCGCCTTCCCTGTGCTTCCTCTGTCAGTCTGGGACGATGAAGCGATGGTGGACTACCAGGTGCCGGGGACGCCCTTTTTCTACGTGATAGACGGGGAGGGAGTAATCACCAACGCCAACTTCGCCAACACGCTGGAGCAATTGGAGGCGTTGGTGGAAGGCGGCGGGGGGTGAGGGAAGGGGGTGGTGAAATGCACAAATGAGGTGGGGCAAGTACGACGAAGTGACCGGGAAATCCAAGCAGAAGGGAGGTGGACAAAAATGGCAAAACGTGCTAAAATGCAAAGGGTGGTCATGGGCATTCTGGCCACAATGTTTGTGGCATCGCTGGTCCTGGCGGTGGTGAGCTTCGTCTGGCCTGCGCCAGTGAGCGCCGAGTACTGGGAGTCGTGCACCTGGGATTGCTCCAGAGATTGGTGCGAGGGCTGCCTATATTGCTACGAGAAGAAAATTGGGATCTACCAAGGCTATCCTAACCCCCATTGTACTAGCGAAGTATGCTATAGAGAATGTTTCGTGTATCCCTACTATTGTCCTGGCTGCCAGTAACCTTCTTCGTTACTGAGGCCTTCGACATTGTCGAAGGCCTCAGTATGGCATCATTTCCCAGTCCGCTTGGCAAGAACTGGACAAGCTCCAGATAACAGGATAACCGAAGTGCGCCCCTTTGTGTCGGCTTCAGACCTCGCTACCAGGCCAGAATGTACGATGATTAGACATCGTCTATCCGTCATCTTGCGACTGAGTGGATCAGTTTTGTCCCTCGTCTTGCTAGTCGTCAGCTTGTCAGCCTGTGTTACCCGAGGAGGTGCGCCGGGTGAGTCCATCACCCTCACTTTCGCCTGCTACTACAGCGACCTCGGCGTTTATCAGGCCGCGGCTGAGGCCTTCCATCAATCCAACCCGTCCGTTGATGTCCGCATCATACCCCTGGACGAAATCATCTCCTTTCCCCTGGAGGACGAGGCAGACACGCTGGGACCAGTGCATCAGATTGCTTCCCGCGCCGATGCCTTCCTCTGGTCGACCGACGCCGTCGAGGGCGGGCCGGCCGGCCTGGTGCTCGACCTGGCATCGTTCATGGAAGCCGATGGGGAGCCAACTGAGGTGGACTTCCTGCCGGGCCTGCTGGCCCATTTTCAATGGCAAGGCGCTACCTGGGCGCTGCCAGCGGGGGTGGACCCCCTCTTCGTGCTCTACGACCCAGCGGGCTTCGACGCCGCAGGGCTGGAACCTCCTGCCCTCGGTTGGACCTGGGATGACCTCTTCGACGCTGCACGGCAGTTGACCCGGTGGGAAGGGGAACGGGTTGTCCGCTATGGCTTCGCCGACTTCGAACTAGGAGGCGTGCGTTCAGCTATCGAAGCCCAGGGGGGAAGGCTAGTGGACGATTCGGCGGAGCCACCTGTGCCGACGCTGGACGACCCCCGCACCGTGGCGGCGGTGCGACGATATGCCGACTTGGCGCTGGTTCAGGGGTTGATGGTGAACCCGGTTAGGGAAGGGTTTGTAGACACCTTCGACGTGGTGCGGCAAGGAGAGGCAGCGATGAGTGTCAGCCTGGCCCGGTTGTGGGATGGGAGGCGCGATGATGAGTTGGGGGTGACACCCCTGCCCGGCAGGAGTCCGGTGTGGCTCTACGGCTACTTCATCAGCGCTGGCACTGCCCATCCGGAGGCTGTCTGGCGCTGGCTGCGCTTCCTCAGCCGAGAAGTTGCAGCGTCTGATTGCCTTCCGGCCCGCCAGAATCTCATCTCCGCCTCCGATTATGCTGTCGTGGTGGGTGAGGAAGCCCTGGAGGTCTTTCGCTACGGGGCTGAGCACGCTTTACCACCGGTGCGGCCAGTGGCGGTGGAGAGGTTGCTGCGCCAGGCGATAGAGCAGGTGTTTGAGAACAGGGAGGTAGAAGACGCGCTAGCTGAGGCCCAGGAGCAAGCGCTGGCGCCCCCCATGCCAAGAGTGGCTGAACCGTTTGCTGTTCCCAGTCCTGTGCCTCCAGAGGCCACTGTGGAGACCATTACCTTCGTCACCTTCCACCGCCAAGAATATGTACCCCTGGCGGAAGCCTTCCACGAGGTTCACCCAGATATCAAGGTCATCGTGCGCGAGGCAGGGGACTTTGACTACCATGGAATGTGGCCAGCGGAGATGCTCAAGGCCAGCGACGCCGATTGTTTCTGGTCTACTTGGTCAGCGACCGTGCCAGAGCTACGGCAGGTAGTGCTAAACCTGCAGCTCTTTGCTGACGCTGACCCCACCCTCCCGCTGGATGACTATCTACCCTGGGCGTTGGAATGGGTGCGCCACGGCGGCAATCTGTGGGGGCTGCCGGCCGGAGTAAATGTGGAGGTGCTGTGGTACAATCGCACGCTGTTCGACGAAGCAGGCCTGCCCTACCCTGAAAACGACTGGTCCTGGGACGATGTGTTTCTGATAGCCCACAGGCTGGCCGGAAGAGACAACGGCGGTCAGTGTTACGGTTTCATCATCTGGGCCGATGCCAGGATCGTCCCTCTGTTCGAAGCGATAGGCGGCCCCCTGGTGGACGAGAGTCCAGCACCGCCAACCTTTCGCTTCGATACTCCCAAGGCAGTTGCTGCGGCCCAGCAATTGAGAAGCCTGGTTCAGGATGAGATCATTCCTATCCCTGAGCGATCGGAGGAGGAGCCCGGTCGGAATCTCTACACTCTAATCTGGACCAACCGGGTGGGGATGTGGGCCGAGGTGGCAAAGGGGTTCCAAGCTAAGGAGTTCCAAGCCTTCGATTTCCACTCTGTTCCCTTGCCGCAACCGAGTCGATGCCAGGGGTTTCAGGGTTCCTCTGCTTACTATATCGCCGCCGACACACCCCACGCCGAGGCCTGCTGGGAGTGGCTGCGCTTTCTCTCAGAACGTATCCCGGATACTAGCACCCTCCCCCCGCGCCATTCCTTACTGACCTCCGACGCCTTCAGCGAGCAGGTAGGCGAGGACGCCCAGGCGGTCTACCTGGAGGCGCTGGAGTGCGAGGACTGGATCAGATTCCGTGGCCTGGAGAGCCTCCCGCCTTACACTGAGAGTGCTCTCTACACCTGGCTCAGACAGGCGCTGGGGGAGATCCTCTGGCAGGGTGCCGATGCCAAGGCCGCTCTGAGCCAGGCGCAGCAGAAGGCCGAAGCCTACCTGGACTGCCTGCGGCAGCGCCCCGACCCGGAAGACTGGGAGACGGCGGATGCCTGCCTCCAGGAGGTGGATGCGCCGTGATTGTTGCCCTGGCAGAGTGCTGAGTCCCTCGGCGTTACTTGGAGCAACATTGAAGCCCCTCGTGTGACGGCGAGGGGCTTTTGTTTGACCTGATGGCCTGTCTGTAGCATCATCAGGGCTGGTAGTGGTGGGCAGCGACGATTGGCGAGTGCACAAGCGGATTCGCTATCTGGCTGCCGATACCTACCTGGAGTATGGCCTAAACCTGTCGCCCCGCGTGTGGAGCACCTCTCATCATCAGGAGGTAGAAGAACTCCAACCCCTGCTCTACCAAAACATCCGCCGAGATAATATCAACTTGCTGGGACCTCCTCTGCAACCAACTGATGGACAATAATCCCTCGCTCTTTCCCCTTAGGTTCTTCTCAAGGGCGCTTTTGAGGCCCCTACAGGCAAGTTGTGAAAGCCTAAAGAACCTCCCACGTTTACCTCTACGTTTACCCCTTGATGGTATAATATAAGCAAGTTGTGAAGGCCCAAAGAGTTCTTTCACAAAGACTTGGGCGCAAATTCACAACGTATACTTTTCCATCGTTGCTCTCATCGCAGCCAGTAGCTCATGTGGGAGGCAACATGACCGTTCCATTGACCTCCGTTCTGCTGGTAGACGACGACCCTGACGTGCTACTGACGCTGGGCATGGTTCTGGAGAATGTTGACTACACCATCACCCCTGCCGCCGACGCCGCTCACGCCCTCCGTCTGGCTGCCGAGACCGACTTCCACGTCGCCGTAGTGGGCTATCGACTCGGCGGTTCCAGCATGAACGGACTGGAACTGATTACTCACCTGCACGACGCCAACCCCTTCACTGTCTCCCTGTTAATGACCGCCCACAGCAAAGGCGAGGTCGGCTTCCGGGCGGCCCAGCATGGCGCTTTCGGATACCTGACTAAACCCTTCTCCGACAAAGCACTGCTGAATGCCGTCCGCGCTGCGTTGGACGAACGCCTCCGCCGCGAGGGGATGCGCGACCGCCTGCACGTCGGCGGTCACTCGACGGGCCTGGTGATGGACCTGGCTGCCCGCACCCTCACCGTGGCCGGAGAGTTGGTATCCCTGAGTTGCCTCGAGTTCGACTTGCTGGCCCACCTGGCCAGGCATCCCCGCCGCGTGGTGAGCTACGACGAACTGTGGCGCAAGGTGTGGGGCTACCACGGCCCGCCGGACAAGGGGGTGATCCAAAGAGCCGTGAGCCGCCTGCGGGAGAAGCTAGGTGGGGAGTGGATCGTCTGCGTCAGGAGGCGGGGCTATCGCCTGCAGTGAAGATCATCCCACTGGCAGCCGGGGCCATAGCTCGCCCGAGAAATTGTCCGAAAACTGTCTGAATTCTGAGGCGGTTTTTGTGGTATAATATA
>CAZVCJ010000249.1:0-5168 GCA_964625745.1 uncultured Anaerolineae bacterium | reverse complement strand
GATCGCGGCCCATGATACCACAAGTGTGTGTTCGTGTCACTTTTACCTTAATGCGAAAAAAGGAACCAAGGAGTTCAAACTCGGAAACAGCTATGTAGATCTTGAAAGAGAGGAGAAAATCATGAAATGCAAAAAGATCGTGATAGCAACCTTTATGGTTATTGCATTGAGCCTATCGTCCCTGACTGTATCTGCCCAGGATCCTACTGATGACGATGCGAATGTTGCCATAAAAAAAGGGGCATCACGGGTGGAAATGATAGTCCACCGCCCTGGGGCTAGAACACGGGATGGTTATTGCGAGACGATTAGATGGACGGCTTCTACATACCTCGATGAAGGCGGTCCCTCTTACGGGCATCACAACTCAATCTCCAGAGATGCTGACTACCCATACATTCCCTGTGATATCCCCAAAATTTGCACAAGGGGAAGGATTTGGGCTGACAATGAGCTCCAAGAGGACACCAGCATGAAGTGCGCCTACAACTCCGCTGATAAGGCAATGCTTTCATGTTCCCAGAAAGGTAGCTCATCCTACCATACGACACGAGGCGATCACAACTTCGACGATGCCTGGACGCCCTGGACCTGGGACGAAGGATAGCCATGAATCACTTGTGGCGACGTTACTGTAGTTAGGCCAATAGAAAAGCAGAGCCATATCGAGAGTTCTGCTTTTCTACATCTTGGCAAGATTGAAGGAAAAGCATGAGCCATGTAATTGCATGGAAAATCAGGAGCCTGGCTGTCTTGCTTCTCGTCCTTACCCTCACGGTCCCAATTGTGAGTTGCAGGGCCAAGGTACCTGCTGCTACGTTGCAGGCCGAGACAGAAGAACCGCCAGGCGCTCCCTCTCGCATTGTGTACGAGGGATATGGCATTGGTGTCTGGATCCAGCAGAACAAAGATGGGCCTGCTTTCCGGACGTACAGCGTGCCCTCTGGGAGACCTTTCGAGAGCATATATCACGTTCTGCATCAAATCCCTAAGGGGGATGATTACCTCATATTCTGCCTGCTGGACTACAAGCAAGTCCCTTTTATTTTGGACGGCCAAGAGAACATCATCCACCGCGTCCACCTGAAGGCGATGGAAGAAAGGTTTTTTTCATTCCGAATCCCTGCGCTCACAGAGGGCCTCCACGATTTGGCGTTAGTTCTTATCATCAAACCAGACGAGCATTCCCTATCCGAGAAGTTCCGGTTCAGCACTGACTTCGCCCTGTTTCACGACGCTCGGATCGTTCTTTTGGTGGGAAAGTCAAGGCTCCCTCCATCCATAGACTATGATATTCAGGGCCAGCACATTCCAATCGAGAAGAGAAAGGTGCAGTTCCACGGTTTGCTGGTGAATCAGCACGATGGACCACAGGACCTATTTGCGTGGCTCAGCGAAGACGTGAATCCCAACCAGGTATTGACCTACATTGTTCACATCGGCAACGACACTGACGATCCGAAAGTGTTTGCTCTAATGGCCTTTCTCGACTTTAAGCAGGTTCCGCTGAGCATGAAAGACGAACACTGGGTAAAGTACGGCAAGTTGGACACAGGAGAGCGTGCCACCGTGCCGGGAAGCCTGCTCGTGCCCAGCGAATCGGGGGTTCACGAATTCATGATTGTGTGGGCGCTCAGTCCCTACCAGCCTTTGGAGCGACCGATGGAGGGTAATGCCAGAGAAATTACCCACATTGACACGCGCATTGAGCCGAGCATTCGGATAGCTCTTGTGACGAAGCAAGTCGACTAGGCCAGCATACCGAGATCGGACCGCTTCGTTGTTCTTGTTTCCCCTGCGTCAGGCAGACCATTCTCCCGCAGGTTACGACGGAGCCTTTGGTGTGTAAGAGGTTTCCTGAACCAGGCAGAAACCTCGTAGCTACCACTCTCGAACTTGTGAAAGGACTTTAGGGAAAACCGGGATGAAAGAAAAAAGAAGATGGTGGGGAAATGTCGGGTACGCCGCCTTAGCTCTCGTGGTACTCTCATGCCTCTTGCCGGCTTGCCGGTCTTCTCTCCCCGACGGTGACGATTCTCCTCCAAGAGGCTCAGCCTGGCGAGAATTGTTTGACGACGGGAAAGCAGACGTAGGCAACTTTGTCATGGGGTTCCTCGACGACGACATTCCGTCGGCAGAGAAGGTGGGCGTCAGAACCTACTCCGTCCCAGCCGGCGAGCCGATTCTCATGACCTATCATGGGCTGAGCAGCCTGCCTGAGCCGACGCCTTTGCGCTGCACCTTGCTCATTGACGGCAAGCAGGTTACCTTCACCTTTGATGGGCAAGATGCTTTGCTACACGACGTGATGCTGGAGACTCAAGTGATCAGGGATATTCCCATTGTCATTCCCCCTTTGGATGAGGGAGCCCATGACGTCATCTGGCTGGCATTTCGGAACCCTGATAACCACTCCACCGACGAAAAGTTCCGGCATCTATCTGCCTATGCGTTTCCTGACCGTTTCACTCTGCTGGCCGGCGGTCAGGCAAAGTGGGATGCTGTAGACGTGGAGCCACTCCCCGCTTTTGAGGAGTGGGAATGTGAAAGCTTTCCTTCGGAGGCCTTCATCAGTAAGAGTGACGAGGCCATAAAGTACTGGTACGAAGAGACGGTTTCTGCCGGGCAGCAGGTTGATTGCTACATCTACACCGGCTATCACGAGGAGCTGGCCCCGCTCGGCGACGACGTCAACGAGTTTGCTCTGTTGATCTTCCTGGACTACAAGCTGATCCCTTTGAACGTGGGGGATGATCACTTGATCCGGTATTTCTCGCTGGGGTCGGACGTGCTGGGCGCCCGCATCGCGGTCAGTTTCATCGCCCCTCAGGAAGATGGCCCTCACGAATTGTGTGCTCTGCGCATCAATAATCCAGGCCACACTATAGATGAACTTACATGTGAAGAACGTTCTTCTTCTGGTGTTTTCCCCCGGATGCACCAAAGAACACTCATCCAGGTCAACAAGTAAGGTGACAACGGAGGTTTTCATGCGCCCAGGAAGGCGCCTGTTCATCAGACATCTCTTGGCCTGGGGACTGCTTTTACTTTCCGCCGTATCTGCCTGCGGGAGAACCACGAGCGACAAACAAGCAACGATCACCTTTGCTTGCCCCTCTGGCGATATGGCGGCCTATCAAGCCCTGGCCGACAGGTTCTCGGAGCAGCATCCCCACGTTCGCGTTCAACTGCGGCCGGAATACGATCTGGGCGCAGGTCTCCCTGTAGAAAGCACCAATAGCCTGGAACTGCGTCTGCAATTGCTCCGCGCGCGGGCTACACGGAGCGACGTGTTCCTGGCTCAAAGCGACGAACTGAGCGTCGTTGGCAAAGAGCCACCCGTTCTCGACCTGACTCTTTACTTTCAAGAGGACGGAGCGACGCGAGAGGCGGATTTCTCGCCGGCGGCGTTGGCGGCTTTCCGCACTCCGGGCAGGTTGTACGCTTTGCCCGTCGCCGTGGACCCCATCGTCATGGTCTACGACCGGGACCTCTTTGATCGGGGTCAGGTCCCGTATCCGGAGCCGGGATGGACGTGGAACGAGTTCTTGGAGCGGGCCGGGGCGTTGACCCTTCGGAGTGAGGAGGATTATCTGCAATATGGCTACGCCGACACCCCCTCCATAGGCGTCCTGGCCTGGCTTTACGCGCACGGGGCATCGCTCTGGCGTGAAGGGGACGAGAGCGGGTTCCCGTCTCCCAACCTCAATGACCAGCGGGTGGCGGAGGCGTTGCAATGGTACGTAGACCTGGCATTAGAGCATCAGGTGATGCCTACGCCCCTGCTGGCCGAGGATCCCTTCAGGCTGTGGGATCTGCGGCAGGAGCGGCGGGTCGCTATGTGGAGCGACGGCCTTTCAGCGGCTGCATCCTACATACGTAGTCCCATGCAAAAAGACGCTCGCCTGGGTTTGGCCCCTTTGCCCCAGGAGTCGGCGGCGGCTTTTCCCGGGCGGGCCTGGGGGCACGCGGTGAGCGCTGGAACCTCCCATCCCCAGGCTTGCTGGGAGTGGATATCGTTCCTGAGCCAACAAGCGGCGCCAACTTCCCGCTTTGGGGAGGCGGTGCCGGCGCGAACATCGCTGGCCGAAGAAACGGCCTACTGGGATCAGTGGTCAGAAGGCGCCGCACAGGCTATCGTTTACGCGCTGGATCACGCTGCCCCGGCCAGTGAGTGGGCTGCATTAGGCTACCTGGTAGAACTGGATGCGGTGTTCAACGGGCAGAGCGATGTGGACACCTTTTTAACGACAGCGCAGCAACGAGCCCTGGCCGATACTCGCTCTTTGGTCCAGGCTACGCCAGCGCCGCCTGTTGTCGTCAACACGCCCCAATCGCCCGACACTGACCAAACGACTGTGCGCCTTATCAGTCTCGATACCTCGCTGATTGACGTCTATCGCCTGATGGCAGAGGCGTTCATGGTCGAATATCCTGAATTGAACGTCGAAGTCAAAACTGGCATCGAAGTCTTTGGATTTGACGAGAAGCACATCTCGACGGAAATGCTGGCCCGGGAAGCCGACATCTTTGTTCTGACCGGCCCGGCCTCAAGCACTCCGTCCGAGGAAGAGCGACAGTATTTGCTGGAGTTGACCCCCTTCGTCGCATCCGACGATTTTCCGCTGGACGATTTCATTTCTCCCGCTCGACCGCTTCAGCATGGGCAGGTCTGGGGCATTCCACTAACAGTAAAAGTCAGGGTGGCGTATTTCAACCAGACGCTCTTCGATGAGTTAGAGGTGAGCCCGCCCGTGGCTGGTTGGACATGGGACGATTTGATAGTGAAAGCGAAGACAATCACTGATCGAGGAGGCGCAAGCGGCTACTTTGGATTCTCTGATACCACTCCCGGCCTCAGTCATTTCTATTTTCTCTTCGCCGAGCAAGCCCCTCTGGTGGACATGACGCAAAGCCCGCCGCGTTTTTTGCTCGATTCTTTCGACATGGAGCGGATCGGCCGCCAGTGGGTGCAATTGAACCAGGATTATGGCCCAGGGCTGTACACGCGAGAGAGTGGCGACGACTCATACACACTCGTAAGCATGGGGCGCGTAGGTATGTGGATAGGTCGTAGCGAGGAACTTTGCCAGATGTGAGACAATTGGCCGTTCAAGGTTGACTCCACTGAAAAAAGGTTCTGCGAGTCGCGTCATTCTACCGATCGT
>CAZVCJ010000248.1:0-5180 GCA_964625745.1 uncultured Anaerolineae bacterium | reverse complement strand
CAATCATGTCATTCTGAGCGAGCGGAGCGAGCGAAGAATCTCGTTCCGCAAGCCAAGAACGGGATGCTTCGCTCCGCTCAGCATGACAAGTAACATCGCCCTGGTCGCCCTGGCCTACGGCGGGCTGATTCTGACCCACAACGTTTCTGCTCTCATCTTCACCGCCTTCGTGGCTCTCTATATTCTTCTAACCTCCAACCCTTCGGCTAGTCTCAGGACAGGCTTCCAACCTCCAACTTCCAGATGGCTTGCCGGCAGCGCGCTCGGCCTGGGCCTGGGCCTGGCCATAAGCGCCTGGTTCTGGCTGCCGGCCTTGCTGGAGGGGAAGTACGCGCAATTGGAGCATCAGACCACCGGCTACCTGAATTATAGCAACCACTTTCGCGGCCTGGATCTGGTGCAGCCCTCGCTTCTTTTCGACTATGCCATCGAAGCCGGGCAGACGCCCTTCTCCGTGGGACTGGCACAGGCCCTGCTCGCCCTCCTGGGTGTGGCAGCCATCGTCGGCTGGTGGGTCAAGCGCCGCCGCCCGGAGGCCCAGAGCGCGTTCTTCATCATTGGCCTGGCTCTGGCTACCTTCCTCATCACGCCGCTCTCGCGCCCTCTGTGGGACAACGTGCCGCTGCTGCCCCTCGTGCAATTTCCCTGGCGCTTTCTGTCGGTGCAAGCCTTCTTCGCCAGCCTGGTCATCGGCTACTTGGGGACAAGTTGGGGTGTTGGAGTCCCCAACTTGTTGGGGGTACCGCGCAACAAACCTGAACAAGACTACGGCGAGCTCGGTCGAGCCGTTCAGGACTCCGGCTCGGATTTACCCGGGCCGCGTTTGCTGGCCTGCGTCGCGGGGGCGGTGTTGCTGGTGGCTTCCATGCTGGGCCTGAAGCCTGAGTACCTGTCCATCGGCGAGGCGGACATCACCGTGGAGCGACTGATGCTCTACGAATACTTCACCGCCAACGTTGGCACCACCATCCGCCACGAGTATCTACCCCGCTGGGTGGCGCCTCGCCCCTACACCTCCGAGGCATTGCTGCGCAGCGGTGAGAAACCGCCGCCGTTGGTGCTGGACGGAGAGCTTAAAGCGGCCGAGCTGATTTGGCGCGAGCCAGCCGCCGAAGGATGGACTCTCGGTGTGATCTCACCCCAGGCGTCCTTGGCCTTCCACACCTACTACTTCCCCGGCTGGCGGGCCTACGTGGACGGCCAGCCCAGAGAGGTGCACCCCATCGAGAACCTGGGCTACATCGGCCTCGATCTCGACCAGGGAGAGCACCAGATCGTCCTGCGCCTGGAACGCACGCCCCTGCGGGCCCTGGCTGAGGGGGTGTCTCTGGTGGCTGCACTAGCCATCATCGGACTCTTGATCGCTGGAGGGAGGTTAACGCGGCAACGCGGCAACGAGGCGACGAGGCAACGAGGCAACGAGGTAACGAGGCAACAGGGCCTTTCCCTCATCAACTCGTTACCTGTTGACTCATCACCTCTGAAGCTGGCGATGGCGATCCTGCTTGTAAGTACTATCGGGTTTTGGATTTCTGGCCGACATGCAGCCGACCACCCGACCACCCGACCGCCCGACCAGGAACCACTAGACCAAACCATGGACTTCGACCGCCTGCCCTACCTGCACCACAATCCCCAGGGAGTCAACTTTGGCGGGGCGGCGCGGTTGAAGAGCTACCAGCTTTCGGCGGACGAGGTGGAAGCTGGAGAGACCGTGGAGGTGGTTCTCTACTGGGATGAGGTCGAGAGCGAGGACCTGGAAGCCAACGTGCGCCTGACCTCTCCTGCCGAGTACCTTTTCCACACCAGCGTTGGCCTGGCCGAGGATAGCGCCCCCATCCCCCCCCCATGGGGGGGGACTGAGGGGGGGGCGACGCACCACCACTTGAAAGTCCCCGAGGAAGCCGTTCGCGGCCTCTACCTGATCAGCGTAACGGTGATGGACGAGGAGGGCGAGATGAGGCCCATCACCGAGCGGGGCGAGACCCTGGGCACCACCTATCTGCGCCCCCTGCGCGTTCGCAGCCAGCGCTGGGCCACGGGCGATGAACCAACCCTGGCCAGGTTCGGGCCGGGCATTGTCCTTAGTGACGTAGAGACCGAACAGAAAACGCCCGAAGAACTGGAAGCCAGGCTGACCTGGCGAGTCGTTGAACCAGTGGCCGCCAACTACAGCCTGGCCCTGCGCCTGCGGGACTGGGATGGCCAAGTGCTCGCCTCCCTGGACACTCAACCTCACTATGGCTTATACCCCACCAGCTTGTGGCGAGGGAGAGAGCTGATCAGCGATGGCTACGTCCTGCCCCTGCCCGAGGGCGCCCCGCCTGGCGACGACTATTCACTGGAGGTCATTCTCTACGAAGTGGCCTCACTGACACCCATCGGCACGGCGCAGGTATCCCAGGTAGCCCTGACTAAGCCCACCATCAAGACAGCCCATCCCGTGCTCCAGGAGTTCGCTCAGTTGGCCCTGGTCGAACTAAGTCCGATGACAGCGCAGATAGAGCAGGGGCAACCCCTATTCGTGGAGGCTAAATGGGCCGCCACCGAGCATCCTACCCGCGATTACGCTTGCCGCCTATCTTTGAGAGATGAAAGCGGGACAACTGTACATTCGCAGACCGAACCCATAGCCAGGGGCTATGCCACCTCCCTCTGGCCGACCAACGTCATCGTGGCCAGCCGCTATCAGATAACCCTCGATCCCCTGTTGCCTGCGGGGCGCTACGACTTAGTTATCGCTGTGGACGACGCTCGGACGGGCGAAGGCTGCGGGGAATTCGTCGCCCCGCTGGGCATCGTCATTGAGGGCAGAGAGCGCAGCTACGCCACACCCTCCATGCAGGCCAGGCTGGACGTGAGCTTCGGCGGCCAGATACGCCTTTTGGGCTACGATCTAAGTCGTGAGGAGGAGGCACTGCGGCTGGAGTTGCACTGGCAAGCGCGGCAGCAAATGGAGGGGGATTACAAAGTCTTCGTCCACCTTTTCGATCCTGTTACGGAGGAAATCGTGGCCCAGGACGACGCCATGCCTCGTCAGAACCAGTATCCCACTTCGTGGTGGGCTGAGGGCGAGGTGGTCAGCGATGAGATCACCATCTCCCTGAAGGACGCGCCTCCGGGCCGCTACCGCCTGGCCCTGGGCGTCTACGATCCCCAGACCATGGATCGCCTGGCGGCCGTCGGCCCTGACGGCGCCCCCATCGCCGACAATCGTGTCGTTTTGGATGGCGAGGTAGAAGTGCCTTGAGAAGCAACGCTCATTTTGCTGCCTCCTTCTCCCTTGGTTTCACCTCTTGGCCGAGTAGTTGGGCTGAGCGCAGCCCTTTTGACAAGATATGATGTTTGTGTTATACTCTCTACTGGAGATTCCCAATGGCCTGGGAAATCGTCGCCTATCAGGATGAGCAAGCGCGCCAACCGGTCAATGACTTCATCGCAAGCCTGCCGCAGAAAGACCAGGCTCGAATATACTGGACGCTCGACCTGTTGCGCGAATTCGGTCTCGATCTGAAGATGCCCTACGCCTGTCCTGTCCACGGTAAGCTGTGGGAACTGCGGGTACAAAGTGGACGGAACATCTACCGAATTTTCTATTTCGCTCACACCGGCCAAAGGTTTGTGCTCCTGCACGCCTTTCAGAAAAAGACCCGTAAGACGCCCCGCAAGGAATTGGGCATAGCCGAACAACGTCTGACCGACGTACTGGCTCGTGTTGAGGAGGAATGACATGGATATGGGGAAAAACGTACTGCCCTTCTGGCCGATAGATGAGTTCTGGAATGAACGGATGAAGGATCCGCAGTTTGTAGCCGCTTTGCAGGAGATGGAACCGGAGTTCCAAGCGGCGCGAGAGGTGCTGCGCCTGCGCCTGGCACAAGGGCTGACCCAAAAGGAGTTGGCCGAACGGATCGGCACCAAGCAAGCCAGCATCTCCCGTCTGGAGAGGGCCTCTTACAAACCTAATCTGGGCTTTCTGCAGCGGGTGGCGGCGGCCCTGAATGCTCGGGTCGAGATTCGCTTCGTGTCCAGAGAACAACCCCGCTGATACTCTCCCAGAGCAACATCCCCGGCTTGGTAGCTGGACAATGTTAAAAGGACTCCATCTGTTGGCCATCGCCGCGCTGCTGCTTGTAAGCCCAGCGTCGCTGGCTTTGAGCGCTATCCAGTTGGATGAGGAGGTGCGAATTTGAGGCCCCGGCGATTCCCGATCATATTGGCGATGATGACGGCGGTGTTAGCGATTGTCTCCACTCCTTCATCTGCGGTCGAGCCAGGAGATGTGCTGATAAACGAAGTGGCCCCCGATGAAACAAGCAGCAAGGATTGGCTGGAACTCTACAACGGTTCGGGGAGCAGCATAGATATTCAGTCCTGGGTTGTCGAGAAGAAAACCGCCGTAAGAAAGACGTTCCCCTCTTACTCGCTAGCTCCCGGAGAGTACATTGTTCTACACTTCCACGACAAGGGCACAGCAGACGAGACAGGTTGGGACGCCAATGATAATGGTTACCGTGACTTTTATTACGATTCGGGCTCTGATGGCCTGACTGGGACTGATGAGGTGATCATTTTAGAGGATTCTAGCGGTAACATCATTGATGCCATTGCCTTTGCCAATGACGATGGAACATGGGCTCCCACTCAACACGCTGCTTTTACGACCATAGTTGATGCCAGTGAATGGGTGGGCACCATCTACCCCAACGATACAAAAGAAAACAAGAGGAAGAACGAAGAACAATGTGCAGACTGGAGCACAGGGGCTAAGGGGAAGTCTCTAGGCCGAGATGCATTTTCCACCGACACCAATGCCAAGGCCGACTGGCATGTGTTCACCAGCCACACCCCTGGAGAAACCAATCCTGTCCTGGGCAACCCCGGCGATGTCCTGATCAATGAAGCGGCACCCAGCGATGACGAGGATTGGATTGAGTTCCGCAACATGTCAGGCACGGGCATCAACATCCAGTATTGGCTCGTGAGGGAAAGAAGCACGGTGGTGAAGACTTTTCCATCCTACACGGTGGAGCCTGGGAAGTACTTCGCCCTGAACTTCGAGGGCGATCCAGCCGATGATGAAATCGCAGGAGACACTAACGGCAATGGTTATCGCGATTTCTACACCGCCGATAGCGGCCTCACGGGCACGGACAATGTGATCATCCTGGAGGATGGGG
>CAZVCJ010000247.1:0-5229 GCA_964625745.1 uncultured Anaerolineae bacterium | reverse complement strand
CGTCGAATCCGCCATGTGCGACGGTTGCCTGTCGGACAGCGAGCGATTGTGCGGCTACTGCTTCGAGTGCCAGGTGCGTGCCTGTGGCAGGAGGCGGGGTGTCGTCAACTGCGCCCACTGCGTTGACTACGCCCGTCAAGGCGGGTGCGAAAAGCTGGAGGACTTCTTCGGCATGGCACCCCACGCCCGTGCCACCCTGGACGGTATCCACGCCGCCAGGTCGGCGTGAGAATAGCTAAAAAAGGAGAAAATGCAAATGGACAAGATCATCGCTTACTGTGGACTGGTGTGCAGCGACTGCCCGGCCTACATCGCTACCCAGGCGGACGACCGTGCCGCGCTGGAGCAGGTGGCCGCGCACTGGCGGGAGGAGTACAACGCGCCCGACATCACCGTCGAGTCCGTCATCTGCGACGGTTGCGTGGCCGAAGACGGACGGCATTGCGGCCACTGGTATGACTGCGACATCCGTGTCTGCGGCATGGAGCGCGCTGTGGTCAACTGCGCCTCCTGCGACGATTACGGCTGCGAGAAGATCGAGCGTTTCTTCGGCTTCGTGCCGGATGCCAGGGCCAGGCTGGACGGAATCAGGCAGAGTCTCTGAGATGGCGCAGTCTCCCGCAGGCTTTGCAACCTGCGGGAGGCTCTCTTTGCCAGCTATGACAATCAAGGAAACCCATCTCTTCTTCCCCAGCAGAGGGGAGCAAGCCATCCGCTTGGAGGGCGTCCTTCACCATCCCGACGGGAGGAATCTTCCGTCGGCGATAATTTGCCATCCCCATTCGCTCTACGGCGGCAGCATGGACGCTTCCCTGGTGGTGAGCATCGCTCGAACCCTGGCGGATCGCGGCATCGTGGCCCTCCGCTTCAACTTTCGCGGCGTTGGGCAAAGCGAAGGCGAGTTTGGCGAGGGAGTGGGGGAGCTAAATGACGTAGCCGGGGCGGTGGATTTCCTACTCCAAGCAGGGGGCGTGAATGTGGCAAGGGTCTACCTGGTTGGCTATTCTTTCGGGGCCTGGGTGGGACTACACCACGCCGAGCATGATCCCCACATCTGCGGCGTGGTCGCCATTGGGCTTCCCATGTGGCGCCCAGAAGGGAGCCTCTTCAGCAACTACACCAGGGCCAAGCTCTTCATCGCCGGCGAGGGCGACTCGATATGTCCGCCCGATAACCTACACCGCTTCGTAGAGGACCTGCCTGCGCCAAAGGAAGTGCGCATTCTACAGGGAACCGACCATTTTCTCATAGGGCGGGAGAAAGAAGTGGCTTAGGCAGTGGCCGATTTCATCGAGGGACACTGACGTGATTGTCAAGGAAATCGAGTGTAAATCCATCCTCACCAAATCGGGCATTGAGGGGGTTGACTACGCCGTCAACCCCTACGTGGGCTGCCAGCACGGCTGCGTCTACTGCTACGCCATCTTCATGAAGCGCTTCACTGGCCACAACGAGGAATGGGGCACGTTCGTGGACGCCAAGGTCAATGCGGCGATGGTGCTGGCCAAACAGATGCGGCGGGCCAAGCCAGGCAACATCGTCTCTGGCACAGTGACCGATCCCTACCAGCCTCTGGAGAGGAAATACCAGATCACTCGCGCCTGCCTGGAGGTGCTCACGGCCCACGATTTCCCCATCTCCATCCTCACCAAATCCGATCTGGTTCTGCGCGACCTCGACCTCCTCCGCCGTCTTCACGATGTGGAGGTGGGCTTCACGATCACCACCCTGGGCGAGGACGCGCGGCAGGTTCTCGAGCCCCGCGCCTCATCCATTCCTGCTCGCCTGGCGGCCCTGGCCGAGTTGGCGGAGGCGGGTATACAGACCTAGGCCTTCTGCGGGCCGCTTCTGCCCTTTCTCTCCGACGGCGAAGAGCAGATGGATGCCCTCTTTGGAGAGCTCGCCAGGGCAGGTGTCTCCTCTATCATCGTGGACAGCATGAAGCTCAGCGGCGCGATTGGGGGCAGGGTCAGAAAGGTGCTGGAGAGGCATTACCCCGACCTCGTGGAAGGATACCGCCACATCGCCGCCAACCGCAAGTCCTATCACGAGGCGCTGATGGCCAGGGCGCGGACGCTGGCCGAGAAGCACGGCCTGACCTGGGGAGGGTGAGGGATGCACAGTTGCGTCCTGCCCCCCTACGGCCCGAAACCTTAAAATTTCGCGCCATCGCCCAAAATTAAGCCCCAAACACTTGACTTAGAGCGCACTCTAAGTGGTATAATAATACTGCTATGAACACTGAGATTGAAAACGGAATGACCATACAGCAGGCTGCACGGGAGACGGGCCTCAGCGCGCATACATTGCGCTACTACGAACGTGTTGGCCTGATCTCGCCGGTAGATCGCGCGCCCAATGGACACCGTCGGTACACGGAAGATGACGTCGGTTGGATCGGTTTCCTGAACAAGCTGCGGGCCACCGGTATGCCGATTGCTAATGATGAAGCAGTATGCGGATCTGCAGCGGCAGGACGGCGACACCCTTGCTGAACGACTGGCGCTGCTCGAGGAGCATCGGCGTGAGGTGAAGAAGCGAATTCAGGAGCTTGAAGCCAACCTGGCTGTGATTGAACACAAGATTGGGTATTACTCGGAAGCACGGTAATAGTTGGTAGCGTCTCATGTTGTGGAAGACGCGTACGCCGTAGCCTGACGTAACCCTCGTAGCCTAACATCACCCCAACTCACCGCCGGCCATTTCCCCACGATTTGAGGCAACTCCACTTGCTGAAGTGCCCCCTGAGGTTGGATACCCTTAGGGGGCATCTCCCCGTGCGTCTCGCCACTGACCCGCAGGTGTCCAGTTGTGCTGATCTGACTCGAGAAAAGTGCTCCAAAGATAGTTTAGGAGGGAAGAAAGCAATGTCAACCAAGCAAGTATTGGGCATCGTCGGCAGCCCGCGTCGTGGCGGGAACACCGAGACCCTGGTGGACGAGGTCCTAGCCGGTGCGCAAGCCGCCGGTGCCCTGACGGAGAAGGTCATCCTGAACGAGCTGGATATCTCACCCTGCCAGGCGTGCAATGGCTGCAGGAAGACGGGCGTGTGTGTGCAACGGGATGATATGCCGACATTGCTGGAGCAGATGGCGCACAGCCAGGTGTGGGTGCTGGGCACGCCGATTTACTGGTGGGGGCCGACCGCCCAATTCAAGGCGTTTCTGGATCGGTGGTATGGCGTGCAGCGGGAGATGTTCGCCGGTCGGCGCGTGGTTCTGGTCATACCGCTGGGAGGGGGCGAATGGTACGCCCGCCACACGGTAGGAATGTTGACCGACATCATTCCATACCTGGGCATGAAACACGTGGCCACGGTGCTTGCTCCCAGCGGGGTCAACAACCGCACCGACGTGCTGGCCACGGCCCGCCGCGCCGGACAGAAAGCCATCGGGAAAGGAGTGTAGTGAGGAAAGTTGATTTTGGAAAAACGGGTTTGAGGGTTTCACGCCTGGCCTTTGGAACAGGCACACACGGCTGGGCAGGCCGCTCAGACCAGACCGATCTAGGGGTGGATGGGCTGGCGAGTCTGTTACGGCTGGCGTATGACCACGGCGTCAACTTTTGGGATGCCGCGGACGAGTACGGCTCGCATCCCCACGTGGCGAGAGCGTTGCAGGAAATCCCTCGCCAGGAAGTGGTGATCGCCACCAAGACCACGTCGCAGAGCGCCGAGCAGGTCACGCGGGACGTCGAGCGCTTTCTGAAGGAGTTGGGCACTGACGTGCTCGACATCGTCCTGCTGCACTTTGTGACGCAGGCCGACTGGCCGCAGCGTTACACCGGCGCAATGGAGGCCCTCTCACAGGCCAAGGAACAGGGAAGGGTGCGGGCGGTAGGCGTTTCTTGTCATGGCCTGGGTGCATTGCGTACGGCGGCGGAAACGGATTGGGTGGAGGTCGTGCTGGCGCGCATCAACATGGCGGGCGTGAACATGGATGCGCCCCCTTCCAGGATGGTGCCCGTTATCGAGAGACCGTATACATCTGGAAAGGCGGTCTACGGCATGAAGGTCCTGGGCTGCGGACAGCTCGTGGGGAAGGCCCGCGCCGCCATCCAGTACGTCTTCCAGCTCGGCGTCGTCCACGCCATCACCATCGGCATCAGCCGTCGCGAACAGCTTTTGGAGGATGTAAGGTTAGTCGAGGAACTCTCACCGCAATATCCGCTTCGACTACTATGACATGATAGATCACATTCAAAACCTGGCACAGGAGTACTGCACCGAAAAGGAGGCAAATCTATGAGTACGGCGTTCGAAAGAGAACTAGCAAGATCCGCTATCAAAGTAAGTACAATGGGTCTGGGAGGTTGGGCCATCAGCGAGCCGTTTTGGCTTGACGGCAAAGCCGACGGCTGGGGCCACGTGGACGACGACGAGGCGATTCGCGCCATACGGACGGCGCTCGGTCTGGGCATCTCCTTCCTCAACACCGTCGAAGTGTTGCGAGACCTCGCTGCGCAGGTTAGGTACCGACTATATCGACATCTACCAACTGCATTGCGGCGCATCGCCAGAGGAAGTGGAGGCGATCCTCAATACACTAGAGCAACTGCACAACGAGGGTCTAATCCGTGCGTATGGGCCAAGTACTGATAATCCCAAACTGACACGGCTGTTCGCCGAAGGAGACTTTATCATGAAACTACGTCCATTTGGAGACACTGGCATGAACGTCAGTGAAATAGGCCTTGGCAGTTGGCAGCTCGCCAACCCGGATTGGGGCATCAGCGATACGGATGAAGCGCTGCGCATCGTCCGCCGATCCCTCGATGACGGATGCAACTTCTTCGACACCGCACCCGCCTACAATCACGGGAAGAGCGAAGAGCTGCTCGGGCAAGCACTGAAATCCGTCCGGCAGGACGTCATCATCTGCTCCAAGTTCGGACACAGCGCAGAGGGGGTCACGGACTTCGGGACAAGCGCCATCCGTCCATCGCTCGAAGCCAGTCTGCGGCGCCTGCAGACTGATTACGTCGACATTCTCCTCATACACAACCCGCCGCGCGAGCTCATGGACGGCAGGATTGCGGACCAGTACGATGAATTGGAGAGGCTCAAGGCCGAGGGGAAGCTGCGAGAATACGGCGTTTCACTCGATTGGCAAGTTGAGTTGGAAATGGTTATGGATACCACGCTCAGCAAAGCGAGCGAGGTCATGTACAACGTTTTGAGAGCCTTTCGTAATTATGCCCACGCGAGAACTTTGGAACGCGAGCGGATCA
>CAZVCJ010000246.1:1979-5278 GCA_964625745.1 uncultured Anaerolineae bacterium | reverse complement strand
GTGCAGCGCGCGCAGCAGAAACTGGACCGCCTGGAAGAGGGCGTGGATCCTTTGCTGACCCTCCAGGTGCAGCGGGCCCGGCAGGAACTGGACTGGCTGAAAGAGGGCGTGGACCCGGTGCTGGTCAACGAGGTGAACCAGGCCCAACTGGCTCTGGAGCGCCTGCAAGCACAGGTGGCTGACGCCCAGATCGTCGCCCCGACGGGTGGCGAAGTGCTCTCGCTCTCTGTCTACGCTGGCCGTCCTGCTGAGGCCTTCAAACCCGTCATCGTCGTCGCCGATCCATCGGCCATCGAGGTGAGCGCCGACCTTTCCAGCAGCCAGTTGCAGGAGATGGTCGAGGGACAAGAGGCGGTGGTCACCCTCAGAGCCTACCCCGGCCAGACGTGGCACGGCACCGTCCGCCGCCTTCCCTACCCTTACGGCACCGGCGGCGGCACCGAGGCTCTGGCTGGCGAGGACAAGTCGACCAGGATCAGCCTGGCAGGCAACCTGAGCGGTCTCCAACTGGGCGACCTGGCCCGCGTGACGATTGTCCTGGAGGAGAAAGACGACGTGCTGTGGCTTCCGCCGGCCGCCATCCGCACCTTCCAGGGTCGCAAATTTGTCATCGTGCAGGATGCCGACCGCCAGCGCCGCGTGGATGTGGAAATCGGCATCGAAAGTGACGAGCGCGTGGAGATCCTGGAGGGGCTTGAGGAAGGGCAAATCGTGGTGGGGCAGTGAAAGGGTGGAGGGCTAGGGGGTAGCCGTTTAAGCCCTCCCCCTCGCAGGGGGGGGAATCCCTACGCCAAAGGCGGCTCGAATTCACAGGGCATCTCGCTGGTTTGCCGAGAGCCACCCTCCCCCGGCCCCTCCCTGCCAGGGAGGGGTAAATGCTTACAAGGGCAGAAAGGCAAACCGGTTTTGAATATCCTACTCAACCTTCTATCCATCATCCTCATCGCTGCCAAGCGGCTGTGGGCCAACAAGGGGCTGACCCTCAGCCTACTGCTGGGGTGGACGGCCGCCGTGGGGCTCAGTCTCAGCGTGCCCCTCTACGCCGACGCGGTGAATCACCGCTTGCTGCGCGAAGAACTGGAGACGACCCGCGAAGGAACGCCACCCTTCGCTTTTCGCTTCCGCTACATCGGCGCCTGGCACGGGGTGAAGGACTGGGAGGATGTACAGCAGGCCGATGCCTACCTGCGAGGGCCAGTCGCCGCTGACATCGGCCTGCCGCTGGAGAGCGTCGTCCGCTATTTCAAGACCGACAACTTTCGCCTATTTCCCACCTCCGAAGCAGCCTACGCCGACGTCCGTGACCCGCTGGAGTGGGTTTCCGTCGGCTTTCTCAGCGACCTGGCCGATCACATCACCCTGACGGAGGGAGCATTCCCTGTCGCACCCCTTCGACCTGGCTCAGGGCAAGCATCGCCTACCGACCAGGCGATGGAAGTGCTGCTTCACCATAAGCTGGCTGATGAGCTAGGGCTGCAGGTAGGCGAGGAATACATCCTCTTTGGTCGTCAAGAAGCAGACGTGCGGGACAGCAAATCAGTGCAGATCCCGGTGCGCATCGCTGGCGTTTGGCAGCCGACCAATCCAGAGGAGACCTATTGGTTCTACCAACCTACCGCCTTCGACCGGGTGCTGCAGGTGCCCGAGACCTCGTTCCATCAGCGAATTGCGCCGATGCTGACCGGTGAGGTTTACGTGGCCGCGTGGTCTCTGCTGCTGGATGGGTCGGCGGTCCGCACCGAAGACGTTCCCCCGTTGCTGGGGCGTATCTCTTTCGCCGAGACCCGTGCCGCCTCGCTCCTGCCCAATACTGACCTGTACGTCTCGCCCGCTGAGGCGATGGAAAAGTACCGCTCACAGGCTTATCTGCTGACCATCCTCCTGTCGGTGTTTGCCGTGCCGGTGCTGGGGTTGATTCTCTACTTCGTGGCGCTGACTGCCGGCATGGCCGTGCGCCGCCAGCAGACCGAGATCGCCGTCCTGCGCAGCCGGGGCACCTCGCGCTGGCAGGTGCTGGGTGTGTATCTGCTGGAGGGACTGGCGCTGGGCGCAGTGGCCCTGGGGCTGGGGATACTGCTGGGCCAGGGGATTGCCCTGGCGATGGGCCAGATCCGTTCCTTCCTGACGTTGGTGAGGCGCCCGCCGCTGTCGGTGTTCCTATCCTGGAGCAGCCTGCGCTTCGCTGTCGGTGCCCTCGCACTAGCCCTGCTAACGACCCTGCTGCCAGCGTTGTCCGCTGCCGGACACACCATCGTCACTCACAAGCAAGAGCAAGCGCGCGCGCTGCGGCGTCCCTTTTGGCAACGCTATTTCCTCGATCTCATCCTGCTGGCGCCGCCCCTCTACGGCTACTACCTGCTGCGGCAGCGAGGCACCATTTCGGTCAACCTGGGCGGTGGCGTCACCTCCGACCCCTTCCAGAACCCCCTGCTATTCCTGGTGCCCACCCTCTTTATCTTCTCCCTGGGGCTGCTGTTCATCCGCCTCTTCCCGCTGCTGATGACGACGCTGGCCTGGCTCGCCGACTGGCTGCCCGGTACGTCGTCGGTGCTGGCCCTGCGCCACCTGGCCCGCTCGTCGCGGCACTACACCGGCCCGCTGCTGCTCCTCATCCTCACCCTGGGGCTGGCCGCCTTTATTGCCTCCATGGCCTTAACTCTCGATGACCACCTGCTGGATCAGGTGTACTACCAGATCGGCGCTGACCTTTGTCTGGCAGAGATCGGCGAGAGTACTGAGACCCAGCAGGAGCAGAATCTTTTCGCGCCTCAGACATCCCAGCCGAAGGAAGAAGAGGAAGAGTTGGGTCCCAGGTGGCTCTTTTTGCCGGTCAGCGATCACCTGTTGGTTGAGGGAGTGCAGGGGGCGGCCCGCGTCGGCGAGTATCGTGTGCAATCAACCCTGGGCAACCGCGAGGAAGGGACCTTTGTGGGCGTGGATCGGATGGATTTCCCAGGTGTCGCCTTTTTCCGGCGCGATTTTGCGCCCGATTCGCTGGGTGGACTGATGAACCTGCTGGCGCTGGATTCCCGCGCGCTGCTGGTCGAGAGGGGCTTTCTGGCCCACAATGCCTTGAACGTCGGCGATCCCCTCCGCCTGGAGTTGACCATGACCGGCGAGCGGCGAACGGTGGAGTTCGTCGTCGCTGGTATGCTGGACCTGTTTCCCACCCAATACCCGGAGGATGGCCCATTTTTCATTGGCAACCTGGATTATGCCTTCCAGCAGATGGGCGACGAGTATCCCTACGACGTGTGGCTGACCACCGACGGTGAACGTCCGTCCGAAGACGTCGTGGC
>CAZVCJ010000246.1:0-1879 GCA_964625745.1 uncultured Anaerolineae bacterium | reverse complement strand
GTGCGCGGCGGCCAGCACCCTCACACGCCTCCCTTCGTCGTCCAGGTGGCCTGGGCCGACATCTTCCAGATCTACACTATCTTTGGCGGGATGCTCCTCGTCGCCGTGGCGGTCATGCTGGTGCTGCTCACTCGGATGCGCGTGTTCGAGGCCATCAAGCTGGGTGAGGTGGCTTAAGATGCAAAACACAAACGACCTTCTCATCACCTGTGACAACCTGGTCAAGATATACAAAATCGCCGAGCTGGAAGTGGTGGCTTTGCAAGGGCTGGACCTGACGGTGGAGCGGGGCGAGATGCTGGGCATCGTCGGCGCGTCGGGGTCGGGCAAGTCCACGCTGCTCAACATCCTGGGCGGGCTGGACCGGCCCTCGGCGGGGCGGGTGACAGTGGATGGGCAAGACCTGCTGAAGCTCTCGGACGCGGCACTGAACCGCTACCGTCGGAAGAAGGTGGGCTTCGTCTGGCAGCAGACCTCGCGCAACCTGATCCCCTACCTGACAGCGCAGGAGAACGTGGGACTGCCCATGACCGTGGCCGGGATGAGCCGCCGTGAGAAGCGTGACTGGGGCAGGGAGCTTTTGCAGGCCGTGGGTCTCTACGAGCGGCGGAAGCACCGTCTGGTGCAACTATCCGGGGGCGAGCAGCAGCGGGTGGCTATCGCCGTGGCGCTGGCCAACAAGCCCATTCTCCTGCTGGCCGACGAGCCGACTGGCGAGGTGGATTCAGCCACCGCGCAGACCATCCTGGAGACCTTCCGCCGCCTGAACGAGACGTTGGGCCTGACGACCATCATCGTCACCCACGAGCCCCGCATCGTCGGGCAGGTAGACCGCGTGGTGGCCATCCGCGACGGCAAAACCAGCACCGAGACCATCCGGCAGGTGAGCCAGTTGGAGCGGGTCATGGTTGGCGAGTATCCAGTAGAGGAGGATGTAACCTACCATGAGTACGTGGTGCTCGATTCGGCGGGGCGACTGCAGGTGCCGAGAGAGTATCTGGAGCAATTTGGTATCGGCGGCCGGGCGACACTGGAGGTGACCGACGAAGGCATCGTTATCCGTCCTGTGGTCGGCCGCCAAGCGGCGGCTGCGCCCCTGTTGCCAGGGTTGGAGGAAGAGGAGCCACCTGCCCCCCGCCGGAGGGGATTGCGCGGGTTGTGGGCGCGGGTGAGAAGGAGGAGCTAATATGACGACAGGCAGGGTTGACCATGAGACTGCACCCCTCGTACGCACCAAGGAGCTGACGCGCATCTACCGTGTTGGGGCGCGGGAGGTGCGCGCCCTACAAGGCGTCAATCTGGAGATTGAGCGGGGCGAGTTTGTGATGCTGCGGGGCCGCTCCGGGTCCGGCAAGACCACCCTCCTCAACTGCATCGGTGGGCTGGACCGGCCCACAGTTGGCGAGGTGTACCTTTTTGGCCAACGGTTGGCGACGCTTTCGGAGTGGGCGTGCACCCGCCTGCGCCGCCGGCGGATCGGTTTCGTCTTTCAGTCGTTCGCTCTGCTCCCCACCTTCTCTGCCTACGAGAACATAGAGTTGCCGCTGCGGATGGATGGCGTGGGGAGACGGGCACGGCGGGAGCAGGCGCAGGCCTGTCTGGAATTGGTGGGGCTCGCCCGTTGGGCTGACCATCGGCCCTACGAGCTTTCTGGCGGACAACAGCAGCGGGTGGGGATCGCCCGGGCGCTGGCCAACCGTCCGGACCTGATCCTGGCCGACGAACCGACAGGGGAACTGGACAGCACTACTGGGCGGCAGATCATGGCCTTGTTCCGACGGGTGGTGGAGCAGGAAGGGATGACAGTGCTGGTCGCCACCCACAACCCGACAGCGGACGAATACGCCGATCGAGTGTACCATCTGCAGGACGGGCGGAT
>CAZVCJ010000245.1:0-5295 GCA_964625745.1 uncultured Anaerolineae bacterium | reverse complement strand
ACAGGCGGCAATCGCAGCTTCTCAGGCCTGAACGAGGGCTACGGCAAGGTGCTGCGCTACGGCGCGTACAGCGAGGAGGTGCTGGCCAAGCTGCGCTGGATGGAGGACGTGATGGCTCCCGTCCTGGCCGACGCCATCGAGGCCAGCGGCGGGATGGACATCCGCGCCCTGCTGGCCGAGAGCCTGCACATGGGCGACGAGGGCCACAACCGCAACAAGGCCGGCTCCATCATGTACACGACGAAACTGGCGCCGTTTGTCGTCAAGGCCACCGACGCCGATACTGCCTCTGACGTGCTGCGCTTCCTGGGCGACAACGCGTTGAGCGTGCTCAATCCGGTGATGGCGGCCTGCAAGGCCATGGCCGACGCCGCCCACGGGATAGAGGGCAGCACCATCGTGACCGTGATGGCCCGCAACGGCACCGACTTCGGCATCCGCGTCAGTGGGCTGGGCGACCGCTGGTTCACCGCGCCCGTCGCCATCCCCCAGGGCCTCTACTTCCCCGGCTTCACCGCCGAGGACGCCAGCGGCGACATCGGCGACAGCACCATCACCGAGACGGCGGGCATCGGCGGCTTCGCCATGGCCTCCGCGCCGGCCATCGTCACCTTCGTCAGCGGCACGCCCCAGGACGCCATCAACGCCACCCTGGAGATGTACGAGATCACCTACGCTGAGCACAAGTACTTCACCATCCCCCCGCTGGACTTCCGGGGCACGCCGACGGGCATTGACATCCGCAAGGTGGTGGAAACGGGCATCACCCCGCGCGTCAACACCGGCATCGCCCACAAGGACGCCGGCGTGGGGCAGGTTGGCGCCGGGCTGGTGCGGCCGCCGATGGAGATGTTTGAGGAGGCACTTGTGGCCTTCGCCGAGCGGTACGGGTTTTAGAGGTTAGATATTGGATATTAGAGATTGGGGGGTGGGGATGGTACTGAAGTTTGAGGAGTTGGAGGTGTTGCGGGCTGCGGAAGCGGTGGCGGATGGGATTTGGCGGCAGGTGGTGCGGTGGAAGCCGTTTGCGCGGGATGTTGTCGGTGGGCAACTGGCGAAGGCTGGGGATTCGATTGGGGCGAACGTCGCCGAGGCTTATGGGCGTTTCCACTATGGAGAGAAACTCCAGTTTCTGTACTACGCCCGAGGCAGCCTCTTCGAGACCAAGTACTGGCTCAACCGGGCACGAGAGCGCAATCTGATGCCGCCGCCACAAGTGCAGGACTACGTCTCCCAGTTAACCGACATGGCCCGCCAACTGAACGCCTTCGCCACCAGACTTAAAGCCCAACGCCAGGCCAGCCAGTCAAAACCCAAAACCAAAGCCGTGCGCGAGCCCACCACCGAATACCTAACCGCCTGGCCAGCCGACCTCTCCCTCCCCCTCTTCACCGAAGAGGACCTCCAATGGCTCCAAACCACCAATACCTAATATCCAATACCCAATATCAACTAAGGAGGAACCATGAACCGCGAACAATTTATCAAAATGATGACAGAATCAAAAATGTATGACTTAACCCAGGGCTGCAGCATCTTCACCCCGCCGTGGCCGGGGGAAAAGTCGCTGGAGATCCACTTCTTCAAGCGGGTTACGGGCGCTTATGGGGGCGGTCAGGGCGCCAACGGCCAGATACTGAACTGGAGCAACACGGTGGGCACGCACCTGGTGGGCGAGACGGCCTTCCATTCGGGGGGCAGAGCCATCGCCGACGTTCCCCTGGAAGACCTGTGCGGGCCTGGCGTGGTGGTGGACATCTCCGATGCGGTGTCCGACTACAGCCTGTACACCCCTGAGATGATCATGGAGAGGGCCACGGTCAAAGAGGGCGACATCCTGATCATCAACACCGGCTACCACAGGTACTCCTGGGATCAGCCCGATGTCTACAACCCGGAGGCCCAGGGCGGGGTCGAGTCCAAAGAATTCGGCTTCCTGGTGAGACACCCCGGCCCTTCCCCCGACTTCTTCCAGTGGGCCCTGGACATGAAGCTCAAGGTCATCGGCGTGGACTGCGGCTGCGCCGAGCATCCCATGAACACCCCCATCCGCCGCATGCACGCCAACCACTTCGAAAAGGCCGAAGCCAGGCTGATGGCAGACTACGGCCAGACCTGGGACGAGATGTTCCCCCAGGACGAGTACTACGAGCTGACCCACATCACCATGCCCAAGGCCCACCTGCTCCTGGCCGAGTGCATCGTGGGCGACATTGACAAACTCAACCCTTCGACAGGCTCAGGCCACCGCAGCCAGCGGGCCTGGATCATGATCCAGCCCATACCGTTCATGGAAGTCGAGACCGCCTGGTCGCGCGTGGTCGCCCACCAGGCTCCCGACGGCATGAGCGAGGAAGAGTTCTTCCAGATCATGGGCTCGGCCGAGATGCTGGACCTCACCATCCCGTTCAGCGTCCAGACGCCGCAGTGGGCGAACTACATTCCCCTGACCGTCACCTACACCAAGCGGGTCGGCGGCCAGCACTTCGGCATGGGCCGAAACGGGTCTATCTGCAACGCCAGCATCCACCTGGCCACCCACATGGACGGCGAGAAGCACTTCTGGCCGAACGGCAGAACCATCGGCCAGGTGCCGCTGGAGGAGTGGGTTGGCCCTGGCGTCATCGCCGACATCTCCCACCTGGTCAGCGATTCCAGCGTGTACACGCCCCAGATGATCGAGGGCGTGGTGGACATCCGCAAAGGGGACATCCTCATCATCAAGACCGGCTGGCACAAGTATGGCTGGAACAGCCCTGACTCCGATGAGTTCCGCTACATGATCAAGCACCCTGGGCCTTCGGCTGACTTCGCGCAGTGGTGCGTGGACATGGAGATCAAGTGGATCGGCGTGGACGCCGTGAGCGCAGACCATCCCATGAACACCATCCAACGCCTGTGGCACCCCAAGACCTTCGAAGAGGCCAACCGCAAGCTGGTCAGGGACTTCGGCCAGGACTGGGACGAGATGTATCCTTTGGACAAGTACTACCAGGACATGCATCTGAACCTCTTCCCGAAGAAGATCGTCCACGCCGAGAACCTGGCAGGCGACATCGCCACCGCCGAGAGCGGCCGCTACTACATCGGCTGCTACCTGCAGAAAGGCATGGAAATCGCCTCCATGTGGGGACGGTTTGTCGCTTTCAAAGAAGGAGATTAGATATTGGGTATTGGAGATTGAATATCTAATCTCCAATACCCAATATCCCAATTGAGGAGGTAACATGAAACCAGCTCCGTTCAAGTACTATGCACCAACTACAGTAGACGAGGCGTTGGCCCACCTGGCCGAGCATGGCTGGGATGCCAAGGTGCTGGCCGGGGGACAAAGTCTGATTCCCCTGCTGAACTTCCGCCTGGCTCAACCGTCGGTTCTGGTTGACCTGAACAACGTCTCCGAGCTGTTCTACATCCGTCCGAACGGTAACGGCGGCTTGCTCCTGGGGGCGATGACGCGCCAAAGCCAGGTGGAGCACGATCCACTGGTGGCCGAGCGGGCGCCACTGGTGCACGAGGTGATGCCCCAGATCGCCTACCCGCAGATCCGCACTCGAGGCACCTTTGGCGGCAGCCTGGCCCACGCCGACCCGTCGGCCGAACTGGTCGCGGTGAGCCTGGCGCTAAAGGCGCGCCTTCGGCTGCGCAGCCAGGCCGGCGAGCGCTGGGTTCCCGCCGACGAGTTCTTCGTGGGACTGTTCACCACCGCCCTGGAACCCGACGAGCTGCTGGTGGAGGTCGCCCTACCCGCCATGCCGCCGCGCAGCGGGTGGTCGTTCCTGCAGATCACCCGCCGCCACCACGACTTCTGCCTGGCGGGCGTCGCTGTCCTGGTGACGCTAGATGAACAGGGTCAATGTGAGCAGGCGCGGCTGGTCTTCCTGAGCGTCGGCGATGGCCCCGTGGATGCGCGTCAGGCGGCTGAGATGCTCGTGGGTCAAGCCCCTACACCAGAGGTCATCGGCGCTGCCGCCGAGACTGCCGCCAGCGCCGACATTGACCCCGGCAGCGACATCCACGCCTCGGCAGAATACCGTCGGCACCTGTCCAAAGTCCTGGCCCGCCGGACATTGACCCAAGCTTTTGACCGGGCGAGAGGAGGTTAAGATGAACGACCAAGTTACTGTTTCCGTCACCGTCAATGGCACTCCGTACGAGCGCACCGTCGAGCCGCGCCTGCTGTTGAGCGATTTCCTGCGCCACGAGCTAGGTCTGACCGGCACCCACGTCGGCTGCGAGCACGGCGTGTGCGGCGCGTGTACCATCATTTTCGATAGACAGCCGGTCCGATCCTGCCTGATGCTTGCAGTGCAGGCCGACGGCCACGAGATCACCACCGTCGAAGGGTTGGGAACGATAGACGATCTGCATCCCCTTCAGGAGGCATTCCGGGAAGCTCACGCCGTGCAATGCGCCTTCTGCACCCCAGGTTTCCTGATGACCCTGGTGCCTTTCCTGGAGCAAAACCCCGATCCCACCGAAGCGGAGATACGCGAAGCCATCTCCGGCAACCTCTGCCGCTGCACCGGCTACCAGCACATCGTGGATGCGGTACAGTTGGCGGCCGAAAAGATGAGACCGTGAAACGTAAAACGTGAAACGTAAAGCGTAAGGGAGGAGGATGGTGAACTACGAGGAGTGGGAGAAGACTGTGCCAGAGACGATAACGGGCGACTCGCTTTGGAAGATACGGGCGTACCGGCTCGCACTGTTTCTGAGCGATCTGGGGTGGCACGACATCACGAGACTGATGCGAGACCGACGCACCATTTCGCTGTCAGATCAGTTGTGTCGGGCGCTCGGCTCCATCGGCGCGAATCTTGCCGAGGGCTACTCTCGCGGTACCGGAAAAGATCGGGCTCGTTTCTACGAATACTCCCTGGGTTCAGCTCGCGAGAGCCGGGACTGGTACTACAAGGGACGCCATATCCTCGGTGAGACGGTTGTCCAGCATCGCCTGCAACTTCTCACCGAAGTCGTTCGCCTGCTGCTGACCATGGTTCCACAACAGCGCGGGCGCATCCTCCGTGAGGACAGCATCCCGTACCACACCAGCTCGGACAATAACCAACCGAACGCAGCCACTCCTTGGGAGAAACTAGACGACTTGTTACGAGACATTCCCCTCTCCACAAATCAGTAAAGACGCAAGGCACAATTACGTTTTACGCATTACGTTTTACGCACCACGTTTTGCGCATATCTTAAGACAAGGAGCACAACCATGATGAAAAAATGGATTGGTAAACGCATGACCCGAACCGAAGACCCGCGCCTGCTGACCGGGCAAGGTCT
>CAZVCJ010000244.1:0-5345 GCA_964625745.1 uncultured Anaerolineae bacterium | reverse complement strand
CCCCACCCAACGGGGGCGCTCGCTGCAATCCATCGAGGGGAGTGTGCCCGATGGCGTTCACTTGCCGCCGGGATGCCCCTTCCACCCCCGTTGCCCCCAGGTCATGGACATCTGCCGAATGGAGGAGCCACCCCTCTTCTCCGTCGGCGCGGAGGAGCACGTGGCGGCCTGTTATCTCTACGGACAGGAGAACGCGGCATGAGCGCAGCCCCACTGCTGGAAACCCGCGGACTGACCAAGCACTTTGCCTCGCGACGGGGTCTTCTGAGCCGCCGTCGGAAGTGGGTGCGGGCCCTCGACCGCGCGGACCTGTCTATCAACCGCCAGGAGACCCTCGGGGTGGTGGGGGAATCGGGCTGCGGTAAGACCACGCTGGGTCGGGCCATCATGCGCCTCATCCAACCCACGTCGGGAGAGGTGCTGTTCGAAGGGCAGGACATCGTTCCCCTCAGCAACCGCGAGTTGCGCCACTATCGCCGCGACATGCAAATGGTCTTCCAGAGCCCCTATTCTTCGTTCAATCCCCGTTTTAGCGTCATGAGCTCCATCACCGAACCTTTGCGGACGCACACCAGGTTGCACGGCGAGGCCCTGGTTTCCCGGGCGCATGAGCTTTTGGAACAAGCCGGCATGCCCGGCGAGATTCTGTACCGCTACCCCCACGAGTTCAGTGGCGGACAGTTGCAGCGCATCGCCATCGCCCGCGCCCTGGCCCTCAACCCCAAGTTCATCGTGCTGGATGAACCGACGTCAGCGCTGGACGTGTCAGTCCAGGCTCAAATCATCAACCTGCTGCAAAAGCTCCAACGAGAGTTCGAGCTGACCTACCTCTTCATCACCCACGACTTGAGCGTGGTGCAGCATATCAGCGATCGCATTGCGGTGATGTACCTGGGGAAAGTGGTGGAACTCAGTACCACTGAGATTATCTTCTCCGAACCGCAGCACCCGTACACGCAGGCGCTTCTGGCCTCGGCCCCCAGCCTGGATCCCGAACTGCGGCGAGAGCGTATTATCTTGCCAGGGGGGGTGCCCGATCCGGCGAACCCACCGCCAGGTTGCAGCTTCCACCCCCGCTGTCCGATGGTCATGCCGGTATGTTCGCAAATCGAACCCGCTTTCATAAACATCGGCCACGGGCACAAGGTGGCCTGCCATCTGGTTGGTGGAGAGCAGGAGAACCCGCCAACTGTCTGAGAAAAATCAGAGGATCTTTTGTCTTGCTACGGAGGGGCGTCCTCGCCCCGACTAAGAGCAATTCGGTCACGGGGCGAGGACGCCCCTTGATAGCAATGAACTAACAAACTCAGGAGGTAAAGTACAATGCCACGTGGAAAACTAGAAACACTACAAGACTGTGAGGATTTCGTTCGAGGCTGCCTGTTTACGGGAACCGGTGGCGGCGGGAGCGTCGCCTGGGGAATGGGCATGCTCAAAGACGCCCTGAAAGACGGCCTGGCCCTGGAATGGGTGGACGTGGACGACGTCCCCGACGATGTGTGGACGGTCACCCCCTACGGGATGGGCTCCATCGCCCCCACCACCCAGGAGACGCTGGATGAAATCGAGCGATTGGGATTAGTGGACAAGTTTGGCGGCCGCTCGATGGAAGAGGCGGTCAAGGAACTGGGGAACTACCTGGGCCAACCCATCGGCTGCCTGGTGGCGGCCGAGCTGGGCGCGGGTAACACGGCCGCCCCGCTGGTCACTGGCGCGCGCCTGGGCATTCCCGTCGTGGACGGGGATTACGCCGGCCGGGCCATCCCCGACGAGATGCAAGGCACGCCCTATCTGTACGGCAAGCACAGTTGGCCGTTCGCCAGCGTGGACAAGTGGGGGAACGTGGCCATCGTCAAATACACCGTCAACCCTCACATGCTGGAACGAATCGGCAAAATGCTGGCCGTCGCGGCCTTTGGCGGCACGACGATGGCAGCCACCCCTCTGCCTGCCACCGAGATGAAAGAGATCCTGGTCCGCGATACCCTCACCAGGTCCTTTGCCCTGGGGAGGGCCATGCGCCAGGCTCGAGAGAAGGGCGGCGATCC
This sequence comes from uncultured Anaerolineae bacterium, assembly GCA_964625745.1. Taxonomy (GTDB): domain Bacteria; phylum Chloroflexota; class Anaerolineae; order VGOG01; family VGOG01; genus CAZVCJ01. Next base: position 3,297 of record CAZVCJ010000244.1, on the reverse strand, counting down.
CATTGATGCGGCCCTGGAAATCACCGGCGGCTGGCGTCTCTTTGAGGGCGTCGTCAGCGGCAAGGACTGGGAGGACCGGGGAGGCTACATGTTCGGCACCACCCACATCCAGGGCAGCGGCGCCTACGAGGGCCAGACGTTGGACGTGTGGTTCAAGAACGAGAACCACGTCTCGTGGCTGAACGGCCAACCGTGGGTTTGCAGCCCTGACCTGGTCACCCTGGCCTACAAAGAGAGCGGCGAAGGCATGACCAACACGCTCATCAAAGAAGGCGATCATCTGGTGGCCGTAGGCATGAAGGGGCTGGAGGCCTTCCGCACCGAGTTTGGCCTGAACGAAGCGGCCGGTCCCCGCTACTTCGGCTTCGACATGGACTACGTGCCCATCGAGGAACTGATGGAGGGGAGGGTATAGCATGTTCACGCTAGGTACAGAGCCTCGTGACGAATATTATGCCTTCGAGCTGGCCCTGGCGGCGCGCAAGCTGGTCACGGAGGTTCGTCCGCTAAAGCCTGGGCATCAAGTGCTCATCACCGCCGACACTGCCTCGGATGCGCGGGTGGTACAGGCCACGGCCGGCGCAGTCTACGCGGCGGGTGCGATGCCCACGGTCGTCTGGTATCCGACGCTGCCAGCCCCGATGCAGGAACCACCCGCGCCGGTGGTCAAAGCCATGATGGGCGCTGAGGTGTGGTTTGACTTTGCGGTGGCCTACCAGCTCTACAGCCCGGCCTACCACGCCGCCATCCAGAATGGCTGCATCTACGTCTGTCTGACCGGCATGGATGCGGACATGATGGTCCGCACCATTGGACGCACTTCCTACGCGCCCCTGCAAGAGATGGCCACCCGCCTGTACCAACTGTCGCAGGCCGCCGAAACCATTCGCGTCACCAGCCCGGCTGGCAGCGCTGCAACCATGAGGGTGGACAAAGCGGGCGATCCCTTCTGGGAGCCGCCGCCCGCCGAGGGCGGTTTTCCCCAGATGCTGGGCGGACAGTCGGGCTTCATGATCCATCGCCAAAGCTTTGAGGGGACGCTGGTTTTCGATGGAACGCTGTGGCCTCCCGCCGATCTGGGGGTGCTGCACACACCGGTCCGTCTGACCATCGAGGGGGGATACGTCCAGCAGATTGAGGGCGGCGCGGAGGCCACCCTCTTCGCCCGCTGGCTGGAGGGCTTCGGGCATCCCGCAGCTTACCTGGTGGATCACGCCTGCTACGGGTTCAATCCTGGCGTGGCGCGGCCCAGCGGGCGCATCCTGGAAGACGAGCGCGTCTTCGGCTGCATGCAGTTTGGCATCGGCGCCCCGGATTACGGATCACCAGCTCACACCGACGGCGTGGTGCTCAACCCGTCGGTATGGCTGGACGAGGTACAGATAGAGGAAGACGGGTGCTACTTGCATCCTGAGCTCGTGGAGCACTGTCGCGCTATGGGTGCGCCGGGGTACTGACCATGGAGACCTTAGAAGATGCCCTTCGTGCCGAGCGTTTCGGCCATAGCGACGACCAGGAGTTGCGCGCTACTCTGAACGAACTCTGTTTGCGATACGCCGCCGAACTCAAAGAACGATACTCAACCAAGAAGGAGGAAGACAACGTATGAGCTGGCCTAAAAAAGAAGCCATCACCCAGGGGGTGATGGATATGTTGCGCGTGAACATGGGACTCAAACCCGGTGAAAGGCTGCTGGTAGTGACCGACGTGCCCCGCACTCAGGACTGGCAGACCGAAAGCCAGGCGAAACTGGAGGCTATGCTGGAGCGAGCGATGCTGGCCCGGCTGGTCGCCGACATCGCGGCGAATCACTTTCCCGATTGCACCGTCCAGCTTCTGCCCTTTCCCGCCACGGGTATGAATGGTGCCGAGCCAGACGAAGCGACCGTTGCTCGCATGTCAGACGCAGACGTGGTCATCGCCCTGACCACTTATTCCCTCTCCCACACCAACGCCCGTCAGCGGGCGACCCAGGCCGGGGCGCGCCTGGCCAGCATGCCCGGCTTCGAAGCCCGCATGTTCGAAGCGGGTGGCCCTATGGCCGCAGATTATGTGCAAATCGCGGCCGATTGCCGGACCTTTGCCGACTTGCTGACCTCTGCCGACGAGGCCGTGGTTCGCACCCCCGGCGGCACTGATCTGCGCTTCAGCCTGAAGGGGCGGATGGGGCACGTGGATGACGGGCTGTATGGAACGAAGCCAGGGGCGTGGGGCAATCTGCCCGCTGGTGAGTGTTACGCCGTCCCACTGGAAGGAACCGGCGAGGGCCAACTGGTGGCTCCGGTCGGCTGGCATCCCAACCTCACCGAAGACCTGGTTTTCCGCATCGAAAAGGGAGAAGTCGTTGCCGTGCTGGGTGGGGGAGCGGTGGGGGACGAATTTCGCCAGTTGCTCAGGCTGGATAGCGACGACCCTGTCTACCAAGCGCGGCGCAACCTGGCCGAATTGGGGATCGGCACCAATCCCAACGCCCGCAGGCCGGACAACGTTCTCGAGGCCGAGAAGATCAAGGGGACGGTGCACATCGCCATCGGTGACAACATCCACATGGGGGGGCAGGTCGAAGCGGACTTGCACGAAGACTTTGTCCAGCCCCAGCCCGATCTGCTTCTGGATGGGAGGCCAGTGATCGTCGGCGGCCAGTGGAGAATCGGTAGCACTTAGCGCGGCCGCAAATTAGAACACGGATCCGCAGGATTTACGGATTCTTTCTCAGTCCAGGTCAGGCGGTCTCCCTGTTTAGTGCTGCTGGGTGGTTTGTGGGGCGGATATGACAGCGAATTGAAGGGATTCACCGAATTCACCACGCCAGATTCGGTGAATCCTCGACACTTGTCCTGAGCCCCGTCGAAGGGTTCGATGTCATATTTGGGCACAGCCAAGCCAACAACACCGAGTCCGCTAAATCCCCGAAACCTGTCCTGAGCCCCGTCGAAGGGTTCGATGTCATATTTGGGCACAGCCAAGCCAACAACACCGAGTCCGCTAAATCCCCGAAACCTGTCCTGAGCCCCGTCGAAGGGTTCGATGTCATATTTGGGCACAGCCAAGCCAACAACACCGAGTCCGCTAAATCCCTCCAGTCCGTTGTTCCTCGAACAGCGGCACGAACTCGAACCGGGTCACGTCCACCAGCGCCTTGTCGGTGAGCTTCAGGGCGGGGATGACGGGCAGGGCCAAGAAGCTCAGGGTCATGAAGGGGTCGTGCAACTGCGAGCCCATCTCCTGGGCCACGGCCAGGAGATGGGCCATTTCCTGTCGCATCACCCAGAGCAATTCGGCGCCGGAGGTCTCCAG
>CAZVCJ010000243.1:0-5373 GCA_964625745.1 uncultured Anaerolineae bacterium | reverse complement strand
CTCGGCGTTGAGGATGGCGGCCCCGGCCGCCCCCCGGATGGTGTTGTGTCCCAGGAGGACGAACTTGTAGCCCAGCACCGGACATTCCCGCACCCGCCCGACCACCACGCTCATCCCCTCGCCCTCGTCGCGGTCGAGGCGGGGCTGAGGCCGATCGTTCTCCTCCCGCACCACGATGGGGCGCTCCGGCGCGCTGGGGAGCCCCAAATCCTGGAGAGTCCCTCTAAAATCACGCAGCGCTTCCACCACGTCTTCGCGGCTTGCCTCTTGTCCCAGCTTCAGCGAGATGGCTTCCAGGTGTCCCTCTCGCGTGGCCACGCGGTGACACTGAGCGCTGATGATCATCGTCGCTTCCTTGATGGCCTCCCCCTCCAATCGCCCCAGGAGCTTGAGCGGCTCGCTCTCCACCTTCCCCTCCTCGCCGGCGATGTAGGGGATGACGTTATCCAGGATGTCCAGAGAGGGGACGCCGGGATAGCCAGCGCCGGAGAGAGCCTGCATGGTCACCACGCTGAGAGCTGTGATGCCAAAGCGATCCCAGAGCGGTTTCAGAGCCAGCGCCAGTGGAGCCGCGCAGCAATTGGGGTTGGTGACGATGAAGCCCTTCCAACCGCGTTTTCGTCGCTGAGTCTCAATGAGGGCCAGGTGATCGGGGTTGACCTCAGGCACCAACAGGGGTACGTCTGGATCGAGGCGGTGGTTGCGGGCGTTGCTGGAAACGGCGTAACCGGCCGCGGCGAACTCCTCCTCGATAGGCCCCGCCACCTTAGCCGGGAGGGCGGAGAACACCAGCCGGCAGGCGAGATCAGGCGTGGATTCCTGCACGACCATCTCTTTTATGACGGCGGGCATGTCGCCCGAGATAACCCAATGGCAGGCCTCGCCGTAGGCCTTCCTTGCCGAACGCTCCGAGGCAGCCAGTGCGGCAATCTCAAACCAGGGGTGATGGGCCAACAATTGCACGAACCGCTGCCCCACCATGCCCGTAGCTCCCAAAACACCAACTTTTATCTTGTCCATAGTTCTTCCTCCTTGCTATTCTCCCTGCTCCTCCAACCCTTCGGTCGGAATTCCGGGGCTTTCTAGTGGGGAGGTGCTCCTGAGCCCTTGCTTGGAGCTCATCTCTCCCAGCAATCTAGACTTCTGATAAGCGGCCCACACTGCCTTGGAGATTATGGTCCGCAATCCGCCCTTCTCCAACTGGTAGATGGCCTCCGCGCTGGTGCCCCCCGGCGAAGTGACCATGTTGCGCAACTCGGCCAAATGTCTCCCTGACTCCCTGGCAAAGAGCACTGAGCCCAGCACCGTTTGGATGACCAGCTTCCTGGCCACCCGCCTGGAGAAACCCAGGTGGACGCCAGCCTCGACCAGTGCCTCCATCACCAGGAACACGTAGGTGGGCCCGGTACCGCTCAAAGCAGTAGCCATGTCCAGGGCGTCCTCGTCCTCGACGTAGATCTCTTTGCCCAGAGCCTGGAGGATGACCCTGGCCTGGGTGCGTTGTTCCTCCGTCACCTGCGGGGTGCTTGTCCACACGCTCATTCCTTCGCCCACCTGGGCAGGGGTGTTGGGCATGACCCGCACGATGGCCCCATGCCGCAATCCCCGTGCGATGGTTTCAGTGCCCGCTCCGGCCACAATGGAGAAGACGAGTTGGTAGGGGTGGATGAGGCTGCGCAGATCGTCCAGCACGAAGGGTAGCACTTGCGGTTTGATGGACAGGACGACGATATCGCCTGCCTGCGCTGCCTCCTTGTTGTCGGTGGTGCTCCTGACGCCGTAGCGCTCTTCCAACTCCCGGCCTCGCTCGGGGCGGGGGCCGCTGGCGATGATTCGATAAGGATCTGTCAGGCCATTGTTCAAGATACCTTTGATCATCGCCTCGGCCATGGTGCCACTGCCGATGAAGGCCAAAGTGGTACTGTTTAACATCCGGACCTCCCTTCGACTGTAAGCGAAGCGGCCTCAGGGCGCCGCCCCAACCCGAATTCCTGGTGAATGTATCGCACCGTGTTCTCCATGTCCTCCTCGTCCACCACGAAAGAGATGTTGTACTCCGAGGAACCCTGGGCGATGGAGATGACGTTGACGCCGCGCTTTCCCAAGGCACCAAAAACCTTGCCCGCTATCCCCGGCGTCCCCTTCATCCCTGCCCCCACTACGGCTACGATTGCCACCTTGTCCTGAGCCCAGATGCGGTCCACGTTGCGACGAGCCAGCTCCGTCTCGAAGGCCGCCTCCAGAGCCTTCAGAGCACGGTCCACGGTCTCCTGCCGGATAATGAAGCAGATGCTCTGCTCCGACGAGGATTGGGAGATCATCAGCACGCTGATGCCCTCCTGGGCCACGGCGGTGAAGACCCTGGCGGCGATGCCCGGCACCCCCAGCATCCCTCTTCCTTCCACGGTGACGAGGCTCAGGCCCTTGATGGAAGTGATTCCCTTCACCGCGAACTCGCCAGGCTCAGCCTCCGCGACGACCAAGGTGCCACCCCCCCTTTCTTCCCCCCCGCATGCGGGGGGGAAAGAGGGGGGGTTAAAGGTATTGAGGATACGCAGGGGGATGCCTCGCTCCACCGCAGGCAGAATGGTCTTGGGGTGGAGCACTTTGGCCCCGAAGTAAGAGAGCTCCGCCGCCTCGGCGTAGGAGATCTCGGGCAGGGTGCGGGCCTGCGGCACCACCCGCGGGTCGGCGGTCATCACTCCGTCCACGTCGGTCCAGATCCAGACCTCGTCGCTATCCAGGGAAGCAGCCAGGATAGCCGCTGTATAGTCGCCCCCGCCCCGCCCCAGGGTGGTGGTCACCCCATCTTTGGTAGCGGCGATGAAACCCGTCACGATCGGTGTCACCCCTTCGGCCAGGAGGGGCATGAGCCGGGCCTGGGCTGCCTCCCTCGTCTCGTCCATGAGGGGTACAGCCGCGCCGTGTTTGCCATTGGTGACGATGGCCTCGGTCGCCTCTACCGCCGTGGCCCTCTCCCCTCTGTCTCTCAGGGCGGCAGCCAGGATGCGAGCCATCAGCCTCTCGCCCAGGGATGCCACGGCATCGGAGCCTCGGGCCGTGAGCTCCCCCATGATGTGAATGCTGCGACAGAGGCTCTCGAAATCGGACAGAAGGGCCTCAATCTCCTCCATCAACTGCCCCCGAGTTTCTTCGTAGCTGAGCACCTCGGTTATGGCCAGGCGATGGCGATCCGTGAGGCGCCATCGCGCCCGACGGAAGGTCTCAGCATCCCCTTGAGCCGCGGAGGTGGCCGCAGCGAGCAGAGTGTCGGTTACTCCGCTCATGGCTGAGACCACCACCACGACCAGTCCCTTGTCCTTCAGAGTTTGACAGACGATATCCACTGCCCTGTTGATGGCCTCCCCATCGCCCAGAGAAGTGCCACCGAATTTCATTACTATCATAAGCTTACCTCCAAAACTTTCTGGCTCTTTGGGATTGTGTAGGGTCACGGTGTTGGAGCCCCCAACTCGTTGGGAATGGTGATCAGGTTTGAGCGACTCCTAAGCACTTACCACCACCATACGCTGCCGCTGTTCCCAGATCGCCCTCCACCTCGGCTCGCCCTCGATCTGTACCTCGTTCAAGCGTCTGTAGAGCCCATCGCTGGCCATTAACTCCTCGTGCGTTCCCATCTCGACGATCCGGCTGCCTTCCAGGACGACGATGACATCTGCACCCCGGATGGTGGACAGACGATGGGCGATGATGATGGCCGTCCGGCCTTCCATCAGCCGTTCCAGCGCTTGTTGGATCAGCAACTCCGTCTCGGTATCTACCGAGGAGGTCGCCTCGTCCAGGATCAGGATGGGCGCATCCTTGAGCACCGCACGGGCGATGGCCAGGCGCTGCCTCTGCCCGCCAGACAGCTTGACGCCGCGCTCGCCGAGCACCGTGTCGTAGCCGTTGGGCAACTGGGTGATGAACTCGTGCGCGTTGGCGATTTGGGCCGCCGCGATCATTTCCTCTTCAGTAGCCCCCGGACGGCCAAACAGGATGTTTTCGCGCGCCGTTCCGTGAAACAGGAACACGTCCTGCAGCACGATGCTGATCTGCTGGCGCAGGCTCTTGAGCGTCAGGTCGCGGATGTCGTGTCCGTCCAGCCTGATCGAACCCTCGCACACGTCGTAAAATCGTGGGATGAGGTTGGCCAACGTCGTCTTGCCCACGCCCGTCGGTCCCACCAGGGCCACGACGCCGCCCGGTGCGATATCGAGATCAACGTGCTCCAGCACTTTGTCCCCCATCGCATAGCGAAAGCCCACGTCACGCAAGGCAATCGCGCCCCTGGCTCTATCAGTCAACTCGATGGCATCAGGGCGCTCGACCACATCGGGCCGTTCGTCCAACAGCTCTTTCACGCGCTCCGCACCTGCCAGCGCCTGCTGAACACTTTCCCACACCCCGCTCAGAGCGCGTACCGGTTGGTAGAGCATCTCCAGGTAGAGGAAAAAGGCCACCAGGTCCTCAATGGACAGGGCCTGGTTTAGCATGAGCCGTCCACCGAAGTAGATGAGCACGATCGTGCCCAGAGACGAGGCGAATTCTACCGCCGGGTGGAACGTCGCCATCAGACGCAAGGCGCGGAGCATCGAATCGCGATACCTGACGATGTGATCGAAGATGTGGGCGGCCTCGGCTTCCTCCCGCGTGAAAGCCTTGATCTCACGGATCCCTGAGAGATTATCGTTGAGGGCTGCGTTGAGCTCACCCAACTCGGCCTGACGCTGGCGAAAGGCTGGCCGCACGTACCTGGCAAAGCCTCGCATGGCCAACACGATCAAAGGAATCGGGATCATGCTCAATAAGGTGAGCCGCCAGCTCATGTTCATCAGCACCAGGGTAACACCGATCAGCGTCAGTGCATTCACCATCAAGTCTGGTATGGCATGGGCGATCAACTGCTCGATCAAGTCCGAATCATTGACTGCTCGCGACATCAACTGGCCTGTTTGCTTGTCCTCGTAGAAACGAAGCGACAGACGCTGCAAGTGCTCATACACATCCGACCGAACGTCCGCGACCACGCTCCAGCCTGCCACGTGAGCCATGTAGCTTCTGATGAATTGCAAGCCCGCGCGCCCTACGTAGACAGCCAGCGCCAGCAGGGCCAACCGAGTGATAACATCCGCCGCCTCTGGCCTCGCCGTCGGATCGGTCACAGTGGCGATCATCGTCTTGACAATCCACGGGGCCAACAACTGCACGCCCACGAGCAAGAGCATACTCACCACCGTCAGCGCTAACGGGCCAACGTACTGGTGAGTATATTTGAACACAAACTTGAGAGACTTCAACGCACTATCCTCCAGTTACCAATTGTCCAACAGTCTCCGTACATAGCCCGGTGTGGTTTTCCCGCACCGGGCT
>CAZVCJ010000242.1:0-5458 GCA_964625745.1 uncultured Anaerolineae bacterium | reverse complement strand
GAGATTCGCGACTTCGTGGTCAATCTTGAGTTGGCGACTTCCCTTGGACAGACCCTGGCCGGTGCGCTGGTGGAGACGGCGGAGCAGTTCGCCAACCGGGGGGTTTTTGGCCAACGGCTGAAGCGCCACGTGGAAACGCGGCTGGTCCTATCGCCCGAAGACGTTATCCGCGGGTTGATTGAAGACTTTGGGTCTTCGGAGTTGATTGACCTGCTGACCCGGCTGGAACGAGCCCGGTCGGGTGGCACATCCAACGTCGAGGTCCTGGCTCTCTCGGTAGAGGCCATTGAGGACGATATCCGGGTCAAAGTAGAGCGGGACATCCAACGCGCACCGATTATCCTGACAATCCCTATGGTAGTGGGGGTGTTCTTTGTGGCACTGGTGATCACTACCTACCCACTCATTGCCATTTTGCTTGAGAGCTTGTTCTAGGTTTCACCATTGGGTGGCACTGGTGATCACTGCCTACCCACTGCCTGCTCATCGTCAGAACAATACAAGTCTGACGGGGGCGCCTTAACAGAAGATCTGGTGGTAGGCTCTTAAGAGTCAAGAGTCGTATCCTACAGGAAGAGAGGAGGTGAGAGAGATGATCCGTGAACTGAAGCAGTTCTGGCAGGATGAATCGGGCCCTGAGCTGGTGGAGTGGGCGGTGGTGACCATCATCCTGCTCGTGGCAGCCGTCCTGGCCTACCGGACGATCGGCAATGAGCTGAAGGAAACCCTGAAGAGCATAGCAGACTGGATTACCTGCGTCCGGACGGGAGGAGGCTGCCCGGGCGGCTAGGGTGAGTCAATAGTTGGCAATGCCCGGTAACGCCCCCTCTGGCCAGGCTACGGTCAAAACCATGGGGGCGTGGGTGAAATCCACGTCCCCTACGGCATTATCAGATCTGTTCATAACTCATCCCGGACCCAGACAGAGTCTGGGTCTCACTAACGGGCATTGACACGTCAAGAGGAGACAAAGCTCGTGATTAAAGAAGAATTGCAGAGGTTTCTGCGAGATGAGGCGGGGCCAGAGCTGGTGGAGTGGGCAGTGGTGACCATTGTCTTGCTCGCCGCTACCGTCCTGGTCCTCAGGGCGATCGGTGTAGAGCTAGAGCGGGTATACCGGGACATCCTGGCCGAGCTCCAGGGTATCCCTTAGCGGAGACCTGGCTTTGGGCCGGCTCGATGAAGCTCGCCGAGGTCCTTGAGCTGGGAGTTTGGCTTGGCACTCCAGAGAACGTTAGGCCACTCGTGGTTCTTTGACCTCTCTCAGCTCGACAGCTTATCCTGAGGAAGACCGGGCCATGGAATCTTCTTGCATTAACGATTATGTGCTTATCGCTGAGATGCTCGAGGCTCTTGAGGTTTTTATGAGGAGCCTGAGCCTCGGGATCCGGCCGGCGTTGACGTGTTGGCTCATCGCCGTGGCCATCTGGGACCGGCGTCGGGCCATCATCCCCAACTGGCTGACCCTGCCGGTCATGCTGGCGGCGGGAGGAGTACGCCTCTACCAGGGACACCTGTATGTCCTCGCCATCTGGGTTCTGCTCTACCTGATCTGGCGAGTGAACATCGTGGGGGGAGGGGATGCCAAGCTCCTGATGGGCCTCTTCGCCCTCTTCCCCACCTATGAGTTCGCCCTCCTCTTCTCGATCCTGGTGCTGGTGGTTTCTGTGCCTATGATAATCGCCCGGCACTGGGGAAAACGCCCCAGTGATCTGGCGGCCGCCCTTGCCGATCGGATTGGGGAGGGGCGTTTCCTGCCAACACGGGAGGAGTTGGAGACCAAGGGGCGGCAGTACGCGTGGACTTTCTGCTTGCCCGGAGTGGTTTACCTATGGTGGCTGTGGTAGTCCTTAGTCAGGTGGTCAGGTGGTACTTGGTCAGATGGTCCTCCAACCATCCGACCATCCGATCATCCGACCATCCAGTGCATCGGCCAAAGGGAGATGAGCGGGGCGTAGTCCTCGTTCAGACTCTCTTGATACTGCCCATCCTGATCCTTGTCGTGTTCGGGGGCTATACCGTTTGGAAGGTTGTCTCTGTCAAGCACTCTCTCCACTCGGGCACCTACCAGGCAACGCGCTACCTCTGCTTTAATCCGGTGGACCCCCTTGACCCGGGGAAATGGGAAGAGGTGGTGGATGAAATCGTGGTGCGCGAGGTGGGAAACAACAGGCTGGCAGATGGCGCATCTCTGCTTCCCACCATCGTCACCATTCATGGGAACAGACTGGAGTGCGGTCTGAGGTTCACCGTGGAAACGTGGATGAGACTCCAGATAGGTATGCCCCGTCTGTCCACGACCCTGATTCTGGGGGATCGGCACGAGGGCTGGGTGGAGTGTAGATGAGATGTTCGAGATCCGAGGTTTGAAGACGTCGTCGAGCTCAGTCAAGCCGGCCACGGTCAAAAGAACGAAGTTGGGACTGGAGGATTTGAGCCTTGGCGACTCGGTTTTGAGTCAGAGGGGATCCACCCTCATCCAGTTCGTCTTGGTGCTACCCCTCTTCCTCGTCCTGATCTTCGGCTCGTTTGCCGTGTGGAAGGTCGTCTCGGCCAAGCAATCCCTGATCTCGGGGACCTACCAGGCGGCCCGTTACCTGTCCGTAGAGGGGAGATACCTGGACTATCCGGGGGAGTGGCAGTACGCGGCTGGGGTCATCATCGTCCGCGAGTTGGAGAACAACAGTCTATTGCGCCCTCTCCCTCAGCCCATCATTAGCTTCGAGCCACCCTTCCAACCCAGATGCCCCCAAGCGGATGCCGTCAACGATCCAATGCCTCAATTAGAAGGCGCCCTCTTCACCGTCAGGGCAGAGATCACGCTGCCCTGGCCAGTTCGCATCCCCTTTCTCGATCCCGAGACCATCACCCTGGTGGAGAAGCACACCAGTTACATAGAGTGCGAACCTATCTTTGAGCCGCTCCCTACGCCGACGCCGACCTCCACGCCGACGCCGACTCCCACGCCAACTCCGGAACCTTAGCTGAGGACTTGCCTGATGATCGCTTTCTTGGAACAGGTCAAATGTCTACGACCCCGGAACCGACAACGGCGCCCACCCCCGGTCCCCCCCAACCCTGGGGAGGAAGTTGGCTTCCCTGGGGTCCGTCTGATCGGGTTGAGCCTTGGCCCTTTGAGCATGGATCAACGGGGGACCACCGTGGTGACCTATGTCCTGGTCCTCCCCCTCCTTATCCTGCTCATCTTCGGTGGCTACGCTGTGTGGCGGATCATGGTCATCCGACAATCGCTCTCTCTGGGGACCTACCGGGCGGCCTGGGAACTATCTCAACAGGCGAGGTATCTGCCGCTCGACGAGGAGGTATGGCGGGAAATTGCGGAGCCCATCGTCAGGGAGAATGTGGAGGGGAACCACCTGATAGAACCAGGCTTCACCCTCCGCGTGGACGTTACTCTCCCCAACACTGTAGCTTGCCCATCCTCTGGCTCGCGCCTGGTTGACGATGCCCTCTTCATCGTGAAGGCGAACTTGAGTCTGCCCACGCCTATCCGTATTCCTTACCTTGATCCTGTCAACCTGACTTTGACCGATCAGCACACCAGCTTCGTGGAATGTCCGCGCGGATGGAAAGGGACTCCGCCGCCAGAAGAGCATATTTACTGAGGTGACAGAGCGTCACCTCCTTAAATTCCAGCAGGGGCCGAGTACTCTCCTTCTCGGCCCCTTTCGATGTCTGGGCATCTCTGGATTGTCAATGTCCAACTTGACTTCTGATCGCAAATCTGCTAGGATTCTACCTGTCAGCGATCGCCTGGAAGTTGGAGGTTGGAGATTGGATCGAAAAGCATCAGTTATCATTGTAAATTGGAATGGTAAGAGGTATCTTGAGGAGTGTCTGTCCGCCCTTCTGGCCCAGACCTGCCCTCCTTGCGAGATCATCCTGGTGGACAACGGCTCCCACGATGGTTCGGTGGACTTCGTCAAGGAGAGGTTTCCGCAAGTCAGGATGATCGAGAACGATGAGAACCTGGGCTTCGCGGCGGGCAACAACGTGGCTATCAGAGTAGCACAGGGGGACTACATCGTCACCCTGAACAACGATACGCGAGCGGAGCCAGACTGGCTGGAAGAGCTGATCAAAGTCGTGGAGACCGATCCCAGGATAGGGATGTGTGCTTCCAGGATGCTCTTCTATTACCACCCCGGGGTTCTCAACTCGACTGGCATCAGTCTGAACATGGCGGGCATAGCCTGGGACCGACGAGGCGGAGAACGAGACGATGGCCTGGAGCGTGAGCCGGTGGAGATATTCGGACCCTGTGCTGGTGCAGCTCTGTATCGTCGGGAGATGCTGGACGAGATCGGTCTTTTCGATGAGGACTTCTTCGCCTATCACGAGGACGTGGACCTTGCCTGGCGCGCTCGTTCCAGGGGGTGGAGGTGCATGTACAGCCCGCGAGCGGTCGTCTATCACGTTCACTCAGGGACGGGCATGGAAGGCTCGGCCTTCAAGAACCGCCTCCTGGGTCGCAATAAGATCTGGACGATGGTCAAGAACTATCCGTCTCCCCACATCTTTCTCTTTCTACCTCTGATCGCCTTCTATGATTTAGCAACGACGTTCTACGGTCTACTTAAGAGGCAGGACGCAAGTCCTCTACGAGGTAGGCTGGCCAGCTTGGGCTTGTTACGTCAGATGCTGAGAAAGCGCCAGGAGATTCAGAGAAAGCGGACGTCATCGGAGTTCCCCTGGCTCAGCCCCTTGGCAGACCCCGTCACCATGTCGAGGAGATTCGAGCGCCTCCAAAGCTTTATCACCAGAGATAGATATGCCTAGCTTTGACGTTTCACGTTTCACGTTTCACGTTTCACGGCTCTGGAGCGGAGATGTCTCTGCCTTCAGATGGGCCCTGGCGATTTTCGTCACCATGAGGGTATCACTTTCGCTGATCGCAGCCCTGGCGCTTTTCCAGTTTCCTCTGTATGCCACTACGTACTATCACGGTGTCGCGCCAGTTCCCCCTGGGATCGCCAATGCGCTGCTGGGGGTCTGGCAGCGGGGTGACACCATCTGGTACACCAAGATAGCCATGCAGGGTTACGCTCAGGGTGACGGCACTACCGTCTTTTTCCCCCTTTATCCCCTCTTGACGAGGCTGGCCGGCAAAGTGCTCTGGGGCAATTACTTGCTGGGCGGAATCATTATCTCCAGTGTGGCCTACTTCTTGGTCCTGGTATATCTCTACAAATTGAGCCGGTTGGAGTTCGATTCCCAGGTCGCCGCCCGCACCATTGTTTACCTGTCCGTTTTCCCTACCGCCTTTTTCCTCCTGGGAGTCTACACCGAATCGCTGTTTCTGCTTTTCGCGGTCTCGGCCTTTTACTACGCCAGGAAGGGCAACTGGTTGGCAGCCGGTGTCACGGGGCTTCTCGCCGCGCTGACCAAACAGTTGGGCTTGCTTCTCCTGCTTCCCCTGCTCTATGAGTACCTGGCT
>CAZVCJ010000241.1:0-5480 GCA_964625745.1 uncultured Anaerolineae bacterium | reverse complement strand
GTACCTGCCGCCCCTCCGCCACCTCCCACAGGCGCACCGTTGTATCACCATCACTAAATGTCGAACCAGAACTGGAAGCCAGAAGGGAGCCGACTGGGGAGAAAGCCACGCTATAGACCGCATCCATATGCTCTTTCAGGATACGTACCTGCTGCCCCATCGCCACTTCCCACAGGCGCACGGTTGTATCGCTACCGCGCGTATCGCCGGCTCCAAATGGCGGACCGGAGCTGGAGGCCAGAAGGGAGCCGTCTGGGGAAAAGGCCACGCTATGGACTGGATCCCTATGCCCCTCTAGGATGTGTACCTGCCTCCCTGTCGGCATTTCCCACAGGCGCACGGTCTTATCATACGAGCCGGAGGCCAAGAGCCCGCCATCTGGGGAGAAGGCCACGCAGGAGACCGTATTCCTATGCCACTCCAGACGGAGCACCTGCCCCCCCGTCGCTACTTCCCACAGTCGCACAATTGAATCATGACAGCCAGAGGCCAGGAGAGAGCCATCGGGCGAGAAGGCCACGCTAGAGACCGGGGCTTCATGCTTTCCTATGAGACGCAGCCCCCGCCACTTCTCAAGAGGGCGGCAGTAATCAGCGCGGGCTCGCTCGAGGAGCGCCTGCGCCCGGCGGTATTGCGGGTCTATCTCCACAATTTGCTGGAAGGCACGTATGGCTTCCGTCCATTCCTTGGCGTCCATTGCCTGAATGCCCTGCTGGTACACTTCGTTCACCCACCGGCGCTCTTCAGCCCAAACGGCGTGGCCCTCCGGGTCGGCGTAGTCCAGCCCCAACTCACGCAGGCGGGCCACTTTCTTCAGCGTTCCCCGCCAGTTGCCTGCTTTCCGCAGACGGGGCAACTCGTCAACTAAACGCACTATTTCCAGCTTCTCTTTTGCGCCGGGGTAATCGGGCTGCGCTTTTAGTACAGCCTCAAGTAGTGGCACGGCTTCGGCATACTGGCCGATGTAGAACAGTTCAAGCGCTTTAGTATAGAGCGTGTCCGGGTCCGCAGGGAGTTTCAGTTGGGGCGTAGCAGAGGGCGGCGGGGGCTGGGGCTCTTCTTCTGCCTCTTCTTGCGCTTTCTGCTCCTCTTCCAGCTTGCGCACTCTCTCCCCTACTTCGCTCTCCAGCACGGCTTGCTTTTCGCCCCGACTGTATTCCAGGAGCAGCTTTAATAAGTCCTGGCGCACACGGCGCTCGAAATCGTCTACGGTTTCGTATTCTTGGTACAGGCCGGGGTACTCACCGCCTGCCTCGAACCCGGTGAAGAACTGCTGCACAAGCGCAATTTGTTTAGGATCAAGCCAATCCACCGGAACAGGGCGCTTGCAGCGGTAGAAGAGGATGCAGGGCTTGCTCGTCTCCCGCCAAGAGCGGCAGGCAAGGGTAAACTCCTCCTCCGTGCCGGAAAGGAAGGGCTTGCCTGTCTCTGGATCCTTCCTCCCCGGCGGCGTGCCAAAGCGAGCCCAGAGGACGCCAATGAAGATGTCCCATTTCTTCACCGGAAGCTGGTCTACGATGACGTCTTCTGGGCGGCCCAGGTCGGGCACGACATCGCGCCAGTCCAAAAGCTCCAGTGTCAGTCCATGTTCGGCGAAGGCTGCGCTCAGGTCTCGCACAATCAGGCCCAACCTGTCTCGTTCGGCGGCCACATCGCGCGGTGTAGCGACGAAGACATGTAGTGAGCAGTCCGCTCTCATGATTTATTTAGCCTCTCGATATTTGAGCCTCAATAGGGGTACCAGGCACTCAGCCAACGACAACCCCTCGTGCAGGATCGCCCCGGTCTGGCCGGACATGGGCCACAGCCAGCGGCCTTTGACGGCGTAGCCTCCGCCTGGATCAGGCCACACGTAGTCGCGCAAGGCGGTGGCCTGGTCTTCATCCAATTTCAGGTCGGCTTTGTACCGCCCGCCGCCGAACAAGTCTCGCAACCGCCGGCCGGTGGCTGTGTTGCCCAGCGACCAGAAGCGGTCGGTGTAGGTGGGGCCACGGTAGATGTAGCCGTGGTCACTCGTTACCCATATCTCGCGCCCACCAGCACCCTCCAGCACCGCGGTCATGGCCTGCCAGGTACGCTGCCAGGCCTCCAGGGGTTCCAGGATGGTCTTGGCTCCCTTCTTACCACCCTCCATCAGGGGGTCCGGGATGCCGATCCACAGCAGGCCGCCTGCTGCTCGCGGCAACTCCTCAGCCACGTGGGTCTCGTCAGCGGCATAGGCTGCCGGGAAGCCGTTGATCTCCCGGCCACCCAGAGCTTTGGCCGAGTTCAGTCCAAAGTGACGCTGGCAGAAGGTAGTCGTCTCGGCAGGCAGGTTCGAGAAGGTGTAGCCCATCTCGACCTGATACCCTTCCCGCCGCAACTGTTCCCACAGGAAGCAGCCCTCCCGCACCGAGAGGCCATCGAAGATCACCACCAATCGCCCCTCAGCCAAGTCTTCGGAAAGTGGGCGGCGAGCCGCTATCTCCTCAGCCAGAGCTTGGTAGGCTGTCCCCGACGTTTGCAGCACCGTGAACTCTAGCTCGGCCAGGGCGTCCTCTCGCTGGCAGAAGGCTCGCTCGAAAACCTCGCTGTCGTTGGTGTCCCACCACTCGCCCGTCCACAGAGCACACATTCGCTGCCAGAGGATGTCCAGCGCTTGGCCCTGGATCAGAGCCTCCACGTTTGCCAGAGTGAAACCTTTAGTCTCCACGTCTAGCCTCCCCCTCCAATCGTGCCTTCTCCGTGTCCAGGTCATCGAAGCCTTTCAGGAACTCCAGGACTTCTTCGGGAGACAACATGCCGGGCAGCTTCAAAACCAGTTCAGCCCGCACCTGGCGCGGGCCTTTGGCTTTCACCAGGTCGGCCAGGGCGGTCAATTCTTTGGTCAGGTTGACAGCCGCAGTCGGCCCGCCGTATTCCCACACCAGGGTGAGTTGGGCCTCTTCGTAGCATTGCGTGGTGTCCTGTTCCCGCTCCACATTCAGCGCCGGCGTGGATACGTTGCGGCCTTCGTGGCTGAACTCCTGTACCTGAGACGACGGCCTCCCTTCGGGAACCTCTGCCCCAATGTCAACTCTTTCCCCAGGCTCGTCTCTATCGCCCCAAAGCGGAATCTGAGGCTCGGGCTCCTTTTCCTTGGGAACTTCCCTCTCCGGCGGCCAGGCCGGGGCGTACTTAGCCAGGATCACCTGGGCATCCTGGAACCAGTCGGGCAACCGTCCGTCGGAACGGCGTCCATCCCGGCCGATGAACACCAGCTCGCCCTCGATGTCCCGCAGTGCCTCGCGGATGCGGGCATCATCCAACAGCACAGCCAGACCACGATACTTGGAGAAGCTGTCCCGCAACTCGCGGTAAGGCAGTCCTCGGTCCTCCTCCCGCTCCATAAGCGCGCGCGCATCTTTCCTGAGGTCGGTGACGTTGCCATAGGACAAAGCTTTCTCACTCACTTCGGTGGTGACCAGACGAACAGGATCGAAGCGCCTGCCCAGCTTCTTGTCCTCGCCCAGGAACCAACGGACGGCATCCCACTCGACTCCGATCTTGTTGTCGCATAGCGTCTCCAGGCTTTTTCTGGCAATTGTCTGCAACTTGCGTCTGACCGCCGCATCCGCTTGGCCCTTGTCTTCCAACAGCGTCCGCGCTGCTTTAACCTTGCGAGCCAGAAGCCCCCCCTCATCGTCAAGAGCCCGGTCCTGGCGCATCTTGGGCATGAGGACGAGCAACGAATTCTGCCAGGTACGTCCACTGAAGAAGGCTTCCAGCTCTCCGTTGGTCTGACGCTCCAGGAAAACGGCGATCTTGAAACTGGCGGTGTCGGGGATGGTGTCCGCTGGGGTCACATAGACGCCGTAGGCCAGCCCCTTGAGCTGAGTCTTGACTGCTTCTTTGGCAATCTCCTGCAACTCTTCAGGCTCAACCCGCATGGCCTGGCGATAGACCAGGGCGTCAACGTTTTCCTCTAACTTGACCACCCAGCGGCCGTTCTCGTGATGCAGGTGCTCCACGGTGGCTGTCATCTCCCGCAAAGCGCCATCCACGTCCAGGGCCGAGACCTGGTCCGGGCGCACTGTGCCCAGGAAAATCTCCCCATCAGTCGCGCCAGGCTGTTTCACCTCACCCAGGGAGTACAGAAAAGCCGTGCACAGGATGGACTCCTTGACGGCAGCGTCCTCGTCTTCGACCAACGATTCCAGGTCGTCCAAGACTCGCTTGGTCAGCCCAAAGTTCACCCGTGACAGCCACTCGTAGTAGGTGTCAGGCGAGACATCGGCCGGCAGGAGCAGGTCAGCCTGAGCCTGCTCTCGCACCACCAGTTCGGCCAGGAGGCCGAGGGCTCCACGGGCAGCCTGGGTCTGGGGGATCGTGGCGTAGCGGTCGAACACCACGTCCAGCAGATTGGGATGGAAGGGATAGCTCTCCCTGAGTTGGGCGCGCATCTCGGCCAGGTCCCAATCGAGGCCCAGTTGGTCCCGCAGGTCGCCATAAGCGGACACATAGCGTTCGATGATGGACTCCGCGCCAACGCGGTTCACCTTGTCCTGGAAGAGGCGGAAGAACACGACACGCAGGCGGTCGTCGCGGCGCATCAGCGGCTCGCTGTAGAAAGCAGGCCGGGTCAGGCGACTCTTGATGGCGTCAGCATCGGCCTCCTCAGCGGCCATGCCAGAGAGAACGCTGACAAAGAGGAACACATTGGGGCGGCGCAAGGCCTCTTCGGCCAGGTTCTGCAAGAAGTTGCGAGCGGCCACCTTGAGCGTGCCGGGCAGGGTGCCGTACCAGCCCACGATCTCGTCAATCAGCAGGACTACTGACCGCTCGCCGAAGGCTTCACGGATGGCCTCGCTGGTGGGGGCAGTGGCCGTTTTGTCTGGGATCAGATCAGGCCGGCCGAGTCCCTCGAACATAGGCTTCCACAGAGGTTGGTCGGGGAATTCCAAGAGGGGCAAGACAACCTCGGTTGTTTGTTCGGGGATTGTCAACGAGGAATCCAGGCCATTTTCAGCCAGCCAGTCCCGAGCCCTCGCTGGCCTGGTGAAGAGGTGGTAGAGGAACGTCAAGAGGTGCGACTTACCCGACCCTAGCCCGCCCTCCAGCAGGAAGGCTCCGGTAGCCGATTTGCCCTCCAGCTTGGCCTGGATTTCCTGCAAGATGGCCTGCAGCACTGTTGTCGGGAAGGTGTGGGAGAAAAGCCAATCCGTGTCCTTCTCCAGCGAATCCAGTGGCGAGATCAGGTCTTTGAACAGGATATGGCCACGGATGCGCTCCCAATCCAGTGCGGCGACTTCGGGTCGGAGTTTGATGAACTGAGATAATGGAGACATTTGTCAGCCTCCTATGGGGTTAGGCATCGGAACCTGAGCCGTAACTCTGTGCTCTCTTTTCTACTTGGCTGATACATATAGTATAACAGATTTCGGCTCGTTTGGCAATAGCCAAAAAAGGGAGCGTTACGCATTTGGGACAAAACAGTCAACCTACGCCATCTATGATTCGCT
>CAZVCJ010000240.1:0-5525 GCA_964625745.1 uncultured Anaerolineae bacterium | reverse complement strand
TGGTCACACCTACGTCCTGTGGGCCGAGACGCACTTCTGCCGCCCTGCACCGGACAGCCTCCATGGGGGGGATAATCTGTGGCTACACCTGGAGACAGGGCCGATTTCGTTGCAGGTGACACCACCAGACTCCTCGCAGCAGTTAGTGGCCGAGCTAGAGGTTGATCGAGATGGCTGGCTCCTGTGGGTGACCGATACCGCTGGCCGAGTGCCCCCCGGCCCGCTGTGGGGCTTCCACGAGATCGTCTCATTCGACACCGCCGCCACCGGCCCCCTGCGGGATAGCGCCGGCGGCATGTGGTCAGGAGCGTGGGGCGAACGTGTGAGCCAGAGCGACAGCCAGATCAGTATGCGGGCCTGGGTCGCCGCTCCAGGTTATGTCACCGCGGCCATCACCCAGACGGTGCCCGGCACGGGGGATGTCCACCGCTGGTTCGACGCATGGGATCCCCACACACACCAGCCCTTTGACTCGTTGGAAATGGCTCAGGCGGCGCTTGACTTTCCCCTCTACCGGCCAGGTTGGTTGCCAACTGGCGCAGTGCTGGGTGAAGTGCAGGTCGAAACGAGGACTTCAGGAGAGCGCCGCCGGACTAACGTGAGCCAGATGTATCGCCTGACAGATGACGCCTGGCTGGAGCTGATCCAGATGGTCACGACAGACCACTATGCCAGCGTTGGCTGG
The DNA here is from genome assembly GCA_964625745.1 of uncultured Anaerolineae bacterium. GTDB lineage: Bacteria > Chloroflexota > Anaerolineae > VGOG01 > VGOG01 > CAZVCJ01. Next base: position 4,840 of record CAZVCJ010000240.1, on the reverse strand, counting down.
GGCCAGGCCCGCTATGAGCCGGAAGCCCGCCTCGTGGCGGTGGGGGAGAACACGGGATACGCTGTTCAGCGCTTCGGCTGGTGGGTGTTAGACTGGAAAGTGGGCGACGTGGGCTTTGAGCTGCGAGCGCCGGTGTCAGCTCTCTCCCTGGATGACCTGCTGAGCATCGCTACCGGATCGCCTGCTGCCATCTCGCTCGCCGGTCGGCTCATCTATGAATCCGGCGGCGACATCTGGATTGTCGAGCTAAGCCAGCCACCACAAGTACTCCTGACCAACGGTAGCAATCCCCACCTGTCGCCAGCCGGCGACAGACTCGTCTTCCGCCGCGCCAGCCCGGAGTTGTCCCTACCCGATCTCTGGCTGGCCGACTTCACCTGCCCGGCGGCGCCGGCTCCCTGCCAGGTGAACCAGCGGCGGCTGATTGGGCCAACAGAGTTCGGCAACCCACTCATCTACGATCTTGCCTGGTCACCTGATGGTCGGACGGTGGCCCTGACGACGGGCGGTTATGGCAAGATCATCTACAGCGAGGACCTGTGGCTGGTGGATGTGGAGACAGGTAACTATCGGCAGGTGCTCGACGGCGGCGGCATGCCCGACTACAGCCCCGACGGAGCGTGGATCGCTCTGAATACGCCGTACACAGGCTATCAGCGCGGGCAACTCTCGCTCATCGCCGCCGACGGCAGCAGCTACCGGCCACTCTTCGACGATCTGATCTACTACGAAGGGAAATGGCTGGCCAGCGGCGTGCTGGTCGCTGGCCTTATACGACTGGCACAGACAACAGAGGCAGAGGACATAACCGAGCTATGGCAGGTGCCGGTCGCAGGTGAGCCAGTCTGCCTTACGACGATCCGCGTTGGGCGCTATTTCCGCTGGTCGGCCGACGGATGGAGGTTGGCTTACCTGGCGGACGACCCGGCGGGCTGGCTTCACATTGCCCAGGGCGATGGCAGCCAGCCGGTCGCCGTGCCCGGCACCGACGAGCGGACGTGGCCCCACAGTTGGTCGCCGGGTGGACAGTTCCTGGCCGTCATTCAGGGTGAGCAATACTCCTTCGTCTCCGCTGGTCCCGATCCGGCTCTCACCCCCATGCCAGCCCCTTTCTGGCTTTGGTTGGACGACGAAAGCTATCTGACTGCCGAGTGGATCACCGACGACCCGCAGGCCGACGGGGGCCATTTCGAGGTCAGTCGCGCCTGGCTCGATGGCCGGCGTGAGTTTCTCTTCACGGCCGAGAGCCTGAATGGATTGGCTTATAGGCCATGAACCCTACCTTCACCGCCTCGCACGGAATCGCCTCTTCCAAAAGTGTGACGGGGTGGCTACAAGATAGCCACCCCGCCATTACTTTGTCTACGCCGATCATGGGACAGTTTGGAGATCAGCCCAGTTTCGCTATCCCCCGATGAGCCCTCCCACTGCAGCGACACCCAGGCCCAGCATACCCAGCACCACTCCAGCAATGAGCGTAGCCACAAACAGGGCGATCCAGCCCAGGATGACGGTGACGATGGTCTGAACCCACTCCAGGTCCAGAGCCTCCTTCGCCGCCACGAACCAGGAGATCAATCCCAAGATCCAGGCGATAAAGGTGACCGGGGCCAACAGGCAGCCCAGGGTAGAGGACAAAGCAGCCAGCACCCCAATGACTCCCACGACGTTCCAGACGTAGGCCAGGCCCAGGGTACGAACTAGTTCTTCGAAAGTGACATCGGCGCTGAAAACCGTGCGCCCCACCCAGTTGATGACAAAGGCGCCAACGGCGAAACCGATGACCGCAAAGATCGTGCCCACGACGGCACCGATCACCCAATTGACCAGGTTGTCGGATGCACTTGACCCGAGCTGGCTGAGGAATGCGACTACTACCACTAAGAGCCAGGCTGTCTGGGTGAATGTGGTGTCCTGCTCAACCTCCTTGTAAACTTCGCGCCGGAACGTGAACGCAGCAATGATACGATCGGTAAGCATGATTCTACCTCCTTGAGTAGAGAATGTGACGTGAATTGAAGCGCGATTACTCTTTCTTCGAAAACACTTGCTCTTCGATTTATGTCATGTTACCACCCCCTCCCACTGCGGCTCCTGGGAGATGCTGTAAAACTCCACCAGCCGCTTCTCCGTCTCGCCTTCGATCCGCGCCACCACCTGGACGTAAGGAGCGATAGAAGAGTTCTTGAGCTTGCGCTTCAGGAGCTCGTCTACCTGGAAGATGCCAGCGGAGTTGCTCATGGTGATCACCACCCGGATGGGAGCCGTCTCGCCCTTTTCCAGGGCGACGCTGTCAATGGCCATCGCCGAGACGGAGTGAATGTTGGTCTGACCCGCCTCGAAGGGAATCCGCGACCGCCCCTGGGTCAGGTCCAGAGCGTCGGCCACTTTGATGATTCCCGCCTCGATGGTGTTACAAGGGGTGTCCCAATGGTGAGCGATGACAGCGTGGAGCACCTCGGAGACCACGATGGTCCGCGCCGGTTCTTCATAGATGTCGGTCAACAGCTCTCGTGCCTTGGGGGCAGCCAGTATCAAGCTGTGCTGCTCGTGATTGTCGCGATGAATGGCCATCCCCACGTCGTGGAGACAGGCAGCCAGCACGACGATCACCTCGGCGTCTTCGTACGTCAGGCCGTGATCCTTGACGACGCTGGTCTCCACCCCCGCGTCGTCCAGCAGCCGCAGCATTCTCAGGGCGGCGTTGGCCGCAATCTGGATGTGCACCTCCCCGTGATCGCTGATGCCAGCGCGATCTACAGCGTTGATGTTGGCGCACCTCCACAATTGCTGTAACTCCAGATCCTCGTTGATTAGCGCCAGCAACTGCGAGAGCTTCTCGTTATGACGACTTGGAACCTTCAAAGACATTTCCTCACCTCCCTCGCCAGAAACCAGGTTTTTGAGCCCTTTGTTTCCAAAACGTGCGCAATTGCTGGCATCTTCGATATCCAGAGAACACTTCTAAGCGAAAAACCTGGTTTCTCCACTCCAGACTACCCCAACCGACCAGTGATGTAATCCTCAGTGCGTTTCTCTTTGGGACGGGTGAATATCTGGCTGGTGAGGCCATACTCCACCAGCTCCCCCAGCCAGAAGAGGCCCGTCCAGTCCGACGCGCGAGCGGCCTGTTGCATGTTGTGGGTGACGATGACGATAGTGTAGTTCCGTTTCAGGTCTTGCATCAGCTCCTCGATCTTCAAAGTAGCAACGGGATCGAGAGCAGAGCAGGGCTCGTCCATCAGGATGACCTCTGGCTCCACAGCCAGTACGCGGGCGATACATAGCCGCTGTTGCTGCCCCCCATCCAGGGCCATCGCCGAATGTTTTAACTCGTCCTTGACCTCGTCCCACAAGGCCGCTCTCCTCAGGCTGTGCTCCACCAAATCGCCGAGATTCGCCCGTCGTTGGATGCCCAACACTCGCGGGCCAAAAGCCACGTTGTCGTAGACTGACTGGGGAAAGGGGTTAGGCCGCTGAAAGACCATGCCCACCCTGTGCCGTAGCTCCGCCGCATCCACGTCCATCCCATAGATGTCTTTGCCGTCCAACAGAACCTTACCCTCCAGACGAGTCCCAGAGATGGTATCGTTCATGCGATTGAGACAGCGCAAAAAGGTTGATTTCCCACAGCCAGAAGGGCCAATGAGAGCCGTAATCTGGTGCTCTAGAATCTGCAGGCTGATGTTCTTCAGGGCCTTGAAACCATCGTAATAAAAGTCGAGGTTCAAGACCTCCATCTTGGTCATTCACTTCTCCCCAGCACGGCAAAGCTAATCACGTCCACCATATTTTACCAGAAAACCGCTTATAACACAAAAGCCAGTTTGACGGCACTGAAGGTCGGTGATATAATTCCATGCAGCCAGAACTGCCGATGAAAAAGTAGCTTCCGGGGGCACAGGTGGGTCATGAAATGTGGAGACGTGAAACGTGAAGGCGTTAAACGTAAACTTCGCGTATTTGGAATGATAATTGTGCTGGCGATCTCGAATGTGTTGCCTGGCTGCGGCGAGCAAGCAACATACCTTCCGGGGACGGTTGCAACGCAGGCCATCATCAACAAGGGCTCGGACACCATGGTCAACCTGGCCCTCGCCTGGGCCGAAGCCTACACCACCCGGCACCCTGAGGTGCACATCTCGGTCACCGGCGGCGGCTCTGGCACGGGGATCGCCGCCCTGATCAACGGCACGGTTGACGTGACCAACGCCTCGCGGGCTATGAAGCCCGAAGAGGTGGATAAGGCGCGAGCCAACGGCATTGAGCCAGTGGAGCACATCGTGGCCGGTGACGCTATCGCGGTAGTCGTCAATCCGAGCAATCCCGTCAGTGCCTTGACCATAGACCAGCTCTCGAACATCTTCACTGGCAAGATCACCCGTTGGCACAAAGTGGGCGGAGAGGATCGCCCCATCGTCCTGCTCTCGCGCGAATCCAACTCGGGCACCCACATCTATTTTCTGGAGCACGTGGTGCGCAAGGGAGAGGAAAACAATCAGAGCCTTTTCTCTCCCGACACCCTCCTGATGCCCTCCTCGGAAGGCATCAGCATCGAGATACGCCAGAACCCCAACGCCATCGGCTACGACGGCCTGGGCTACGTGACACCGGATCAGAAAACGATCAAAGTGGCACGCAATGCTGGCGAGCCCTACGTCCCACCCAGCATCGAGACGGTTAAGGACGGCAGCTACCCCATCGCGCGTGTTCTGTACATGTACACCAGCGGCCAGCCCACTGGCATCATCCGCGAGTATCTGGACTGGATCACCAGCGCGGAGGGACAGGAGATCGTTGAAGAGCTAGGCTTTGTGCCATTACAATAATCGAAACAAAC
>CAZVCJ010000239.1:0-5561 GCA_964625745.1 uncultured Anaerolineae bacterium | reverse complement strand
TGCCGGAATACCTCGGCTCTCTGGGGCTTTGCGTGGATGGCACAGTGGAGTCCCGAACGGCTCGGCTGAGCTCGCCGAAGTCTTGTTCGGGTTCATTGCGCCGTACCCCCAACGAGTTGGGGACTCCGGTGCCTTGACCCTGCGAAATCCTAAAGAGCCAATACTTCAAGCGCGCCAGCCACGCAGCCCCCACAGCAGCACGACCAGCGCCAATCCACTAACGGCCGCCGAGACAATACCCGTCGCCAGCATCCCGCCAGCCAGCCACACTGGCCCACCGATGAGCGCGCCCATCACCCGACCCATGCTGAAGGCTGCCACACTGGACGACATCATCGTCGCCCGCGCCGTAGGGAGGATTTCGGTGAATAGAGAGATAGCCGTGACGATGGTGAACTCGAAGGTGAGAAAGGTGATGAACAGCCCCATCAGCGCCAGCGGCAGCGTGCGCCCCACCTGTGGCAGCATGACGTAACTCAGGGCCGACAGGATAGAGCCGACGACAATCGCTCGCTTCAGCCCCAGCCGGTCGGCGATGGAGGCGGTGAGCCCCTCGCCCATTAGCTCTGCCACGCCGATGACCGTGGTCGCTGCCCCCAGCACCGCCACGCTCAGGCCGAAAGCTGACTCCAGCCAAGGACCATAGACCACGAACAGATTATCGTTGGCCGCACTGATCAACAGGCCAAAGCCCAACGCGCCCAAGGCCGCTCGTTCCCTGCTCAGCCTCCCCCAGGCCCGGCGGAAACCAGCCAGGCCCTCGACAGTGCGCTGCTGATGACTGTCGTCGGGGATGAGTATGGCGAGCGCGATTAAGCTGAGCAGGCCAAGTCCGCCCAGCGCAAAAAACGGCGCCCGCCATCCCATTCGCTCTATCAGCAGGCCGACCAGCGGCAGGCCCACCAGGGCACTCCCGGCCCAGGCGAATTCCAGCATCCCGATAGCCAGCCCCCGACGCTGGTAAGGCACTCGTTGGCCCACGTAGGCGTGCAAGGCCGGATCGAAGACGCTTTTGCCCAGGCCCGCCAGGAACAGGGCCAGCAACACCACACCATAGGTCGGCAGCAGCCCGCCGGCCAGCATGCCTCCGGTGAGCATGGCCAGCCCGGCCAGCATCATCACCCGATAGCCCCAGCGGTCTCCCAGCGGGCCAAAGACCGGACTGAGCACCCCGGTCACCTGGTTGACGGCGATGAGGGAGGTGATGGCAACCAGCGGCACGCCCAACCCTCGGCTGAGAGCCGAGGCGAAAGGATAGGCGAAGCGTCGGGAGGTGTTGAGAATCAGCCGGGCTAGAGTAGCTACACCGAGCTGCAAGGTTATCTTGTGCCCAAGGGGATGCACTATTGAATTCAACCGGTCCGTTTCCGACTCCTCCGCCCGCACTCCTCCCTTCTCCGCCACGTTTCACGCTTCACGAGCCACCATACATCTTCTTCTGCTTGGCCTTACACATCTACAATCGCTTCATCTCAGCAAAGTATCGTTTAAGTCCCTCGCTCAACATCATAAAGCTAAAGACAGCGACGAAAAAGGCCGTCCCGGCCACGACCGACATCCAGGGCACGTTGAAGAAATTCTCCCAGCCAGCCGATAGCATCTGGCCCAGTTCCGGCCTTCCCGCTATCAACTCGCTGATGAAGCCGCCGGAGCTCGGGTCTGGAATCAGGCGGATGGCCCCACCGCCCATGAAGAACCCCAGGAAGCCCAGCTCGGCCAGTTGCAACAATACTGCGCTCATCTCAAACGCCCACGTCACCAGCACCAGGGTTTGCACCTGGGGCAAAACGTGACGCCACAACAGACGACGATCCCGTGCACCCACGGCTCTGGATGCTTCGATGAAAGGTTCGCCACGAATCACAAGCGCCCGTTCAGACATGATCTTGGCGGTATTCGCCCAGCCTGTCAGCGTCAGGGCGACGATAAATATCCAGGCCTCAAAGCGAAAGCCCAGGATGTAGATCACGATGATCGCCAGGATGAGGATCGGGATGCCAAGCGCCACTCTGGTCACGCTGGCAATTGCGTCACCGATGACTCCACCGTACCAGCCCCCCAGGAACCCCAGCACCGTGCCCACCACAAGGCGGTTGGTCGCGACCAGCGTTGCCAGGATGAGCGTGGGCCTTACCGCCCAGATGAGTCGGCTGAGGATATCCCGCCCATCCAGGTCACTGCCCAGTGGAAACCCAGCTACCTGGCCCGGCTCAAAGGGAGCCATCTTGAGTTCCCCACTACGATCCCGCATCATAAAAAAGTTTTCCAGCGGATCGTGAGGAGCCAACGTGGGACCAACCAGGGCGACGATGACCAGCGAACCTACCAGCACGCCACCTAACACTAGCGGAAGGTTGAAGCGATAGAAATGCAGCCTTCGTAGATCTAATCCTCTCATGCCGCCTCTCCATGAACTCTCCTCAAACGAGGATCGAGGGCCTGGGCCACCGACCCGGTGATCAGGTCGGCGAGCAAAAAGAGCAGAGCCAGCGTCGTCGCCAGGCCCGCTACCAGTGCCGGGTTAAAAGATGACCCGGCAAACTGATTGAACGTAACGGCGTCAATCAGCGCCCCACCAATTCCCCCCCAGTAAAACACCCTCTCAACAATGACCAGCGAGCCGATCAGATAACTCCAGGAGTTACTCATGGCGTTAATAACGGCAGCCGCCACATTGCGGAAGGCATGACGCATGACGATCAACCGCTCAGGAAGCCCTTTTGCCCGCGCCGTGCGGATATACTCCTTCGGCAGTTCCTCGCCCAGAAGCACTGCCGTCAGTCGGGCTATCTCGGCGGTTGGGCGTGTAGAGAGTGTCAGAACAGGCAAAACAAGATGCTTATCAAGGCCATAGCCACTGACAGGCAAGGAAAAAGTCATTCCACCCCTTGTCATGGCGGCCCATATAATCAGGTAGAGAACAAGAATCCCCATGTAAAAACCCGGCATGGAGAACCCAGCCAACGAGAATATCAAGGCCAGTGAATTCGTCCGGCGCGTCTTGTAATTCACCGACAGAAGTCCGACTGTAATTCCCACTACAAAGGAGAACGGCACGGCTATCCCAAGCAGCACAAGACTCCTCGGAAGTCTGTCGGCGATATACTCGATTACCGGGCTCTGTGCACTGTGCCACCACCCTAGCCAACTCGCCCCAAAATCACCGTGCAGCATGCGCCACAAATAGTCCGGATAGGGTGCAAACACCTCGGCGATCGAAACCCTGGTATCCTGGACGTAGTTGTAGGCCATTGGTCCGCGTAGTTCCAGGTAGTTTGCCACCAGATAGGTCGCCGCATTGACGGCCAAGAGCACGGCCACGAACAGCGCAATGCGCTTCACGATGAATCGTATCACAATTACACTTCCTCCGTTGGCGTGATGTCTGCCTTTCGGTTGCCCCCCTCCTGAACGAAGTTGTGGGGGATGGGGCATGTGAAAAACGGGAGGCTGCGGCAAGCCGCAGCCTCCATCCCGGCGGCGGACTGTAGTCCGCCATGAATCATTCTTCGGATAGGCTGTTGGAGCTAAACCAAATGACAGGCAACCCAGTGTCCCTCTTCGGCCTCGCGGAAAACCGGCTCCTCCAGGCTGCACACGTCCACGGCGATGGGGCAGCGGGTGTGAAAACGGCAGCCGGGCGGAGGGTTCAGCGGACTCGGGACATCCCCTGTGAGGATGATTCGCTTCTTGCGGATCTTGGGATTGGGAACGGGGATGGCTGAGATGAGGGCCTGGGAGTAGGGGTGCAAGGGGTTGCGATAGAGAGTCTCGCGATCGGTGAGTTCCACCAGCTTGCCCACGTACATCACGGCCACACGATTACTGACGTGCTCGACGACGCTCAAATCGTGGGCAATGAAAACGTAGGTCAAGCCAAATTCTCCCTGCAAGTCTTGCAGGATATTGAGCACCTGGGCCTGCACAGAAACATCCAGGGCAGAAATAGGCTCATCGCAAATGATGAGTTTGGGGCGCAACGCCAGGGCGCGGGCGATGCCGATGCGCTGCCGTTGTCCGCCGGAGAACTCGTGGGGATAGCGGTGGGCGTGGTCTCGGCGCAGACCCACTCGGTTCAACACGTCCATCACAATCTCGCTGCGCTCTTTTTTGTCGCCTGCGACGTGCACCATTAGACCCTCGGCGATGCTCTCGCCCACGGGCATGCGCGGGTCCAGAGAGGAATAGGGGTCCTGAAAGATGATCTGCAAGTCTCCCCGCAGAGCTTTCATTTCGCCTTTGCCGAGGGCGAAAACGTCTTTCCCCTCGAAATAGACCTTGCCACCGGTGGCGGGAATCAGGCGCAGAATGGTCCGGCCCACGGTGGTTTTGCCGCAACCGCTCTCGCCCACCAGGCCCAGGGTCTCGCCTCTCTTTACGGTAAAGCTGACTTTATCCACAGCTTTGACCCAGGCCACGACCCGCTGCAGTAGCCCGCTCCGCACCGGGAAGTACTTGACCAAGTCTTGCACCACCAACAGGTCTTCGTTTTGGTTTTGACTCACTCTTAACTCCTTGGATGGTTTCCTGTGTTGCCACCTACTTGAAACGATTATTGGTACAACCAGCAACGCACGGTGTGACGCAGGGTGGCGGGCAGCAATTCCGGCTCTTCCACAGTACAGCGCTCCAGTTTGTGTTCGATGCGAGCCTCGCAGCGGGGAGCAAACCGACAACCGGGCGGCATGTTGATGAGGTTGGGTACCGTGCCCGGGATGGTGGTCAAGCGGTCCTGGATCACACCCATGACTGGTATGGAGGCCAGCAACCCCATGGTGTAAGGATGCAGGGGATTGTCAAAGATGGTGTTGACGTCCGAGTATTCGATGATCTTGCCGGCGTACATTACGGCCACATTGTCGGCCATCTCGGCGATGACGCCCATGTTGTGCGTGATGAGGATGATCGAGGTCTCTATCCTTTCCCTCAGGGTCATCATCAGTTCCAGGATTTGTGCCTGGATGGTCACGTCCAGGGCAGTGGTGGGCTCATCGGCGATGAGCAGTTCGGGGTTGCAGGCCAGGGCCATGGCGATCATGACCCGCTGCGCCATGCCGCCAGACAGTTCGTGAGGGTAGGCCTCGATCCGGCGCTCAGGGTCAGGGATGCCAACCATCCCAAACAACTCCTCTGCCCGCTCCTGGGCGGCCCCATCGTCCATCCCGTAATGAACCTTCAACACCTCCGCAACCTGGTCGCCGGCGCGGAAAACCGGGTTCAGACAACTGACAGGCTGTTGGAAGATCATGGAAATGCGGTCGCCTCGGATGCGGCACATCTCCGTTTCCTCAATAGACAGGAGATCTCGCCCTTCGAATGTCACTTCGCCCTCCAGAATTTTACCCGGCATGCCGATGAGCCGCATGATGGAAAGAGAAGTAACGCTCTTGCCGCAGCCCGATTCTCCCACCAGTCCCAGGATTTCGCCGTAATGCACGTCCAGGTCAACGCCATCCACGGCCTTGACCACCCCATCTTCGGTATAGAAGTACGTCTTTAGCCCTCGAACCGACAGCACTACATTTTTGGTTTGCTCTTCCAAATTAGCCGTGCTCCTTTCT
>CAZVCJ010000238.1:2809-5592 GCA_964625745.1 uncultured Anaerolineae bacterium | reverse complement strand
ATCTGTTGCTGGGATTGTGTATTCTGCGCCTCCAATGCAGCAATTACCGCCTGAGCTTGCGCCAATTGCGCCTCAAGCTCGGCAATGCGCTCATCGCGGGAATCAAGTTGGGGTTGGCCTGGCTGGCCCCTGGACTGAGCATAGTCTATCATACTGTGGCTATTATACACCTAAATCCGGCGCTTGTAAAGGACGCACGTCATTGACATAGGGCAATCGCATTTATGCTGGTGCTTTACGAATTTGTCATTCTGAGCGACCGTAGGGAGCGAAGAATCTCGTTTACGCATTTGGAAGAACGAGATTCTTCGTCGCTTCGCTCCTCAGAATGACAGTCTGAGACGGATTTGAATACAAATGCGATTGCCCTATCACTGACAAGGGGAGATTCTTTACCTATGAACGCTAAACATGTATCCGCCTCCTAATCCCCTTATCCCTCCCCCACTACCAGTTCCAAAAACACCTCCACCACCTGCGGGTCAAACTGCGTGCCGGCACGGCGGCGCAGTTCCTCGATGGCCTCCTCCCGGCTCTTGGCTTTGCGATAGGGACGGTCGGTGGTCATGGCGTTGAAAGCATCGGCCACAGCGATGATGCGAGAGGCCAAAGGGATGCGCTCCCCCTTCAGCCCGTCGGGATAACCGCTCCCGTCCCACCGCTCCTGGTGATGATAGATCCAGGGAACGATGCGCTGCAAAGGCTCCACCGGCTTCACCATCTGCGCGCTCTGGTAGGGGTGAAGGTGGATACTGTTCCATTCGTCGCGGGTCAAGGGCTCGGTCTTCTTCAAGATGGCATCGGGAATGCCGATCTTGCCCACGTCGTGCAGCAGCGCGGCGAACTCCAGCATCTCCAGGTCGGCCCCCTGCCAGCCCAGCTCCTGGGCCAGGAGCACGCTCAGCCGGGCTACCTGTTCGGAGTGGCCTCTGGTACAGGGATCGCGGGCGTCAATGGCCGAGGCCAGGGAGCGGATGGCGCCCAGGGAGAGGTCGCGCACGTCCTCGTAGAGGCGGGCGTTTTCGATGGCGATGGCCACCTGACCGGCCAGGGTGGTGAGGAGCGACTCGTCGGCCGGGGTGAAGGAAACCACTTTTGGCCGACGGCCGTCCGCCGTCTTGTTGACCACCCCCAGCACGCCCAGGGTCCTGGCCCCCACCACCAGGGGAACGGCCAGGGCGCTCACGATCCGTCCTGTGGAAAGAAACGCTTCGTAGTCGGGTTCGGGCTTCCAACGGGGATCTTGGGCCACGTCGGGGACGTTGACGGGCTTGCCCTCCAGGAAGACCCAGCCGGAGAGTCCTTCCCCCAGGCGGCACTTCACCTGTCCCACCACTTCCGGCAGGAAGCCCCAGGCCGCCCGCATCACCAGCGTCTCTTCCCGCTCGTCCCAGAGGAAGAGGTAACTGCCTTCGGCGCGGAGGGTTTCGGAAGCCGCACCGACGATGAAGTCCTGCACGTCCCCAATGCGTAGGGTGGCGGTGATCGTCTTGCCTGCCTCGTAGAGGGTGGACAGTCCGTGCAGCCGGGCCTGCAACTGCTCGAAGAGGTTGGCCCGATAGATGGCGCTGGCGGCCATGTCGGCAATGGCGGTGAGGAGGTGAATTTCGTCGTCGCTCACGGCGTGAGGCACCAGCCAGGATACGGCCATCATGCCCACCGGGGCGTCGGCGGCGCGCAGGGGGAGACCAATGCCAGTCCCGGTCCCTCGGAACATGGCCCGCATCTCCTCTGGCATACGGAGGTCGGCCGCCAGGTCGGGGGAGAGGTCCGGCTTTCCTGTGCGCGACATCCTCTCGGTGAGGGTGCCGGCCAGGGGGAAGCTTCGGCCCACCAGCGCCTCTTCCATCGGCCCCCGGACGACGGGGACAACCATCTCGCCTGCCACCTGGTCCACCAGGAAGATGGCGCCAGCTTCGGCCGCCACGACCTCCAGCGTCTTATCCAGGATGATGGGCAGCATCTCACCCACGGTGGCCGCGCCACGCAGACTGCCGGAGACCTCGAAGAGGGCAGAGAGTTCGCTGAGCCGCTGTTGCGTTTCCTCGTACAGCCGCGCGTTCTCAACGGCAGTGGCGATTTGCTGGCCGATGGAGGTCAACAACCGCAACTCTGCTTCAGAATACTGCCGAGGCACACGGCTGGCCACTATCATCAACCCTTGAATCTCTTCCCTGGCCTGCAGTAACACGGGAACGCCAGAGGCCAAACTCAACCCCTCCTTCTTCATCGCTGACAGAACCCTCTCCAGCTCCACCCGATCTTTCATGACTGCTTTTACCGAGAGTATGAATCTCCTCAGCTTGCTCTCAGCCATCACTACTTCCAGGGTCTTCTCATCCACGCTTACCGACTCTATTTCGTGAGCGAATTCTTTCGATAAGCCTCGATGAACGACCAAGTCCAACTTGCGGCGCACCCGGTCGGCAAGATATATCCCACCGACATCCAGATGCATTAGTTCTAACACCTTGTCCAGAGCAGTGTTCAAGATTTCATCCAGGTTAAGCGATTGACTTACAACAGTGGCGATGGCATTGAGGATGGCAAGCTCACGGTTGCGCTGCTGGATCTCCTCCTCCGCCCGCTTGCGCGCGCGGATGTCCCGGGCCACGCCCACCACCGCGGACAAGCGCCCATCCTCCTCCCGAATGACGGAGCCGTTGAACATCACCGGGATCCGCTCGCCCGACTTGCCCACGAGCGTCAGCTCCACGTCCCGTACCGCCTCCTCGCGCACCAATTGCGCCAGCCCGCTGCCCCTGAAGAAGGCTGCTGCTGCT
>CAZVCJ010000238.1:0-2709 GCA_964625745.1 uncultured Anaerolineae bacterium | reverse complement strand
CAAAGATGATGCCAACCGCCTGACCGATGATCTCCTCTTCCGTGTAGCCCAACAGCTCCATGGCGGCGCGGTTCACCGTGCGGATGGTGCCATCGGGGTCGGCCACAATGACCGCATCCAGCATACTCTCCAGGATGCTGGCCAGATAGCGATAACTGGTCAGGAACTCCTCCTCGGGTAGGGTGGCTTCCCCTACGTACTCTCTACGCATCTTTGTTCTCTCCTGTTCCTCCCGTCCCAGCCGTCCCTGTCTCGTTACCACTTACTCGTAAGAACACCTCCACCACCTGCGGGTCGAAGTGCTGGCCGGCCTGCTCACGGATGTACTCGAGGGCCTTCTTCTCCGGCCAGGCCTTGCGATAGGGGCGGTCGGAGCGCAACGCGTCCCAGACGTCCGCCACGGCGATGATGCGCGCCGCCAGGGGGATAGCTTCCCCTTTCAGCCCATCCGGGTAGCCCGTCCCGTCCCATCTCTCGTGATGATGGTAGATCCAGGGAGTGAGGCGCCGCAGCGGTTCCACCGGCGCGACAATCTGCCTGCTGTAGTACGGATGCCTGTGCATCACATCCCATTCCTCTGAAGTGAGGGGGCCTGGCTTGCGCAGGATGGCGTCGGGCACGGCGATCTTGCCCACGTCGTGCAGCAGCGCGGCGAACTCCAGCATCTCCAGGTCAGCCTCGTCCCAGCCCAGTTCCCGCGCCAGTTGCACCGCCAACCGCGTCACGCCTTCCGAGTGGCCACGGGTGTAGGGGTCGCGGGCGTCAATGGCCGTGGCCAGGGAGCGAATAGTGGCGATGGAGAGATCGCGCAAGTCCTCGTAGAGTCTGGCGTTCTCCAGGGCCACGGCCATCTGGCTCGCTACCGAGGTGAGAATGGCTTCGTCGGCCTCGGTGAAGGCACTCACTCCCGGCCCTTCAGTCCCCACAGGAGAGGGAAGGGGAATCTTGTTGACCACGTTGAGGACGCCCAGGGTCTTCTCCCCCAGGATCAGGGGCACGGCCAGGGCACAACGGGCCCGTCCGGAGGGGAGTTTCTCGTCCTCTCCGTACTTGCTTTTCCAACGGGGGTCGGCGGACACGTCGGGGACGTTGGCCGCACGCCGTTCCAGGAAAACCCGGCCCACCAGCCCCTCGCCCTGGCGGTAGCGGGCCTTACCCACGCCTACACCTGGCCAGCCCTCCCCAGCCCGCACGATGAGCGCCTTTTCCCACTCGTCCCAGAGCAGCAGGGAGCAGGCCTCGGCCCCGATGACGCGGGGTATGCTCTGGACGGCGAAGTCCAGGATGTCGCGCACGTGCAGGCTGGCGGCCATTCGCCGGTCCATCTCATAGAGGATGGCCAGTTCGCTCACCCGCCGCTCCAGTTGTTCGAAGAGCCCGGCGCGGTTGATGGCGCTGGCGGTCATGGCGGCGATGGAGGTGACGAGGCGCAGCTTGTCGGCGTCGAAGGCTTCGCGAGCAGCGCTTCGGGCCTCACCCAGGGCCAGGACGCCGATCGCTTCGCCACCGACTCGTAGCGGGACCAGGCACAGGCTCTGGGCCAGGTCGAGTAGCAGGGCCTGGTGCTTCTCGGCGCTGAGGGCTGGATCACCCTGGCGCAGCACCAGTGGTTCCGTCTGGCTGAGGGCTTGCTGGTAGGCGGGCCATGCCAGCTCCGGCTCCGGCCGGCGCACACCCAGGCGATGCCCTGAGTCTACCGAAGGATCGCGCTCCAGCACACGGACGGGACAAGCGGCACGGCAGACGAAGGCCCCGTCTTCTTCAAGAATCAGGATGCGGCAGAAGGTGGCGTGCACGGTCTCCACAGCATGGTGGGCGACGGTGCTCAACACGGTTTCCATGTCATCGGTGGCCACCAGTTGGCGGCTCAACCCGTAGAGGGCATCCAGCTCCTGGCTTCGGGTCTGTTCGGCCTCGAAGAGCCGGGCGTTCTCCAGGGCCACCGCTGCCTGGCGGGCGAAGGCTTCCCTCACCTCCTGCCCGGCCGCGGACCAGGTGCGCGGCGCATCGTAGTAGCAGCCCACGGCGGCTATCACCCGTCCCTCGTAGACCAGGGGCCACAGCCCGGCAGCCCGGTAGCCCTCGGCCCTGGCCAGGCCCCGCAAGGGCGCCCCCTCTGGCAGATCCTCCACATCGGGGATAAGCACCAGCTCCGGGCTCTCCAGCAGCCGGCCTCCGGGCATCTCCAGCACGCGGGCCGTCACCTGTTCCAGGTATGCTGGCGAGAGGCCCTGGGACCAGGGGCAGGTGATCGTGTCGTCCGGGTGGCGAAGGTAGACGGCCGCCCGGTCAGCGCCACTGAGGGCCAGCGCCCCCTGGCCGATGGGGGCCACGACTTCGCGCACGGTGAAGAGGCGGTTCAGGACCTCGCTGACGGAGGCCAGGCGGACCATCCGTTCAGCATGGGCCTGGGTCTCCTGGAAGAGGCGCAGCCGCTCCTCCTCCGCCCGCTTGCGCGCGGTGATGTCGAGTCCATATACATTGACGTAACCGGCGTCCACTACAGGTGCAAACGCTAGGGAGAGTATACGATCCTCATACTCGGCTTCAGTATCTTTCCTCAAGCCGGAACTGAGAACGTCCAAGCTGAATTTGCGCCAGTCGTCAGGCAAAGGTCGGCCCACTTGGCATCCCCAGGCGTTCAACAAAGGCAGGCCAGCCTTGTTGACGTGGAGGATGGTGCCATCCTTTGCGATCCGTAGCACAGGG
>CAZVCJ010000237.1:0-5640 GCA_964625745.1 uncultured Anaerolineae bacterium | reverse complement strand
CGGTTGAGGCTGGCATTGGAAATGCAGGGTGAAATGGCCAATTGCTATCTACTGATTCTGGAAGTATCGGCGACCAACGAGGCTCCACGGGTGACCCTGACTCCACTGCCCAGATCACCTTCCTGATGGGCGAGCTCTACGGGGAAGATGATCCGGTGTATCTAAGAGGCGGAGAGCTGTTTGAAAGGCACCTGGATGAGTGCGCTCAGGACGTGGAAAGAGGGTATCGCATCAGATTGCGGGATGAGCAAAGAGAAGAACTCGACGGCTACACCCTGACCCATCTACTCCTCTCCTGGCTGCTCGACCAGCCGCGTCGCATTCAGAAGGGTTACGATGTGAGCGACCCCAGGGTAAAACGGATGATGGAGGCCCTCATTGACATTCAACGAGAGGATGGCGGCTGGCGTCCCTTCTGGTCTGAAAAGAGCTCTCCGGTCTATACTGCCCTGGCAGTCAAAGTGTTGGTCTTGAGTGGGGTGCTGGCACGGGAAGACCTGGCACTCGATGTTGAAGCAAGCATGTGACCAAGATAGAGGAAAACATGACCTGGCTGATCACACCACAACAGACCCTCTCTGCTGCCCGACAGGCAAGGCTTGGCGATGAGGCGTTGAAGCTGTCAGGCCTCGCTGTGTTGACCTTCTCGAAGGCAGTAGTGGACCGTCTGGAGGAACTATGCGCTCTGGAAGATACAGAGTGGATCTCAGCGCTTCACCACCCGTATGCAGCGGCCCACATCGTGAAACGAGGCGAGTTCGATGGACTGGACGTTGCTGTCCTGGTCCCGCCGATGGGTGCATCGCCTTTGGCCTGCATCGTCGAGGACCTGGCCGCCTGCGGTGTGCAGGCCGTCTTCCTGGTCTGCGCCGCCTGGTCGCTGGGGCCGCCAGTTCGATTCGGCGACCTGATCGTGCCGGCCTTCTCCGTCGGAGCCGACGGAACCTCGATCCATTATGGCAACACCTCAGGCCACGTCTCCGCAGACCCGGCAGTGGTCGAAGCCCTGGCTGCGGCCTGCCGCGAGCGAGGGGCAACAGTGCACGTGGGCGGAAACGCCACCAGTGAGGCATTGTACCGGATCACACCGGAGATGGCGGAAGAGTTCCGTCGTCGGGGATGCCTGTGCATGGACAACGGCGAGGCCAGCACCTTGTTTGCCATGGCCCGTAGTCTGAACATCCTGGCCGGTGTGCTCTTCCAGCCGTACATCGAACTGGCGCAGGGATGGGACCCCACCCTGCTGCGCGACCAGCGCTACCGTGATGCCTGTCGTCTCCAGGCAGAGGTCGTGCTGGAGGCCAGCGTATGTCTCAGACAACAGAGATTACTGGGCTGCGAATAGCGTATATGCGATTTTTAGGGGAGTCATCATGCCAAGATGGGGAGAGGAAGACCTCGGCAAATTAGAGGCCATTCTGCAAAGGATGGAAGAAGAACTCAAGCCACTACGGAGGAAGAACATACTCGTCCTCTGCTGCGGGGCGGGCGAGGTGGCCCTGCGGCTGGGAAACAAAATGGCCGGCAGCGGGAAAGTCGTGGGGCTGGACTTGAGCGACGACCTCCTCGAGAGCGCCACAAGGAAAGCGAAGGCCGAGGGCTTGGAAGGAGTTGTCCAATTCCAGAAGGCGGAGAAACATCGCCTCCCCTTTCCAGATAAGACGTTCGACGCGCTGGTGAGCGAGTTCATCGTCTACCCTGCCCCATTGATCACCGAGATCGGCCAGCCGGAGATGGCGCGGGTGTTGAAGCCCAGGGGCAAGATGGTCTTGACCGACGTGATCGTCACCAGGCCCATTGCCAAGAAGACCGAGGACGCACTCAAGGCCATCGGCCTCGACTACCTGTGCCAGGGTACGCAGGACGACTTCAGAAGATGGATGGAAGATGCCGGCTTGGTCAACATAGAGATCCTCGATTTCACCCCGTGGCTGAGGGAAGTTTGGGAGAAAAGGCGAGAAAGGGATGCCTCGCCCGGCCAAGAGGCAGGGTATTTCACCTTGCTTGAGGACCCGGCCCTTCAGTTAGGAGAGGTCATCTTTTACATCTACGTTCGGGGAGAAAAGGAGGCAGAGCTTTGAACGAGTCAATATCTGTGTCAAATTTTCATCACCTGTTGCACCCATATAACACGTCCCTGGTGACCTGCTGCGACGCCGAGGGACAACAGCCCAACATCATCGCCATCGCCTGGCTGATCCCGCTAAGCGTGAGCCCACCGCTGGTGGGGATCAGCATCCGGCCCACGCGACACTCCTATGGGCTCATCCGTGCGACCGGCGAGTTCGTGATCAACGTCGCCCCGCATGAAATCGCCCGACAAGTGCTCTTCTGCGGGCGCCGCTCCGGGCGCGACGTGGACAAGTTCGCCGCCACCGGTCTGACTCCCGGCCAGGCACGGCTCGTGCGCCCGCCCATCATTGAGGAGTGCATCGCCCACCTGGAGTGTCGTGTGGTGCAAGAGGTCGAGGCCGGCGATCACCACTTGGTCATCGGTGAAGTCTTGGCAGCGTACACGCAGCCTGGGATTCTCGACGACGACGGCCTGTATGACCTGAGCCACGTTCACCCGCTGCTCCACCTGGGCCGGAACCGCTTCACCAGCACACTCGACCAGTCCGTTGAGCCATCGTTACCAATGTGATAGGGAGGCCAAATCATGAAAGAGTATCGCTTCATCCAGGTGGACGTTTTCACCGATAAGCCCTTCGGCGGCAACCCCTTGGCGGTTTTTCCTGAGGCCGAGGGGCTGACCACGGAGGAAATGCAGCAATTAGCCCGGGAGATGAATCTCTCGGAGACCACTTTCGTGCTGCCGCCCCAAGCACCGGGGGCCGACTTCAAGGTGCGTATCTTTACTCCGGCAGCGGAACTGCCCTTCGCCGGCCATCCTGTGGTCGGCACCCACTGGGTGCTGGCCCACCTGGGGCGCGTGGAGCTACGTGAGCCAGTGACCCAAGTGTGCTTTGAGCTAGGAGTGGGCGTGCTGCCAGCCGACCTGCACGTGGCCGACGGCCAGGTAGAGCGGGTAGTCATGACCCAGGATCGCCCCTCGTTCCACGCCGTGCTGGAGGACGTGACCGATCTAGCGGCAGGGCTGAGCCTGCCCCCCGAGGCCATCATTGAGACGGGGCTGCCAGTGCAGGTCGTCTCCACGGGGCTGCCGCAGATGATGGCGCCGATCCGTTTCCTGGCCGAGGTGCAGGCTCTGGATGCGGGCCAGCTCAACATCGCTGCCCTCAACCGGGCCTGCCACGCCGTCGGTACCGAGTGTGTGATGGTCTTCACCCTCGAGACGGAGCGGCCCGAGGCCACGGTGCACGTGCGCATGTTCGCCCCGCTGATGGGAGTGCCAGAGGACCCGGCCACCGGCAGCGCCAATGGGGCGCTGGGGGCCTACCTTGTCCATCATCAAGCCGTGCCAGTCACCGAGCCGACCACTTATATCCTCAGCGAGCAGGGCTCAGAGATGGGCCGGCCCAGCACCCTGTACGTCGAGGTGGATAGCGTGGGCGAGGAGGTCACCGCCGTGCGAGTGGGCGGGCAGGTGGCGTCGGTGGCCGAGGGCGTGGTGCGGTTTTGAGGGGTCAAGATGGACACAGAGAAGGCCATCGCCTACGTGCAAGCCCACGGTAACGCTGTCGAGCGGGCGCGGCTGGCAGCCATCCTGTGGGATGAACCGCCACCGGAGGCAGCGCTGCGGGAACTGGCGGCCCTCCAGAAACCAGACGGCGGCTTCGCCTACTGGGTACCGGAGGTGAGCAACGTCTGCGACACTGCCTACGTGCTCCAGTGGCTCGATGACTTGAGGGTGTTCCGAGGGCCGACTGTGGATCCGGCGTGCCGCTTCTTGCTGGATCGCCAGCAGGAGGACGGTGGCTGGGACGAGGTAGAGGCGGTGCGGGCGTTCGAGCCGCCGGAGTGGATGACGCCCAGTCGCATCGAGACCCGCGTCTGGCTGACTGCCTACTGCGCCCACGTGCTGATCCGCTTCGGCTACGCGGAAGCGCCGGGCACAACCTGTCCCACGGACTTTTTGCTGGCTCATTGTGACGAGACTGGTCGGCTGGCCGGCTACCTGCGGGCCACCTGGATCGCCCTGCCCATGCTGGCCTTCTACCCTGGGCCAGCCCCGGAGTCGTTCCAGCGGGCGGTAGCAGTCGTGGAAGCCAATTACTCCCCTGACTGGCAAGGCGCGTACCTGGCCTGGCTCCTGCGCTGTCTCCAGGATGCTGGCCTGCCAGCCGATCATCCCTTGGTCGCCCGCACTCTAGCCGACCTGCAGCGCAAGCAGCGGCCCGACGGCAGTTGGGAGCCCGAGAAGGGCGAGGGCAAGGAGTACGCCGTCAACGCTACTGTGGCAGCGCTGCGGGAGCTGAAAAGGTACGGGGTTATCTAATGGAGGAGACAACGACCATGCGCAATCCCGACTGGGACGAGTGCAAGACCTGCCAGGGCCGCGACCTGTGCCACGGCGAGGAGACTTTGGACAGCTACGGGATGTCGGGCCAGCTCTTCTATGACCTGGTTACCCATGATGCCGAAGCCCCGGCTTTCTTCCAGCAGCGGGCCGACGAACTGTTGGAACTCCAACGGCTGACCGACATGGACATGCGCTGGATGATCCTGCACGGGCTGCTTAACGGCGCAGTGTGGGCGTTGGGTCGAGAGCAGCCACAGGACTGAAGATGAGAGTACTGGTGACGGGCGGCGCCGGCTACGTCGGGTCCAACCTGGTTGACGCGCTTCGACAAGCAGGGCATGCGGTCCGTGTGCTGGACCTTCAGCCAGCCAACTGTGACTTCATCCAGGGCAATGTCGCGGATCCAAGCGTAGTCGCCCAGGCGGTGCGAGACATGGAAGTGATCCACCACCTGGCCTGGGGCTTCTACCCTGGGGACGAACGACGTGAGGTGCAGGAGAACCTCTTCGGCACGCTCAACCTGCTGGAGGCTGCCCTGGCAGCAGGGGTGCGGCACTTCCTGCTCGCCAGCACCGCCGTGGTCTACGGCCCCACTGGACCCAGCCGGGTGGATGAGGAACACCCCTGTCACCCGGAGCGAAGCACCATCGGCGGGCCGGTCTACGGCCTCACCAAACTGGCCTGCGAGCAGTTGTGCCTGGCCTACCAGCGGCTGGGCCTGCCGGTGACCATCTTCCGCATGCACGGCGTCTTCAGCCAGGGACGCCTGGGTCAGTTCGGGCAGATGATGGAGCAGGCACTGGCCGGGCAGCCGGTAAAAGCCATCCAGGAAGCAGGCGGGGAATACGCCCACCTGGAAGACGTCCTGCGGGCCTTCCTCCTGGCGATGGGCAATCCCCAAGCCCACGGAGAGGTATTCAACCTGGCAGGCTCGTACACTTACAGTGACCCCGACCTGGCCCGCTACATCGTCGGAACAGCGAAGTCCGAGAGCCAGGTAGAGTTGATCGAGGACTCTACGCAGGGAATGATCTCGGTGAGTGTGGACAAACTCCGCCGGCGTATTGGTTACGAGCCTGAGAGAGGAGAGTTCATGACGGAGCTGATCCAAAGCTTTCTTCAGGGTAGAAATGTGGAATAATTACAGTTTTCCAATCCAGGATTCACTACCGTACACTTTTTTCAAACGGCTGACTTTTGTGGTATGATATTACTCC
>CAZVCJ010000236.1:0-5694 GCA_964625745.1 uncultured Anaerolineae bacterium | reverse complement strand
GAGAGAAAAGCGATGGTCAGGGCGTTGCGTTGGGCCTGGCGTGCCTGCTCGGCTGTCAGGCCCGCCGCTGGCGCAGCTACCTCGTATTCGTGGCGCAGGTCAATGCCACTTATACCCGGATCATCGGTGTTGATCGTCGCCAACAGCCCGCGCTCCAGAAAGGCTCGCAGCGGGTGGCTGGCGTAGTCGGGCACGGTGCTGGTCTGCACGTTGCTGGTCAGGCTCGACTCGATGCCGATCTGGTGCTCGGCCAGGTAGTCCAACAAAGCCGGGTCCTCGGTGGCCCGCACGGCGTGGCCGATGCGCGTGGCCTCCAGATCACAAATGGCCTGCCAGACGCTCTCCGGCCCCGTGACTTCTCCTGCGTGGATAGTCACCTGCCAGCCGGCATCCCGCGCTCGCCGCAGGTGCTCCACGAACAGGGAGCCCGGCTGGTTCGCCTCATCCCCCGCCAAATCCAGAGCCACCAGCCGATCCTTGTGCTGCAACAGGGCTTCCAACTCTTTCCAGGCAATCTCCATCCCATACGTGCGGCTGAGGATCCCGATCAGGTTCACTTTGACCCCCAAGTCGCGCGCGCCCGCCTCCACGCCATCGGCCACGGCTTCCACCACCCCCGCTGGATCGAGGTGGTGGGACTCCGCCATGAACCACGGGCTGAAGCGCAGTTCGATGTAGTCAATGCCCTCTCGCCGGGCATCCTCGACGTTCTCGTACGCTACCCGGCGGCAGGCAGCGTAGTCCACCAGCACCGCCATCATCCACTTGAATTTGGCGATGAAGGCCATGATGCCGGGTTGGGGGGCCGTCACCTGGACGTAGGGGCGCAGCCCTTCGAGATCCCAGACGGGGAGTGGCAAGTTGTGCTGACGCCCTAGCTCCAGGATCGTTTCCAGGCGCACGTTGCCGTCTAGATGGCGATGCAGGTCAATCAGCGGGAAGTTGGGATCAATCATGGTCGTTTTATCCTTATTCTATGTTCATCTGGATGGGACTATCATCCTTACAAATTATACCACAAACACCGTATAAAAGAAATAGGACATCCGAAGATGTCCCGTTGTTTCCAACTGGAGTTTCGTGGTTGCGACTTCAGTCGCCTTTTTCCCTGCCCCCGACGACTGAAGTCGTCACTACGAGTGGCTGTGGAGATTGCTTCGCCCCTGCGGGGCTCGCAATGACATTAACTTAACATTGTCCAGCTACCCAGTTCCACCAGTTGCACTTTTGGCCACTACTTGCGATACTCGGTCGAAACTGGGCTTCAATGCGCTGTATAGGGCGCGATACACAGGATAGAGTTCACCGTAGAGCACTGCGTTCTCTCTGACAGGCTCAGTTCGCTGGACCACTTCAATGGTCTGCTGGCAAGCCTCGGTCACATCTCCATAGACCCCGGCCCCCACCCCGGCTAGCAGAGCAGCACCGTAGGCTGCGCCTTCGGTGACATTGATCACCACCAACTCGGTATCGAATACATCGGCCAGAATCTGCCGCCACAGATTGCTGCGTGCTCCACCTCCCGAAGCGCGGATCTGGCGAATCTCCAGCCCCAAGCCCTTCATCAACTCCAGTGAGTCGCGGAGGCCGTAGGCCACTCCCTCCAACACAGCCCGACAGAGATGGGGTTTGTCGTGGCGCAGGGTCAGGCCCATGAAGACGCCACGTGCGTTGGGATCCGGATAGGGGGTTCGCTCGCCGGTCAGGTAGGGCAGAAAGATCAGCCCCTCGCTGCCGACTGGAGCCCTGGCCGCCTCTGCGGTGAGGAGTTCGTAAGGATCCTTGCCGAGCAGGCCGGCTATCTCCTTCTCCACCCGCCCCAGGGTATCCCTGAACCAGCGGAAGCTGCCCCCGGCCGACAGCATCACGCCCATCAGGTGCCATTTGTTGGGCACAGCGTGGCAGAAGGCATGGAGCAGTCCCTCGGGCTCAACCACGAATTCGTCAGTGGAGGCAAAGACGACTCCGGAGGTCCCCACGGTCACCGAAACCAGACCCACCTCAACGATGCCACTGCCCACCGCCTGGGCAGCTTGATCCCCCCCGCCGCCTACCACTGGCGTATCGGCCTTCAACCCCGTAGCTTCAGCCGCAGTCTGGGAGATGTGTCCGCTGACAACGGGCGACTCGTAGCACTCTGGCAGCCACTCTGCGGGGATGTCCAGGGCCTCCAGCATCTCTCCGGACCAACGCCGGCGTCCCACTTCGAAGAGAGAGGTGCCCGAAGCATCAGAGACCTCGCTGGCGAACTCGCCCGTCAGGCGATAGCGGATGTAGTCTTTGGGGAGCAGAACCTTCGCCGCTTTCTCGTAGACTTTGGGCTCGTGCTCCCGCACCCAGACAATCTTGGGGGCAGTAAAGCCCGGCAGGACAGGGTTGCCCGTCAACTGCAAGACCCGCTTGGGCCCTACTTTGTCGGTGATCCAGGCACACTGAGCGCCAGTGCGCTGGTCGTTCCACATGATGCAAGGCCGCAGAACTGCGCCATCTTTGTCCAAAAGGACCAGGCCGTGCATCTGCCCGGTGAGGCCAACGCCCTCCACCTGGTCAGGATTGGCCCCGCTCTCAGCCAGCACCCTCCTGATGCTCTCTACAGTGGCCTGCCACCAGTCTTCTGGATCCTGCTCCGCCCATTGAGGGTGGGGGGTGTACATGGGATATTCGGTAATGGCGCTGGCAACCACCTCACCGGCCTCGTTGATGAGGAGCGCCTTGGCTCCAGTCGTGCCCACATCAATGCCCATCAAGTAGACCAATTTGCTTTCCTCCATCATTCAGAAATGCCTGGCCTCCACTGCCCCTTCTGCGTTCCCCTCGAAGCGCAGCGAAAGGAGCGTCGTTCTGGCTAATGCTGTGCGCTACCGTCCTCGCTTGCGGAGCTGGTCGAGCATGATAGCCACCACGATCACCAACCCCTGCACTGCCTGCAGCCAGTAGGCGGAGACCCCTATGAGCACCAGGCCGTTGCGCAGCACTTGCATGATGGCCGCGCCGATAAGTACGCCGAGGATGGTGCCCTCGCCCCCAGAAAAGCTGGTTCCCCCCACCACCACCGCGGCGATGACGTCCAACTCGTAGCCCTGTGCGGCCGTCGGTGCCGCCACCCCCAGGCGAGCGGTCATGAGCACGCCACCGATGGCGGTCAGGAGGCCACAGAGGGAGTAGACCATGATCTTGACCCGAGCGGTGTTGATGCCCGAAAGGGCGGTGGCCGTCTCGTTTCCACCCACGGCATAGATGCGATAACCCCACACCGTGCGCGTGAGAAAGATGGACGTGAGCACAGCGAAGATGAGCATGAAGATGAGGGGCAAGGGCACTCCAAACCCGGCGATGGGGATGTCGTACTGGCCCAGATTGCGGAAAGACTGTGGCAGCCCACGCACCGGCCAGCCGCCGGTCAAGCCATAGCACAGACCCCGCGCCATGAGGTAGCTCCCCAGCGTGGCGATGAAGGGGGGCAGCTTGCCCTTGGTGATCATCAGCCCGTTGAGGAAGCCGGCGACGAGCCCTGTCAACAATCCCCCCACCACAGCCACGGGCACATTGATCCCCCGCTCCAACAACATGGCGCTGGCCAGCCCGGAGAGGCCCATCACCGAGCCCACCGAAAGGTCAACGCCGGCGGTGATGATCACCATGCACTGTCCGAAGGCGCTGATGGCGATCCACGAGAAGGCTCGCAGGATGTTGAAGATGTTGGTGCTGGTGAGGAAGGTGTCGGTATACAAAGAAAGGAAAACCACCATGGCGAGCAGAATCAGAAAAACGCCAAGTTCCTGTCTGCCGACAACACTCCGCCAGATCATCCCACGAGGCCGCGCCATAGCCACCACACTCCCTCCATGGGCCGATTCTGTATTGCTCATGCCTCTGCTCCTTTCGCCGTTGCATTGATGTTATTGATCTCGCCGCTGGCGCAAGCCATGATTTTCTCCTGGGTTGCCTCAGCCCGGTCCAGAATGGCCATCACACGGCCCTCGTGCATTACCAGGACTCGGTCGCTCATACCCAGGATCTCCGGCAATTCCGATGAGATCATGATGATGCCCATCCCAGCCTGAGCCAACTGACTCATCAGGGCGTGTACCTCGGCCTTGGCCCCCACGTCAATCCCCCGCGTCGGCTCGTCCATAATCAGCACCTTGGGCTGCAAGGCCAACCACTTGGCGAGTACCACCTTTTGCTGATTGCCGCCGGAGAGAAACATGGCCTTCTGCTGTAGGTGGGGCGTGCGGATGTTCAGTTTGTCCACGTAAGTCTGGGCCGTGTTGCGGAGACTGCGTTGATCCAGCCAGCCTGCACGAGAGTGATTGTCGAGGCTGGGCAGCACAATATTCTCCAATACTGGCAGCTTGAGCACCAATCCTTGCAGGCCTCGATCCTCGGGTACAAAGCCCAGGCCCGCCACAACTGCATCAACGGGGGAAGTGATGCGCATTTGCTCCCCATCAACCCAAATCTCGCCAGCGTCCTTGCGGTCTACGCCGAACAGCAAGCGGGCTGTCTCCGTACGACCGGCGCCTACCAGGCCAGAGAAGCCCAGGATCTCCCCCCGCCGCAGGGTGAAGCTCACGTCTTCCACCACGCCCCGCCGGGTGAGTCCCCGCACCTCCATAAGAGGCTCCCCTATCTCAGCCTCTTCTTTATAGAACATCTCCGTCAATTCCCGCCCCACCATCAGGTGAATGACCTTGTCGGGCGTGGCCTCACTGATGGACATGCTCCCCACCCGTCGGCCATCTCGCAGCACGACCACCCGGTCGGCAATGCGAAAGACCTCTTCCAGGCGATGAGTAATAAAAATGATGGCGATGCCCTGTTCCTTGAGCGTGCCGATGATCTCAAACAGGGTCTCTACCTCGTCCTCGCCCAGTGCTGAGGTCGGCTCGTCCATGATGATGATGCGAGCATCCACCGCCAGTTCCTTAGCCACTTCCACCATCTGCTGTTGAGCCACGGAGAGATCGCTGATCAGCGCCGTGGCAGGCACTCGCGCCCCAACGCGGTTCAGATGTTCCTGTGCTTCCCGCTCCATACGGCGACGATCCACGAAGTTCAAGAACCGCCCCAAGCCTTGCTGTCGCGGCTCCCGGGCCATGAAGATGTTCGCCGCTGCGCTCTGATTCGGAGTAAGGTTGAATTCCTGATAGATGATGGCGATACCCAATTGCTGGGCATGATAAGGATTCTCGATCTCTGTTTCCTGGCCGTGCAGAAAGATACGACCCGCATCCTTGCGGTATGCGCCGCAGAGGATCTTCATGAGGGTAGACTTGCCAGCGCCGTTCTCGCCGACCAGCGCCACTACCTCGCTGGCTGCTGCTTCAAAGTCTATGTCATCCAGCGCCTGCACGCCTGGGAAGGCTTTGAAGATGCCCTCCATGCGCAGTGTGATCTCCTGTTCGCTCAATGATGCCTCCTCAATGTTGGTGCTATCGGAAAATAATGATACCCTACTTTGCCAGGAAATGCAAGAAGCTCATGATGGCTACTTAATGACAGGAGTTACGCAGTTCGCCGGTCGAGCCACTCAACCGACGGTTTGTCTCCCAACCGCGTAACCCCTGTCAATGACGGTTGGCGAGAGATCCGCGATCTCTCGCCAACCTTGCATTGAATCCCCAGAATGACTACTTCAGGCACTCGTAGGGGTCAGGCAGCAGCTTGGTGAAGTCACTGGTGGCCCACATG
>CAZVCJ010000235.1:0-5721 GCA_964625745.1 uncultured Anaerolineae bacterium | reverse complement strand
GGGTTGTCTTGCCATGATCAACGTGTCCTATCGTCCCCACGTTTACGTGTGGCTTTGTCCTTTCATAATGTTCCTTAGCCATTTCTCAAAACCTCCTGATGATGTTCTGGAGCCCACGAGCGGGTTCGAACCGCTGACCTCATCCTTACCAAGGAGGCGCTCTACCGCCTGAGCTACGTGGGCAAACTCATTGCGGATTTCGGGGTGCGGATTGCGGATTTCATGGCGTCTCTCAGAACATTCCGCAATCCGCAATCTGAAATCGGATGGTGGGCAGGGAAGGATTCGAACCTACGAAGGCTGAGCCAGCGATTTTACAGACCGCTCCCTTTGGCCACTTGGGTACCTGCCCGTAGTTGGTCTCTTCGTTTGCTGGTCGCATGGTCTGGTGGTCTACTATCGTTCGCCCAGGGCCTCTGGCCGA
Source organism: uncultured Anaerolineae bacterium (assembly GCA_964625745.1). Classification (GTDB taxonomy): domain Bacteria; phylum Chloroflexota; class Anaerolineae; order VGOG01; family VGOG01; genus CAZVCJ01. Next base: position 5,297 of record CAZVCJ010000235.1, on the reverse strand, counting down.
GGCAACTCACCAAGCTCGATCAGAAGAGCTTCGCCCATCAAAGAAATCGCCTGGTCTGGTGTTTAGCAAAAACTCCTGACCACCAGACTACCTGACCATCTGACTATCAGAGCCGACGGTCGGAGTCGAACCGACAACCTACTCTTTACAAGAGAGTTGCTCTACCATTGAGCTACGTCGGCCTGGCAAGAGTACTGCTGCGGCCGAGCTCCTTAAGCCGACTCAAGCAATGATAGTATAATAAAATTCTTCAAAATGTCAAATCATCACCCCTCTCCTCGTTGCCGCCAGACCTCGTAGAGGGCGATGGAGCCGGCCACGGCCACGTTCAGCGAACTGATGCTCCCTCGCATAGGTAACCTGATCAGTATGTCACAGGTCTCCCTGACCAGCCGACCTATGCCTCTGCCCTCGCTCCCCACCACCAGAGCCAGAGGCATTGTCAGGTCGCTTTGGTAATGAGGTTGGGCCTGGGGCACATCCTCCAGGCCCACGATCCAAAGTCCCCTGGCTTTGAGCGTCTCCATAGTCCGCACCAGGTTGGTCACCTGGGCTACCAGGAGATGCTCCGTGGCTCCGGCCGAGGAATTGACCACGGCTGGGGTTATTCCCACCGCGCGCCGTTTGGGGATAACGACGCCATGAACGCCTATTATCTCGGCCGTGCGCAGCAGCGCGCCGAAGTTCTGCGGGTCCTGGAGACAATCCAGCATCAGCAGCCAAGGCGTTTCCTGGCGTTGATCGGCCTCGGCCAAGATCGCCTCTAATTCGACATAGGGATACTGAGACACCTCGGCGGCGACGCCCTGATGTTTGAAGTCGCCGATCCTGTCTAATTGTCGCCGTTCCACTCGCTGAATCGGCACCCCGCTTTTGCTGGCTAACGTCGCAATGTCGGCAACGACGCCTGGTTCCTTCATCCCTTGAGCCAGGATAAGCTTGTAGATCTTCCGCCGCCCCGACCTCAGGGCCTCCCGCACAGCGTTGCGGCCGTATAGTACTTCGTTCATCAGTCCAGGTCCTGGAAAAGCTCTTCTTTTGAGATCAATTTCCCCTGAGCGAACTCCTGTTTAGCTATCTCCCAGCGAGCCTTTAGGTTTTGCCTATCAATGATCTCCAACAGTGTTTGAGCTTCATCTGAGTTGAGGTTTCCTATCACCTCTGCTAGTTGGTTAAGTGTTAGCTTCACTGTAGCTGGCATGTTATTGTCTCCTCCTCCTTGCCTCTTGGGCTTTCGCTCATCGCCTGCTGATCCGCCACCTGGCCCCCTCGGGCCGGTCTTCCAAGGCTATCCCCAGCTCGGTCATTCTGGCCCGGATCTCGTCTGCCCAGTCCCATTTTTGGGCTTCTCGCAACCTCTGCCGAGTCTCGATCAGAAGCTCGATGAGGGGCTCTTCCAAACCCGCCGTGGCTTTGGCAAAGCGGTAGCCCTCATCAGGGACGACGCCCAGGACATCGCCGCCCAACTCGCGGTAGAGGTCATTGATGACCACGAGGGTCTCCTGGCTGATTTCCTCTTCGGAGTCCAGCAGGGTGTTCACTTCTTTGTTGAGATCGAACAGGGCGCCAATGGCTGCCGCCGTGTTAAAGTCGTCATCCATCCCTTCGAGGAAACGCCTCTTGTGCCCTGCCAGCTTAGCCATGAACGCGCTGTCCGTTAAATCCGTTCCCGAATCCGTTGACAGCAGCCGATCTCGCACCGCTTGCACCGTCCCGTAGAGTCGCTCCAGCCCCTTGCTCGCGGCTTGCAGAGTTGTGTCACTTAGGTCCAGCGGGCTGCGATAGTGACCACTCAAAAAGAAGAAGCGGATGGCCAAAGGCGAATAGTTCTCAAAGGCCTCCCTTAGAGTGACGAAGTTGCCGAGCGACTTGTGCATCTCCTCACCCTTAATCATTAGCATCCCGTTGTGCAGCCAATAGCGGCAGAAGGGCACGCCAGTAGCCGCCTCCGATTGAGCTATCTCGCAATCGTGGTGGGGGAACTTATTCTCCATGCCGCCGCCGTGGATGTCGAAAGGCTGGCCCAGGTACTTGGTGGACATGGCCGAGCACTCCGCGTGCCAGCCGGGGAAACCCCAGCCCCAGGGACTGGGCCAGCGCATGATGTGCTCCGGCTCTGCTCTCCTCCAGAGGGCGAAGTCGGCCGGGTGACGCTTGTCGGGATTAGCCTCCACTCGCGCTCCCTCCGTTAACTCCTCGACCCGCCGGCCGGAGAGCTTGCCGTACTCAGGCCATTTGGCCACGTCGAAGTAAACCGAACCGTTGGCCTCATAAGCATGGCCCTTCTCAATGAGGACTTTTATCAACTCGATCTGCTCTGGAATGTGTCCGCTGGCTCGAGGCGAGATGTCGGGGCGCAACACGTTGAGGGTGTCCATGTCCTCAAAATACCGCCGCGTGTATGTTTCCACCAGTTCCATAGGCTCCACTCGCTCCCGGGCTACCCCCTTCAAAATGCGATCCTCGCCCGAGTCGAGTAGATGTCCCACGTCGGTTATGTTCTGGACGTAGCGCACTTTATAGCCGAGATAGCGCAGGTAGCGCACGATGGTGTCAAAGTTGACGTACGTCTTGCCATGTCCGAGGTGGGCGTCTTCGTAGACCGTCGGCCCGCAGACATACATACCAACCCTGCCTTCATGCAGAGGCACGAACTCCTCTTTTTGACGAGTCAGGGAATTATATACTTTCAAAGCCATATCACCCTCCTTGAGTGGTATAGGCACTCGAAATGACCTCTCTTAACCACCCAACTGCCTGAACATCGAAAGCGGGCCGCGCCCGCTGGTGAGCTGCTTCATCATGCGCTGCATCTGGCGGAATTGGCCCAGGAGCTGGTTGATCTCCGGGACAGTGGCGCCCGAACCTCGGGCGATGCGGCGCTTGCGGCTGGCGTTGATGATCTTGGGATTGTGCCGCTCCTCCAGGGTCATGGAGTTGACGATGGCCTCGGTCCGCTTCATCTGCTGGTCGGTGACCTCTGGCGACGCTTGCTGACTCATCTGAGAAAAACCAGGGATCATGTCCAATATCTGACTCAGCGGCCCCATCTTCTTGACCTCGCGCAGTTGCTGCCGAAAATCCTCCAGATCGAATTCACCCTTGGCCAGCTTCCTACCCACGGCCAGGGCTTGCTTCTCATCCAGGGCCGCCTCCGCCTTCTCGATCAGGCTGAGGACATCGCCCATGCCCAGGATGCGCGAGGCCAAACGATCGGGATAAAAGGGCTCCAGGGCATCGGTCTTCTCGCCCACGCCCATGAATTTGATGGGCACGCCAGTCACGGAGCGGATGGAAATAGCCGCCCCGCCGCGAGCGTCGCCATCGGCCTTGGTCAGGATCAGGCCCGTCAAACCCACCCGCTGGTTGAAGTCACCCGCCGCCCTCACTGCGTCCTGGCCCGTCATGGCGTCGGCCACCAGCAGCACCTCCTGGGGCGAGACCATCTTCTTGATCTCCGCCAGTTCCTGCATCAACTCCTCGTCAATGTGCAACCGACCGCCGGTGTCCAGGATGACTGTGCTATGGGCGGACTCCTCGGCCCGCCGGACGGCGTTGCGGCAGACCTTAGGTGGAGGCACATTGAGACCCTCCTCGTAAACAGGGATGTCCAATTGCTTGCCCAGCACTTCCAACTGAGTCACTGCCGCTGGCCGGCGGGGGTCGGCAGCCACCAGCAGGGGGCGATGGCCGGACTTGCGTAGCCTCAGGGCCAGCTTGGCCGCCGTAGTCGTCTTGCCCGATCCCTGCAGGCCCACCAGCATGATGACGTGCGGCGGCGAGCCCGATAAGTCGAGCTTGCTGGGCTCGCCCAGGGTCTTGATCAGCTCCTCGTTGACGATCTTGACCACCTGCTGGCCTGGCGTGAGAGTCCTCATCACCTCAGCGCCGACGGCCCGCTCGCGCACCCTGGCCACGAAGTCCTTGACCACTTTGTAGTTGACGTCGGCCTCCAGGAGAGCCAGCCGCACCTCGCGCATGGCGGCGTCGACGTCGCCCTCGGATAGCTTGCCCCGCCTGGCCAGCTTGCCGAAAACATCTTGCAGCTTATCTGTCAGGTTCTCAAACACTCAGCGTTCATCTCCTCAAGCCAATCAGAAACCAGGTTTTTTGGTGTTGTAAGAAACTTTTAGTGCCCCAGGAGATCCCAAAAGCAATGATCTACTTGCTCAGGCAGAGAAAAACCTGGTTTCTCCAGTGGTGTCATTGTAATTGACTTTGGCGATTTCGTCAAGTCAGGGCCACAACGCGCCCGCTCTTGATCACCTCCTCCACCAGGTTGACGCCGAAGCGATAGGGCAGATGGCGATAATCGGGAATGTTCAGGATGAGGAGGTCGGCTGTCTTGCCGACCTCCAAACTCCCCACCCGCTGGCCCAACCCGACGGCGTAGGCGGCGTTGATGGTGGCGGCCGCGATGGCCTCAGCGGGAGTCATCTTCATGAAGCGACAGGCCAGGGCGATGATGAATTGCATGGACTCGCACCAGCAGGTGCCGGGGTTGAGGTCGGTGGCCAGGGCCAAAGCGCCCCCGGAGTCAATGATCCGTCGGGCGGGGGTGTACTCGTGGTGCCCCAGGCCAAAGGGCGTGCCCGGCAAGGCCACGGCGATGGTATTCGATCTCGCCAGCAGCTCGATTTCGTCTTCCGGGGTGCAGACCAGGTGATCGGCTGAGACTGCCCCCAGCTCTACCGCCAGCCTCGTGCCCCCCAGCGGCTTGAACTCATCGGCGTGAATCTTCAACCCCAGGCTCAGGGCCTGCGCTGCCTCCAGCACTCGCCGCGACTGCTCCAGGTCGAAAGCCCCCTCGTCGCAGAAAACGTCGCAAAAGGGTAACGAGGAATGAGCGATGAGTGATGAGGCTACTTTTGGCAGCGTCTCCTCGACGACCAAGGCGACGTATTCATCAGCGCGACCCTGGTATTCGGAGGGCACGGCGTGGGCGCCCAGGAAAGTGGGGACCAGGTCTACGGGGTGCTCCGTGTCCAGGCGGCGGATGGCCTCCAGCATCTTTAGTTCGTTCTCGGTGTCCAGACCATAGCCGGTCTTGGCCTCAGCGGTAGTGGTGCCGTGGGCCAGCATCCGATCCAACCGCGCCCGGCTCTCCTTCACCAATTGCTCCACACTGGCCGCCCGCGTAGCCCGCACGGTGGACACGATCCCCCCGCCGGCGGCCATGATCTCCATGTAGGTAGCGCCTTTGATGCGCTGTTCGAAATCAGCGGCCCGTTCGCCGGCGAAGATCAGGTGGGTATGGGGATCAACGAAGCCGGGCATGACCACCTTGCCTGAGGCGT
>CAZVCJ010000234.1:0-5738 GCA_964625745.1 uncultured Anaerolineae bacterium | reverse complement strand
ACGACCAGGGACGGGATGACCAGGATGACCGACATGGCACTGGTCACCTCCCAGTAGCCCTCACCCACGGCCAGGTAGGTGCGCACCGGGAGCGTCTGAGTGTGGACACCGTAGGTCATCAGGGTCAGGGTCAACTCGTTGTAGGAGGTGACGAAGGTGAAGATCATAGCCGATAAAATGCCCGGCAGAACCATAGGCAGGATGACGTGGAAGAAGGTCCGCACGGCATTGGCGCCACACACGCTGGACGCCTCCAGCACCCGCTCATCCAGGCTCTCAAAAGTGGAGGATAGCACCAGGATGGCATAAGGGGCGCAGATGGCCAGGTGGGCCAGGGCCACTCCATAGTGTTTGTCTATCAGATCGAGGCGGTAGAAGATGCGAGCTACGCCCAAAGCGTAGGCAATGGGAGGAATCATGCGCGGCAGCAGAATGACGGACATCAACACCTCCTTGCCGGGGATACCCCTCCTACCCAGCGCCCAGCCCGTGGGGATGCCGATCAGGGTGCTCATAGCCACCGCTATGGCGGCGATGATCAGGGTGTTCTTGGTGATCTCCGGCACCTGCCCCACGGTCCAGGCCCAGTTATACCAGTCCAGCGTCAGCGTCGGCGGCACCCACAGCTTGCCGAACCAGCCCTTGCCCACCGACTTGAGAAGGACCATCATGAAAGGCGAATAGATGTAGAGGGCGAAACCGGCCAGGAAAGTGAAGATCAACAGCTTCTTGGCGTTCAGCAGCGACTGAAGGTACTGACGTATCAGCTTCATGCCACGGGCCTCCGTAGGACTCGCATGTAGACGGACAGAAAGACCACCTGTAGGATAGCCATGACCACCGACATGGCCGACCCCATGGACCAGCGGGCCGGGCTGAAGGACTCTATCTGGGTATAGATGGCCACGGAGAGCGGTCGGTAGTTCCCGCCAGCCACCAGGGGGATGCTGAAGGACCCAAAGGCGGCCATGAAGGTGAGCACCGAACCGGCCAACACGCCGGGCATGATCAGCGGCAGCACCACGTGACGCAGTACCTGCCAGGGAGTCGCCCCAGCCACCGATGCCGCCTCCTCGACGCTGCGGTCCAGGCCCTCCAGCGTGGACAGGGTGGTTAGAGCCGTGTAGGGGAAATAGTGCCAGAGGTAAAAGATGATGAGACCGGGAATGGTGTAGTTGATATTGAGCTTTTCCAGGTGCAGGATTTGGGTAACAAACAGATTGATCCAGCCCCGGCTGCCGTAGAAGACCAGCAGTCCCAGAGCGCCCACCAGGCCGGGGAGGGTGATGGGAATGAGGATGGTGAATCGAAAGAAGCGGTGGCCCCGCAGCTTCTCCCTCAGGACCAGGGACAGAGGGACGCTGAACAGCATAGAAAGCAACGTGGACGAAATAGCCAACACGAAGGTCAGAACGATGACCTCCCTGGTACTCGGCTTGCTCAGGAACTCGATGTAGCTGGCCAGTGTCCAACCCGCGTCCTGGCCTTCGGGGCGCAGGCTGCGCACGATTGTGACCAGCATCGGATAAAAAAACAAGCCCAGGAAGCCCGCCAACCCTGGGCTCAGCATGAGCAAGGTCAATACGCCCTGTCGTTGCCGCCGGAGAAAATCACCCATTCCACTCCCTCATTTCGCTCAGCCACTCAGATTGAGGAGGTAGGCAGGATATGACCATCCTGCCTACCTCCTCAGAGGCTCACGTCAGGCTTGACCTGCTACGGTACCAGCAGGTCCGCGCCTTGCTCCTTGATCAGGTTCTTCACATCGCTGTTGAGAATGCGGAGACGGGCTGGCTCCATGTCCTCCCAGGCCGGGATGGTGTTCCACACCTCGTCCGGGATCTTGTCCCAGATGTCGGTGCCGGTGTACTGCCACATGGTGCTGATGAGCTGCACCTGCTGTTGATCACTCAACAGATAGTTGATCAGACGATAGACCACCGGCTTGTACTCCTCAGGGATGTCCACCGGAACGATGAGATAGCCATCGGAGCCAGCGGCCATGCCCTCGGCCAGGAAGCTGGACTTGATGGTGGGTGGCATGGTCCCCTGGCTGCGCGACCACAGCGCGTAGTCCATGGCGTAGAAACTGATCCAGGTGTCGCCGGCGTTGAAGTCCTCGAACATGTTGGGCGGCTCGGCCGGCAGAGGCAGCTTGGCGTAGGTGTAGAAGTCCTGCAGCTTGGCCCAGGCGTCCTGCCACTCTGCCGTCTGCTCCAGTTCCTCCAGCGGGATGGCCTTGTCGTTCTCATCGGCCATGGCCACAAAAGCGTTGAGGAAGCTGTAGGGGATGCGGTAGGACGAGCCAGACTTGGCGTCGGGGCGGACGATGCCAATGTGCCCCTTCCACTCCTCACGCCGGTCGTACCACTCCTTCCACGAAGTGGGCGGGTCGGAGATGTACTCGGAGTTGTAGATCAGGGCATACTGGCTTCTCCAGTACAGCGCGCCCTTGCCATCAATGTTGGCGCCCAGCACTTCCATCAGGTAGTTGCGGGGGCACTTGCCCAGGTTGGGGATGATGTCCAGCCGGTCAGGGTACATGGTCTCCAACTCAATGCCCTGCGCCAGCGCGTTGGGAACGGTCTCAGGCTTCACGAAGAGCAGATGGACATCGCCCTGGCCCGCTTCCCAGGCCTTCATACGCTCAAGCTGCTCCGATTCGCTGCTGACCAGATAGTTGACCTTGATGCCCAGGTCCGCCTGGATCTGCGGGATGACCGTCTCCTGCCAGTACAACTGGAAGTTGGCCCCCGAGTTGGCATCCACCAGGGTGATCTCGGTAGGAGCTCCCGCCACCGGCTTCGGGGCGTAGGTGGCCATATACTCCGCCGCTACCTCGGCGCTGGGTATCAACAGCTTCCAACCAGGATGAATCAGGTCAGGGTTCGAGACGTAGGCGAAGGTATCATCCTCGGTGGCCCTCTTGTTGGTGTTCCCCGCGATGGCTGGAAAGGCTGCGCCACTGCCCAGATACTTCTCCGCCAGGGTCCACAGGTTGTCGCCCAGCTTAACGGTGTAGGTCACCTCTTCCTGAGCCGGAGGGGCAGCGCTGGCCACACCCACCAATAACACGAACACTAAAATCAGACTTACAAACCATGTTCTTTTGCTTGACATTTTTCCTCCTTCAGTCATTGAAGTTGTTGAGAGTTGAACCATAACGCTCAAGGGACTAGCAACTGCTTATGCTCTTTGCCACCACCCCCTTTCGACCACGTTCTCTCGGAATGAGGTAATGAGTAATGAGTCAACGAGTAACAAATTAAAGAGTCGCCCATTACCTCACAGCCCCCTTGCCTCGTTGCCTCGTCACTTCATTGACTATTGTATCACCTTGAACTGAGTTTGTCAAAACCGGTTGACTCACTCTACTCCGAAATAGGGCTCCAACACCTTCATCGTCGCCGCCCGCGCTGCTGTGGCCAATTCCGCCGGATCGCGCTCCCAGTATTCGGGCCGAAACAGCTCGATGGAGCAGAGGCCGTCGAAGCCGATTCCCTTGAGGCGAGACAGGATATCGTCCAGCGGGATGGCACCCTCGCCGGGCAGCAGGCGGTGGGCATCCTCAATCGTCTCCAGGGGCCGGGCCTCGACGTCGTTGATGTGGAAGATGAGGAGCCTGCCCGGATCCACGGCTTCGATGGACGAAAGCTCTGAGCCGCCGGCGTAGAAATGGCAGGTGTCTATGACCAGGCCGACGTTGGGCCTGTTGACTGCCTGCACGACGTCCCAGCATTGGGCCAGGGTGCGCACTGAGCACCAGGCAAACCCCAGGAACTCGTAGGCCAGTTGCACCCCGTAGGGAGCAGCGATGTCCGCCAGGTCATGCAGCACTCGCACCGACTCGGCCTCGATCGCCTCCCAGGAAGCGCCTCCCTCCGGGGTGGGACTGGGCACGACGACAATGGTGCCGCAACCCAGCGCATCGGCTCTGGCACACAGCTCGTGGCAACGGGCTTTGATCAGCGCGTAGTCGTCCGCTGAGCGGAAGGTGATGAACTCGATGGAGTTGATGCTGGCAGGCTGGACGCGGTGTTGGGTGAAAATCGCGTTGAGGTCGTCGAGGCTACGATAGGCCAGATAGGTGTCCATCTTCGCGGCCCAGATTTCCAGGGCTTTGAAGCCCGCCTGACTGGCAGCGGCGATGTCCTCCGGCAGCGTGGCCTTCATGGTGGTCGCGCCGTTGAATCCAAGTAACATGTTTTCCCCTCCTCGGTATCCTTACAGCAAATGCCCAGCGAGCGCCGATCGAGCGCCGCCCTGAGCTTGTCGAAGGGTAGCTGCAAGCGTATCGAAATCAAGCGAGCGGGTCTGGCCGCGTGTCCCGCCTGGCTTCGATACGACTCTCCGCTACGCCCTTCGATGCGCCTTGCGGACTACTCAGGACAAGCTTCGAGCCTACTCAGCCGGCGCTCTCAGGAGAATTCAGAAGCCTTATCCTTGCACTCACCTCTAGCTCGCACAGCAGGCTGATGGACTCGGTCGCGTAGCCTGCCACTTCCTCGCGCCACCCTGGCCCCTTGACGGGAGTAAACGGGTCGGGGCCGGAGGCCGTACACTCGATGATGATGGCACCGTTGTACTGGATGGCCTTGAGAGCGCGCATAACATCCAGGAAGTCGGTGTGCCCGCGACCGACGGCCTGGCGGTTGGAGTCGGCGGCGTGGAACAGGAACAGATGCTCCCCGGCTGTGCGGATGGCGTCGCCCAGGTGCGCCTCCTCAATGTTCATGTGATAGGCGTCCAAGAGAAGGCCCACGTTGGGCGCTCCCACCTCCTCCACGAAGCGCACGGCTTCTTCGGCGGTGTTCAGCAAGTGGGACTCGTAGCGATTGAGAGCCTCAATGGCCAGTCGCAGACCCAGTTCCTGAGCCCGCTCGGCGATGCGCTGGACGCCCACCACGTAGTTCACGTACTCCTGCTCGTAGGTGGTCGCTGGCCGGATACGCCCCACCGCGCCGTGGCATCCCACCATCGGCGCTCCCACCTCAGCGGCGAAGTCCAGCAGGCGCAGGTAATACTCCACCGCCTTGGCCCTCACCTCGGCGTCGGGATGCGGCAAGTCCACGTCCCCTGGGGTAAGCGAGAGCACTGTCAACCCATGATCGTCCAGTATAGCTTTGACCTCGGCGGGATCATACAGCTCCAGATCGCCCTTTAGCTCCAACCCGTCGTAGCCGAAGCCAGCCAAACGAGCCGCCGTTTCGCCCAGCGGCTCATCCCCAAAGATCCAGTTGCAGACGCCGTATCTCATGCTCATTCCCTCCAGGAAAAATGCTGTTAAACTATATCACACCTGGGTTGGGTTGTCAAGAAAATCCTTGACAAATCATCACAAAGGCCCTACAATATAGACATCCAGAAATACGGGGAGGAGAATGAAGAAGGATGGGAGAGACGATTCTGGACAGGCCAGTAGCCAGTGTAACACTAGGGGAACTCGTCGAGACATTCCGCGAGGTCATCCACGAGGTCATCCGCGAGGAACAGGAACACTACATTGACGATGAGGGCTACCTGGTCTTCTCCAGTGAGAGGGCCTACGCCAATTATCTGAACAAGCAGAAAGGCAAACTGCCCAGCGAGGTCCAGGCCTACTTCATTGATGAGCACGGCGTCAAGGTCGTTTACAGCGACTACGAGCCCACACCGGAGAAAGCCAGGGAATTGGCTGAGGCTCGCCAAAGAATCGCTGAGGGAAAAGCGAAGCTCTATAGCCTGGAGGAAGTAGCCCA
>CAZVCJ010000233.1:0-5748 GCA_964625745.1 uncultured Anaerolineae bacterium | reverse complement strand
TGCAGACTCGCTGATGAGTTGTCAGATAGATCTGACCTGAATTCGAGCGGTTGCGCGCCCAGCAACGCGAAGCCGAGCGCCAGGCGGAGCATCTGCTTCAAACGCTGCTGCAGCGGGCATTTCGGGGGGAGTTGGACGCGCCGTCGTGAACAGACGGCGCTGGCCCAGCATCGGCTGTTTACGCCGATGCGCTTGGATCACGAAAGCTACGAAAGGCCGCGAAAGGCACGAAAGTCTGCTTGCCGACAGGACTTCCTTTCGTGTGTTTCGTGTGCTTTCGTGACCTTCGTGTTCCGAACCCTTTTGCCGATACAGACACCTTAACCCCGCCCGATGAGGCGCAAAGCGCCCAGAGGTGTCTGGGACCAGAAATGAGGAGACCTTTTAGCCAAGACTTGCAGAATGACTTATGAAACACTCTGACTTCTCAAACAGAGCCACGCTCTCGACATGATAAGTCTGGGGGAACATGTCCACCGGCTGCACTTCCAGCAGTTGATAACCACCTTCGGCCAGCTTGCGGGCGTCGCGGGCCAGGGTGGCTGGATCGCAGGAGACGTAGACGACGCGGAGAGGGGCAAGTTCGATCAAGGTCATCAGCGCATCTGGCCTACACCCCTGGCGGGGCGGGTCTAATACGGCCAGATCAATCGGCCTGTCCAACTGGGGCAGAAGTGCTTCCACCCTCCCCTCCATGAACTCCACGTTGGTCAGCTCCGCGATATTCAGGCGGGCGTCCGCCACAGCGCCTGCATCTTCCTCAATGCCGATCACCCGGCCTACTTTGTCAGCCAAGCTCAAGGCAAAGGTTCCCACGCCGCAGTAGGCGTCCAGAAGCGTCTTGTCACCTGCGGGAGCCAGGTACTCGCCGACCACGCGAACCAACTCCTCGGCGGCAGCGGTGTTGACCTGGAAGAAGCTGGGGGCAGAGATGCGGAATCTTCGCCCGGCTACTACCTCGGTGATGTAGTTGCTGCCTACCAGGTTGGCGGGAGCGCCGTCGGAGAGGAGCAGAACGCAGGAGATGGGCAGGTCGCTCTCCAGGGCCGGCGGCAGGTCGTCGTGGGTCTCGAAGATCACCATCTGGTCGCCAGTGTTGACGCCGGCTCGCAAAGAAAGCCGCGCCAGCCCCGGTAGCTCAAGATCGAGGGCAGCGAAGAGTTCCTCTAAGAGGGGATGCAGCAAGTGGCATACTTCTACGGTCTCCACCCGGCGGCCATCGGTGGCCACGAAGCCTAGCCGGCCGTCGTCGCCAACGGAGAACTGGACGTGGTTGCGGTAGTGCCAGGGTGAGGCGCTGGGGAGGGGCCGTTTCACGGGGACATCGGGGAGACGGCCGAGGCGCGCCAGTTGATCGCCAACCACCGCCGCCTTGAGTTCCAGTTGGGCCGGGTAGGCGATGTGCTGCCATTGGCATCCACCACACTTCCCAGGCCCGAAGTGGGGACACGGGGGACCAACTCGGTGAGGCGAAGGTGATAGGATTTCTATGAGCCGCGCTCGCGCATAGCGCCCCTTGTCCTCGACGATCTCTACCAGGGCCTCTTCACCTGGCATAGCGTAGGGCACGAAGATCACCTTGCCCTCGCGTCGCCCCAGGGCATCACCGCCGTGGGCCATATCGGTCAGGTGTAGTTCAAACTGTTTTCTCATCAGCCCTATTGTATCCTATGTAGCCCTATTGGTCAAGAATAGAACCCTCGCCAGCTTTCCGCCGGCGAGGGTTCTATTTGGCTGTTATACAGAAACGATCTCACGCCGCGTCAGGGCCAGAGACCGCATAGCAGTGTGGACTTGGCCACCCGACCGGTGGCCGGGACACAGACCACTTAGCTTTACGGATAGATTCCCCGCAACAGGGTGGCAGTGGCCACACGGCCAATGGCCAGGATGTAGGCCGCGATGCGCATGTCAACCTTCTTCTGCTGGGAGATGGCCAGCACGTCCTGGAAAGCTTTGATCATGATTTTCTCCAGATTATTGTTGACCTCGTTTTCGCTCCAGAAGAAGGACTGCAAGCCCTGTACCCACTCGAAGTAGGACACCGTCACCCCACCTGCGTTGGCCAGGATATCGGGAATGACGAAGACTCCTTTGTCGAACAGGATGGCATCCGCCTCTGGTGTGGTAGGGCCGTTAGCTCCCTCGGAGATGACGCGGGCCTTGATGCGGTCCGCATTCTCGCTGGTGATCTCGTTCTCCAGAGCAGCCGGCACGAGAATCTCGCAATCCAGCTCCAGTAGCTCCTCATTCGTGATCTTATCGGTGCCCGGATAGCCGGCTACCATGCCCGTCTCCGCCTTGTGACGCATCGCATCTACTACATTTAGTCCGTTGGAATTGTAAATACCCCCTCGCGAGTCGCTGACAGCGACGACTGTGCAGCCCAATTCCTGCAAGAGTTGGGCGCCGATGGCGCCCACATTGCCGAACCCCTGCACGACCACCCGCGTCCCCTCAATAGGCATACCCAGGTGCTTCAGAGCCTCGCGCGTGGTGAACATGACTCCTCGGCCGGTAGCTTCCCGACGGCCCAGGCTCCCGCCGATCTCGACAGGCTTGCCGGTGACCACGGCCGGCACCGAATAGCCTTTGGTCATGCTGTAGGTGTCCATGATCCAGGCCATGGTCTGGGGGGTGGTGTTGACATCGGGGGCAGGTATGTCGGACTCAGGGCCGATGAACATGGAGATCTCGCTGGTGAAGCGCCGGGTCAGGCGTTCCAGCTCGCGCTCTGACATCACCTTGGGATTGCAGACCACACCGCCCTTGGCACCGCCGTAGGGAATCCCCACCACGGCGCACTTCCAGGTCATCCACATAGCCAGGGCCCGTACTTCGTCCAGAGTCACGTCAGGGTGGTAGCGGATGCCCCCCTTGGCCGGGCCGCGAGCCAGGCTATGCTGCACGCGGTGGCCGGTGAACATCTGGATGCTGCCATCGTCCATCTTCACCGGGAAATGGACACTCAACTCCCGCTTTGGAAGCCGCAGCTTGGCCTTGATGCCCGCTTTCAGATCGAGGTATTTGGCCGCATTGTCGAACTGCCTTTGCGCTATCTCATACGGGTTTTCACTAACAGGATTTTCTTGCATTTTTAACCTCCTCGGTTATGTTTTTGGGAGAAACAAAAAGCGCCCAGGGGCGCTAGTTTACAGATTCTCTGAGAACGCCCTTGTTCCTCCAGATTTGCCTGACATATTGTACACAAAGAGCCTCGAAAGTCAAGCCACGATCAGCTTGATTAGCGATTATCTCGAATCCTCCTCTGGATATATCGGATTATGTTCATATCGTATGCGGGTCTTAACCCTGGCTCCTCAACCTTTCTCGTAGCAACCTGTTGACCAACTTGGGGTTGGCCTTGCCACGGGTGGCCTTCATCACCTGGCCGACCAGGAAGCGCAGCACCGCATCCTTGCCCGCCAGGTACTCCGCCACCGGGCCGGGGTTGTCCGCTATGACCTGCTCGACGATGCGCAAGAGCTCTTCGGCATCGCTGATCTGGGCCAGGCCCTTCTCCTTGACGATCTGGGAGGCAGGATGACCAGTCTCGAACATCGCGGCGAAAACATCTTTGGCGATGCCGATGTTGATGGCGCCCTTCTCCACCAGGGTGAGTAGCTCAGCCAAAGCATCCGGAGTGATCTTGACTGTCTCGATCCCTGCGTCCATAGCCTTGAGCAAGCGGAAAAGCTCGCCGGTGATCCAGTTGGCCACGGTTTTGGCATTGGGGTAGGAACGGACGCAAGATTCAAAATAGTCAGCCACCGGCCTGTCTGCCGTCAGCACCTCGGCGTCGTAGCGGGATAGCCCATACTGCTCCACGAAGCGGCTCCTTCTGGCGTCGGGTAACTCGGGCAACCTGGCCCGGGTTCCCTCCACCCACTCCCGGCTGAGGGCGAGGGGCGGCAGGTCTGGCTCCGGGAAGTAGCGGTAGTCGTGGGCGTGTTCCTTGCTGCGCTGGACTACCGTCACTCCCCTGGCCTCGTCCCAACCCATCGTCACCTGCTCGATGCGTCCGCCTGTCTCCAGGATCCTGGCTTGTCGTTCGATCTCGTACTCCAGGGCCAGCTTCACGGAGTGAAAACTGTTGAGATTTTTGACCTCCACCTTGGTGCCAAGCTCAATCCTGCCCCTCGGTCGCAGGGAGATGTTGGCCTCGCAGCGCATGGCCCCCTCTTCCATGTTGCCGGAGTTCACACCCAGGTATCTCACGATGGTGCGCAGCCTGGCTAGATACTGACGGGCCTCCTCAGAAGTGCGAATGTCGGGCCGACTGACTATCTCCATGAGGGGCACGCCGGCGCGATTGAAGTCCACCAGGCTATAACCGCCCAGGTGAACCAGCTTGGCCGTGTCCTCTTCTAAGTGCACCCGTTCGATGCCGATGCGTCTGCTTCCCCCGCCGACCTCGATGTCCAGCCAGCCATCGCGCGAGAGAGGCAGGTCGTACTGGGAGATCTGGTATCCTTTAGGCAGGTCGGGATAGAAATAGTTCTTGCGGTCGAACTTGGAGAACTCAGGTATCTGACAATTGAGGGCCAGGGCCGTCATAACAGTGTACTCCACTGCTTTTTGATTAATGACCGGCAGCATCCCTGGCATCCCCAGACAGACGGGACAGACGTGAGTATTGGGCTCTGCCGCTGCATAGTCCGCGCTGCAGCGGCAGAACATCTTGGATTCGGTCAGCAGTTGGGCGTGAACCTCGATGCCGACGACGGCTTCGTAATCCACGGCGCCCTCCTATGGGTGCAGGTTTGGATTCTCGGTGGGCAATCCCTCGGCCCCGGCCGCATCCAGCAAATCCCCGTCGGCGGCGACGAAAGTGAGGGGCAGCAGTTGCCTTTGGAGCAACTCTGCGTTCATGGCAAGGGCTGTCGCCAAGTGAACAGCGTCGTAGCCACGCAGGTAATGACTCTGCGTCAGATCAACGGCACGGTCAATAATCGTCCTTTCGGTGGCCACTAAGCGATAGCGTTCAGCACAATCGCCGATGAAAAGATCTAGGTAGCTCAACCGCTCCTCAGCCGAGATCCTACCGCCCCGTGTTGCTCGGGCGAAGGCAGACGCAACCTCAGCCAAGGTAATCTCGGCCATGATCAAAGTGTTTTCCTCATTGCTGCACAAGGCTTGCACCCAAGCACTGCCCATCTCCGAGACATAACGCTTGACAACGGCGCTGGCATCCAGGTAGTAGGTTGGCATCTAGCGCTCTCCTCGGCCTTGGATGACGATCTCACTGAGCGGGGGGGTGAAAGTCTTTTTGGCTAACTCCTGGCGTATCCTCTCCCGCTCGCTGGGATCCAGACAACGCACGTACTTCTCCTGCAGGTCTGGGCTTAAAGGGCGGATGAATCCAGAATCCTCTAAGGCCTGAACGACCCGCGCTCGCTCACTCTTGACCTCTGGAGTCAGCTCTTTCTGCAGGATACCCAGCGCCACCTTCTGTGGTTCTTCTCCTCTATCCACGGCTCGCCTTTGCAAGAGGGCCAACAGATCCTTTGGCAGTTCCAATGTTAAGACATCCATGGTTCTTACCTCCCATACCTCTCGGCTTTCAGAGCAGCATCTCCAACGGTTTGCACTCCAATCCGTGGGCGTCGGCGACCCCCTGGCAAGTCACTTCGCCTTTGTGGACGTTAACGCCTCTAGCCAGAGCCGCGTCGCCCTTCACAGCCTCGGCGAAGCCCAGGTTGGCCAGCCGAAGAGCGTAGGGCAAGGTGGCGTTGGTCAAAGCGTAGG
>CAZVCJ010000232.1:0-5800 GCA_964625745.1 uncultured Anaerolineae bacterium | reverse complement strand
CATCGCTCGTTGCCTTGTTCTGCACCAATGCGGTTCTGAATTAGCAATCAGGGTAGATTATGTGGCGCCTAAACTGTACCACCTGTTTTGCTTGCTTTTTGGCGCGAAAGTTGGTATAATAATAGGTAACTTAAGTCATAAGTCAGAGGAGATCGCATGGAAGAAGAGACCATCCCGGTGGTAGAAGAAGAAACTGTCCCAGAGGTAGCCGAAGACCAGAGCGCTGACGCTGGGGAGCATCTTCCAGAGGGAGCCTATGATTTCAAGACCTTGAAGCGAGGCGACATTCTGGAGGGCAAGGTGGTGCGAGTCAGCCCTGGAGAAGTTCTGGTTGACGTAGGCTGGAAATATGAAGGGGCTATCTCCAGCCGCGAATTGGAGAGCATGGGGCCAGCAGCCCTCGAGGAGATACAGGTCGGGGACGAGGTACTGACCTATGTAGTGAACCCTGAGGACAAGAGCGGTCGGATCGTCCTATCCCTGCGCCAGGCCGATCTGGAGAAGGAGTGGCGATCTCTTGAGAAACTCTTAGAGACTGGAGAGATCTTCGAGGCGACGGTGACTGGCTACAACAAGGGGGGATTGATCGTGCAACTGGGTCAGGTGCGAGGCTTTGTGCCATCCTCGCAGTTGGTTCGTCCCTCGCGGCAGGACGAGGACAAGACCCTGACTCACGAGGAGCGCCGAGCGAAAATGGTTGGCCAGCAATTAAGGCTTAAGATTATCGAATTGGATCGTCAGCGCAACCGCCTGATCCTCTCCGAGCGAGCCGCCAATCGAATATGGCGCAAGGAGCAAAAGGAGCAGTTGTTGGACTCACTCAAAGAGGGCGACATCTGCCGTGGACGGGTTAGCAGCCTGTGCGACTTCGGTGCGTTTGTTGATCTGGGAGGGGCCGATGGCCTGATTCACCTGTCGGAGCTTTCGTGGGGGCGGGTGTCTCATTCCAGGGAAGTGCTCCAGATGGGCGACGAGGTGGAAGTCTACGTCATGAACGTCAATCGCGAGAGGCGTCGCATTGGCCTCAGCCTCAAGCGCTTGCAGCCCGACCCCTGGAGCCAGGCCGAGGAGAAATACTCCGAGGGTCAGTTGGTGGAAGGCACCATCACTAAGCTGACTGACTTCGGGGCCTTTGCTCGGCTAAAGGGAGATGCGATTGAAGGGCTGGTACACGTTTCAGAACTATCGGATGATCGCATCGCTCATCCTAAAGAGGTGGTCAAAGAAGGAGAAACCCTCACTCTGAGAATCGTCCGCCTCGACCCAAATCGCCGTCGCATGGGCCTCAGCCTGAAAAGCGTCGCCAAAGCCGAGTACGCTGACCTGGACTGGCAAGTTGAACGCGCCGTTATGCTTGAAGAAGAGGAGCGCGAGGTCGAAGAAGAAAGTGGAGGAAAGGAAGAAGAAGAAAAGGAACGAACCCAGGTGGAGAACGAAGGGGCTGAAGAAGTCCCAGAGGCCATTCCGGTAGCTGAAGCTCTCCAGCCTACCGAGTCCCTTTCGGCAGATGATAGCAGTTCTTAGGCGATTATACTTCGTTTTTAGTTGTTGATGGGCACTGGCTCATTGGTAAGCCAAACAAGCGGACGAGAGGGTATATAGGATGACTGACAAACTCGATAGATTCACCAAGAAAGCCCGCCATGTCCTGACCCTGGCTCAAGAGGAAGCCCAGCGTCTTCATCACGGCTACATCGGCACTGAACACTTGTTGTTGGGCCTGATAGGTGAGAAGAATGGCATGGCTAGCAAGGTCTTGAAGAGCTTGGGGGTCAAGCCAAAGAGCGTACAGCAGACAATTGAGAGAATCAGTGAGCCCAGCAAGCAGGCCTCATTTGGCAAGGCTTACCTGACTCCCCGTACCAAACGAGTGATAGAGCTGGCTTTTGATGAGGCGCGGCGACTGGGGCACCATTACATTGGCACCGAACATCTTCTCCTGGGATTAGTGCGCCAGGGGGATGGCGTGGCTGTTGATGTGCTGAAGAGCATGGGAGTCAGTTTAGAAAAGGTGCGCACTGAGACCACGCGGGGCATGATGAAGAACCCCGTCTATGCCGGGCGTGCCGGACAGCAGGATGAGAGAAAGACCCCCCTCATCGATCAACTTGCCACCGATCTCACGGCCCTGGCCGAGGAGGGCAAACTGGACCCCGTCGTCGGTCGGCAAACGGAGATAGAGCGAGTCATTCAAATCCTCGGCCGGCGGACAAAAAACAATCCGGCTCTCATCGGCGAGCCGGGGGTAGGCAAGACGGCCATCGTGGAGGGGCTGGCCCAGCGTATCGTGACTGGCGATTTACCGGTGCCCCTGCTCGACAAGCGGCTGATACAGTTGGATGTCGGCTCGCTGGTAGCTGGCACCATATTCCGTGGCCAGTTCGAAGAGCGACTTAAACGGGTCATTGATGAAGTCAAAAACTCAAGCAGCATCCTCTTCATAGATGAAGTACACATGTTGGTTGGAGCGGGGTCTGGCGGTAGCTCTGTGGACGCCGCCAACATCCTCAAGCCAGCTCTGGCGCGGGGAGAGCTCCAGTGTATCGGGGCTACCACGGCCGATGAGTATCGCAGGTACATCGAGCGAGACCCCGCTTTGGAACGGCGTTTCCAGCCCATCCTGGTCGGCGAGCCCACCGTCGAAGAGACCGTCGGCATCCTGCAAGGCTTGAGGGAACGTTACGAGGCTCACCACAAGCTGAGAATATCCGACGAGGCCATCTATACGGCCGCACACCTGGCCGCCCGCTATGTATCCGACAGGTATCTGCCGGACAAGGCCATAGACCTCATTGACGAGACCGCCTCCCGAGTGCGCATGTATAAGGTCCCCCAGGCTACAGGCCTGAAGGAAACTTACACCACTCTAAAGACAGTGCAGCAGCAAAAAGACAGAGCCATTGAGGACGGACAATACGAAGATGCAGCAGATCTACGTTACCTGGAGGTAGAGCTTCAGGGGAAGTTAAACCAGCTTCGCCTGGGCTGGGATTCCTCAGAGGAGGGCCCGACAGTCATGGCTGACGATGTGACTGAGGTGATCTCCATGTGGACGGGCATCCCACTCACCCGCATTGCCGGTGAGGAGACGGAACGGCTGTTACAAATGGAGGAGGCTCTGCACCAAAGGATCGTGGGCCAGGACGAAGCTATCACCACCATAGCCAAAGCCGTTCGCCGGGCACGAGCGGGTTTGAAAGACCCGAAGCGGCCCATCGGCTCATTCATCTTCCTGGGGCCCACGGGCGTGGGTAAGACGGAGCTGGCCAAGGCCCTGGCCGAGTTCATGTTCGGCAGCGAGGAGGCCCTGGTGCAGTTGGACATGTCCGAGTTCATGGAGCGCCACAACGTATCCAGGCTGGTGGGGGCGCCGCCGGGCTACGTCGGCTACTACGATGCCGGGCAACTGACCGAAGCCATCCGCCGTAATCCTTACTCTGTTATCTGCTTCGACGAAGTGGAGAAGGCCCACCCTGAGGTCTTCAACATGCTGCTTCAGCTCATGGAGGAGGGGCGACTCTCCGACGCCAGGGGGCGAGAGGTTGACTTCTGCAATACCATCATCATCATGACCTCCAACATAGGCGCCCAGCTCATCAAGCGGGAGACAAGCCTGGGCTTCGCCGTGCCTCGTAACGAGGCCAATGGCGAAGAGCAAGCCTACCAGGAGATGCGTGAGAAGCTCCTGGCTCAGCTCAAGAGGACCTTCCGGCCCGAATTCCTCAACCGGGTGGAGGGGATAATAGTTTTTAAGGCCTTGACCAGGGAGGAGATCGAGCAAATCGTTACCCTGGAGCTGGACAAGATCAGGGAGCGACTGGACGAGCACCAGATAGAACTAAAGGCCAGCGACGAGGCCCAGGACTTTCTGGCCCAGGAGGGCTACAGCACCGAGTTTGGGGCCCGTCACCTGCGGCGGGTCATCCAGCGTCTGGTCGAAGATCCCCTGTCTGAAAAGTTGTTAGCGGGTGAGTTCCAGACCGGTGACGTGGTTGTGGCCGACGTGGAGGACGGCGAGATCGTCTTGCGGGCCCAGGAGCAGGTTGAGGAGGTCCCCCAGATGGTGGGGATGCCGGCCTGAGGGAGACAAAAACCAACCGTATATTCAGTCGTTAGCCAGCGTCACAGATACAGTGCGGTGAACGCCAGAAAGGCGAACAGAAATGTTACGAGTCAGTCTTGAAGAAGCAAAACCTCGTCTACTCGATTTGATAAATGCTGTGCTCAAGGGCGAAAAAGTGTTTATCATCAAAGACCTCCAAGAAGCGGTGCAACTTGTGCCTGCGGTTCCTCTAGTGCGCCGCCAGTTCGGGAGTGCGAAGGGGCTAATTGTAATGGCTGAGAATTTCGACGCACCGCTACCAGATTTTAACGAGTATATGCCATGAGGCTGTTATCTCAGCCCTTTGAAACATTCATTCCCCAGCAACTCAGTTTGAATCGTATCGGAATGTTGGGCATCACCATTAGCCATACGGCGCAAGTGGCAATCTTGCCATTTCACCACCGTGATCCTTTTGATCGGCTGCTGATTGCACAGGCACTGGTAGAGCAGATGCCGATTGTAGGTCGTGATCCAGAATTTGATGCGTATGGTATCACGCGGATGTGGTAGGCTTCAGAATCCTGGTGGTCGAGAGCCTCTCACCTTCTACCGAGGAGCGGGACCGGGGGATCAAGCTTCAGCTCTACCGTCGGTATGGGGTGCGGGAGTATTGGCTGGTTGACCCTGAGGAGCGGACAGTGGAGGTGCTGGCCCTCTCGCCAGAGGGCTACCAGGTGCTGGGGCAGTATAGCGGGGACGAGGTGGTGAGTTCGCGGGTATTGGTCGGTTTTCAATTCTTGGCAGAGGAGATCTTCGACTGAGAGGAGGGTAAGTTATGTCTTGGCTACCTGGAAACGCCAGAGATCGTAAGTTGGCGGGCGATGTTCTAGAAAACCCCATTATCTCAGCCCTTGTGGGTAGTCTGGTCAAAAGTCGCGATCAGAAACTCAACTTACCTGAACTTAGGCAGCGAGCTGAACAACTGCTGCGTGATGCTGAGGTCCCCAGCAAACTCGATGAGGGAGCGATGCGACTTTGCCTCGACAGGCTGGAAAGCGAAGAAATCGTCGAAAAAGTGGATGGCACGTATCGCCTGACGGCGAGGTGGGCGGACATTGCTGGGGCACTGAGGGTCATTCCCGTCAAGCTGACTTATCGTGATTATATGGCCTGGCCCGATGATGGCCGGCGGTACGAACTTTTCGAGGGGGAGTTATACATGGTACCCAGCCCTTCTGTCAAACACCAGCGCATTTCGCGGACGTTGATGCTCCTCCTGGCACAATTCGTGGACGAATATCAGCTTGGTGAAGTCTTTGGTGCTCCTCTCGATGTGGTCTTCACCGAGGCAACCTTTGTGCAGCCCGACATCCTGTTCATCAGCCACCAGCGTCGGGGCATCATCGGTGAGCAAAACATCTCAGGTGCGCCCGATCTGGTGGTCGAGATCCTCTCGCCTTCCACCGAGGAGCGGGACCGGGGGATCAAGTCACAACTTTATTGCCGCTACGGGGTGCAGGAGTATTGGCTGGTTGACCCTGAGGAGCGGACCGTGGAGGTGTTGACCCTCTCGCCAGAGGGCTACCAGGTGCTGGGGCGGTACAGCGAGGACGAGGTGGTGAGTTCGCAGGTGCTGGCCGGTTTTCAATTCCTGGCAGAGGAGATCTTCGACTGAGTAACTGTTCAGGTAGATGCTCATTACTTTACCCTTCGGGCTTGAGCCCTCAAGGGGCAAAGCCACAAAGAGACCAAGAC
>CAZVCJ010000231.1:0-5826 GCA_964625745.1 uncultured Anaerolineae bacterium | reverse complement strand
ATACTGAGGTGGTAGACGTTTGCTTGAAGCTCTTTACCGAAAAGAGGTTCAAGTTAGAGTAGGAGAGGAGAGAACAATGGCTGGTAACGATGTAGTCATCGAAGCTTTCACCGAGATGGCGCCCCGCTACGCGGAGACGGTGGATCGAGAGCTCTGCCAATTTTGGGGGCTCGGTTACGAGGAGTTTGTTGAGCGGTTAATTGAGGTAGCGTCCGCCAACGAGGGGGACGTCGTCCTCGATGTAGCCACCGGGACGGCGCTCATTCCCCTGAAGCTGGTGGACAAAGTAGGGGTCAGAGGCCGGGTCGTGGGGCTGGACATCACGCCGGCCATGCTCCAGCATGGGCGGAAGAACGTGGAGGCAACCGGTTCGTCCTCACGCATCAACCTGGTTTGTGCTTCGGCTATGGCGATGCCTTTTGTCGAAGGCGTCTTCGATGTCGTCATCTGCGGCTTGGGTATGCATCACATGGATGTGCCTCAAATGTTGTCTGAAACGAGCCGAGTGCTGAAGACAGGGGGCAGTCTCATCATGGCCGATGTGGGTGCGTCTCCTTTCTGGCGGTCGTTCTGGGGGATTGCCTTGTTGAAAATTCTCCTGGCCCGTTATGGACTGACCCGCCGGGGTGCTCGGGCCCAGGCAGAGGTGGAAGCCTTCCCGAATGTTCGTACGACGGATGAATGGCGCACCACCCTCTCGGAATTCAGTTTTACGCAGATCGAGATAACCGAATCTCCAGCTCGTCGTCGCTGGTATCCTTGTGCCCTGACCATAAGGGCAGTGGCGGGGAGAATCTGAAGCTTATTATTAAACTCAAACGGTCTTGGATTGCCAAGACAAACAAAAATTCAAGGAGGCAAGTAAAATGGCAACGGCAGCAGAATTACTGAAGCAGGGGCGAAGGGATGAGATTTGGAGGAAATACTGTGGCTTCCTCGATCTCAGCCTGGAGGAGTTTATGGAGATCCAGAAGCGCCTGCTGATGGAGCAGATCGATCTCCTCAGCAAGTGTGAGCTGGGCCGCAAGCTCCTGGGGAACAAGGTACCGACCAGCGTGGAGGAGTTTCGTGAGAGTGTTCCTCTAACTACCTACGAGGACTATCTCCCATACTTGGACGAAAAGCGAGAAGATGTTTTGCCGGAAGAGCCTGATTTTTGGATCCGTACCTCAGGCAGATCTGGAGTCGGCCTATTTAAGTGGGCGCCCTATCCAAAGAGAATGCTCCAAGCAGGGACAGATCTCGCGTTTGCTAGTGTGATCTTTGCCACCTGCCATGGGAAAGGCGACTTTGCTCTCGAAGAAAACGATAGATTCCTTTATGGCATGGCCCCACCGCCTTATATCTCAGGGATGTTACCCTATGGCCTGCTGTGGGAATTTCCTTTCAAGTTTCTGCCCTCGGTAGAGGAGGCAGAGCAGATGTCCTTTCAAGAGAGAATAGCGAAGGGATTTGAATTATCGTTCAGGGAGGGGTTAGATGTCTTCTTTGGGATAAGCAGCGTTTTAGTGAGGATGGGCGACCAATTTGCTCAAGCATCAGGCAAGATGGAAGTCTCTTCCATTTTACTCCATCCCAGATCGCTCTTTAGGTTAATGAGAGGACTTCTCAAAAGCAAATTAGCCAAGAGGCCCATGATTCCCGCTGATTTATGGAATGTGAAAGGGATCATCAGCGGGGGCACAGATACGGCGATTTACAGAGACAAGATAAAGTATTATTGGGGGAAAGAGCCTATAGAGATGTATGGAGGGACGGAAATCAATTTTATTGCCGCGCAGACCTGGGACTACGAGGGAATGACTCTTGTTCCCAGTACTGGCTTCTTGGAGTTCATCCCAGAAGAGGAACATTTTAAATTCAAGCGAAATCCCAGCTATCAACCGCGCACCGTTCTCCTAAACGAAGTTAAAGTGGGTGAAAAGTACGAGTTAGTTGCCACTAACTTCAAAGGAGGTGTTTATGTTAGATATAGAATCGGAGATATGATCAAAATAACCGCTTTGCGTAACGACAATCTTGATATAGACATTCCCCAAGTAGTATTTTGGGCAAGAGCCGACGACATCATCGACTTGGCTGGCTTTAGTCGGCTGACCGAGGCGATCATTTGGCAGGCGATAGAAAACTCAGGGATAGGTTGCAAAGAATGGACAGCGAGAAAAGAGGTTAGAGAGCAACAGCCTATATTACACCTATATATCGAGTTGCTGGACGAGGATCGTTGGAAACCAGAAGAGGTTAAAAACGCCCTGCATCAAAGTTTAAAAGACGCTGATCCTTCCTATAGAGAAATGGAGGAAATGCTAGGATTAACACCTCTTCGGGTGACTCTTCTTCGGCCAAGTGCATTTCAACGTTACACAGAGGATATGGAGTCGGCTGGGGCCGAGTTAGCCCATTTGAAGCCACCTCATATGCAACCATCAGATGAGGTCATTAATAGACTATTGGCACAGGGGTAGTCTCCCCGTAAGGTATAGCTTTTAGACCACGGAGGCACAGGGTTTGTGGAAAGACTTTTGTGACTTATCTCTGTGCGCTCTGTGTCTCCGTGGTAGAAAATTGCCCAGCATACTTCTAACAACAATCGAGAAGGAGACTATCAGGAGTAAGAAAGCATGAATCTTCCTGCCATATTTTCACTTGTAGCTCTCGTTTGCTACCTTGTCTTGGTGGTTATTGCCCTTCAGCGTGGTGCAAGAGCCAGGGTAAATCAATTGTTCATAATGTATGTTATAGCTATGACCTTTTGGCAGATTGCTGCTCTGATGGTTAGCATCAGTCCCAATGCCAATATAGCTCTGTTCTGGTACAAGCTTATGGCCGCTGGAGGAAGTGTGCATCTTATCGTTTACTTCTTTTTCGTACGAGCTTTTCTGCGAATAAAGGGCCAACGCGAGCTCGTATATATAGGCTATGTGGCATGTGCCATAACACTGATGTTAGGTGTGGGGGGTAGCAGGTATATTATCGAGAATGTCTATCGGGATGAAAGCACTGGCCTGTATGTTCCGACCTTTGGCATTTTGGTATTTGCGCTTGCGTTATGTGGATACTTTTTTCTAGGGCAAGGAATATTTAACCTTTCTCGCAGGCACAAGAGCGCGGAATCCGATCTTGAGCGCAACCGCTTAAAGTACCTCTTACTGGGGATAAGCATGGTAATACTGGGCACCCTCGCTAATTTTATCCCGCCTTTAAAGCCCTATCCGGTTGACATTGCCGCAAACATTATTAACGCTCTCCTCATCGCCTACGCCATCTATCGCTACCAACTCCTGGACATCACCGTCGTCGTCCGCAGGGGCTTGCTCTACTCCGTCCCCACCGCCCTCATCGGCGCTGGCTACTTCCTCATCATTTCCCTCGTCATAGGGCTGTTTCATGCCTTCGCAGAACCTCAGATCCTCCTCGTCTCCCTCCTTGTAGCTATCATGACTGCTGTGGTTGCTCTACCCCTGCGGGACAGGGCCCAACTGTGGATTGACAGGCTCTTCTTCCGCGAGAAATACGACTCCAGCCTGATGCTCCAAAGGCTCAGCCACACAGCGGCCTCCGTCCTCGACCTCGACAGGCTGACGAACATGATCCTGGACGAGGTCACCGCAACCATCCATATCGAGAGGGCAGCTTTTTTCCTTAAGCGGGAGGAGAGCGGAGAGTTCCGCCTGACGGCCCAAAGGGGACCGGAGCAGAACGCCGATTTGAGGCTGAGAAAAGACCATCCCATCGTGGATTGGCTGTCCAGCCACGAAAACGCCCTGACCAGGCACGACATGGAGATGATGCCGCAGTTCAAGGCCCTCTGGGGTGAGGAGAAGGAGGATCTGGAGAGAATGGGGGCGGAACTCCTCATCCCGCTGGAGGCCAAGGGCGACCTGGTGGGAATCCTCGCTGCGGGTCCCAAACTCTCGGAGGTGGCTTACTCGCAGGACGATCAACTCACCCTGATCACGCTGGCCAACCAGGCCGCCGTCGCCATCGAGAACGCGCGGCTCTATGATGCGGCCCAGCGAGAGTTGGCCGAGCGCAAGCGGGCAGAGGAGGCGCTGAAGGACTACTCGGAGCGGCTGGAGGAGATGGTGGAAGAACGCACCAAAGAGCTCCGAGATGCCCAGGCAAAGCTCATTCAGTCGGAGAAGCTGGCGGCCACGGGCCGTCTGGCAGCCAGCGTGGCCCACGAGATCAACAACCCCCTGCAAGGGATCAGCAACTACTTGTCCATGATCTCACAGCAGGTGGCCCAGGATGATCCCCTGCGCGAGGACCTGGACATGGTCAAGCTGGGCTTCGAGCGAATCAAGGCGATCGTCCTCAGGCTACGGGCCTTCTATCGCCCCGCAGGGGAGGAGATGGAGCCCACCGACATCAACGGGGTGGTGGAGCGGGTGCTGGCCCTGTTGGGCCACCAACTCTCCCTGGGACAAATAGAAGTGAAAACAGAGGTGGCAGAGCAGGAGTTGCTGGTGCTCGGATCGGCGGGACAGTTGGAGCAGGTGCTGGTGAACCTGGTTCTGAACGCCCAGGAGGCCATGCCTGAGGGTGGGGAGTTGATGGTGAGGGCCCTGAGCGACGACGTGGTGCAGCTTCAGGTGTCGGACACAGGACAGGGAATCAGTGAGGAAGAGATGAGCAGGCTGTTCAAGCCTTTCTATGGTGGGAGAGGGGGCCAAGGATTGGGCCTGGGGCTGTGGATCTCCCACAACATCATCGATGGACACAGCGGCCGCATCGAAGTGGAAAGTCAGTTGGGTGAGGGGACGACTTTCACTATCAGCTTGCCAGCGTACCAAAGGAAAAAGTAGGACAACATGGAAAGACAAAACAGAGTCCTGGTGGTAGATGATGACCCATTCGCTCTTCGTAGCATAGCCAAAATGTTGCAGGGCGAGCGCTATCAGGTGGTAACGGCCGCCAGCGGCTCGGAGGCCCTTGAACTGTTGAAACAAGGCCCTATTGACCTGGTCTTGACCGATTTGAAGATGCCGGGGGTAGACGGGCTCGAAGTGTTGAGGCTGGCCAGGGAGGTCGCGCCCCAGGCGGTGGTGTTGATGCTCACTGGATATGCTGCTCTGGAGTCGGCGATAGAGGCCTTGCGCGAGGGGGCGTATGACTACCTGGTGAAGCCCTGTTCTAGCGATGAGTTGAAGCTGAAGATCGAGCGGGGGTTAGAGAGAGTTCGCCTGGCAGAGGAGCGCCAGCGAGCAGAGGGGGAGATCCGGCAGCGCACCGCCCAGTTGGAGTCGCTGCGACAGGTGGGTCTGGAGATCACCTCCGAGTTGGACCTGGACGTTCTCCTCCGCTCTATCGTCTCGCGGGCTATTGAACTGCTGGAGGGGACCGCGGGCGGGTTCGATCTCTACCAGCCGGATCGGGACGTGATGGAGTGGACTGCGTCCATGGGTATCGATCCGGTACCCAGCAAAGCCGTCACCCGGCGGGGTGAGGGTCTTTCTGGCAAGGTCCTGGAGACTGGCGAACCGCTCATCGTGGACGACTATCAGCACTGGAAGGGGCAGGCGGCTGCCTGGAAGAGCTACCCCCTCGCGGCCGTTGTGGGCGTGCCGGTCCGCTGGGGCGGCGAGTTTTTGGGTGTCCTGGAAGTCCTGGCTGACTCTCCGCGCACTTTCTCCCCAGCCGACGCTGAACTGCTGAGCCTGTTCGCCACCCAGGCGGCCATCGCCATCCGCAACGCCCGGCTGTACGAGGAGGCCCGGCGGCGCGGCCTGGAGCAGGAGACGGTTAGCCGCATCGCCTATGCCCTCAACACCCCGGACGTCCGTGATGCCTTCCCTGTTCTGGTGGAGGGGCTGCAGGACCTCA
>CAZVCJ010000230.1:0-5833 GCA_964625745.1 uncultured Anaerolineae bacterium | reverse complement strand
ACCGCCGATAGCGGCCTCACGGGCACGGACAATGTGATCATCCTGGAGGATGGGGCCAGCACTATGATTGACGCCCTGGCCTTTGCCAACAACGACGGGTCGTGGGCGAAGGCTCAGCAGACGGCCTTTAACAACATAGTCGGAGCTGGCCACTGGGAAGGCACTATGGATGGAGGAGCGATAGTAAACGAGCCTGAGTGCGCTGATTGGAGCAATGGGGCCACAGGTAAGTCCTTGGGTAGAGATGCGAGCTCCAGAGATATGGGCGGCAAGAACGATTGGTATCTGGCGCTCTCAACCAAAGGCGGGGTGAATCCAGGCCGGCCCCACTTCGTGACCGTAACGGCTGAGCCCGCCAGCATCCCTGCGGACGGCACCTCCGTCTCTACCATCAGCGCTGTGGTCAAGGACATCAACGACAAGCCCGTGGCCGACGGGACGCCGGTCGCTTTTGCCACCGACCTGGGCACCCTTCGGGGACCTCAGGGGGGACCTCTGAGCGACGCCACCGCCGAGACCGTTGATGGGATAGCCACAGTGACTCTGAGATGCGGCACTGTACCAGGAAAAGCCACGGTGACGGCCAAATCCTCCAGGGTCTCCGGCCAGACCAGCGTCCAGATCACTTTCATACCCACCCAAGTCGGCGCGCGCATCCAGTTGCCCGCTGTTGATAACGAGGGCGGCTGGGAGACCCTGATCCAGGTGCAGAACGCCGGTGATGAAGACACCGGAGCGATCGCATTCTTCTGGGGGGAGTACTCAGGCCAATGCCCGGACAACGACCCGGGGCCGATAGGGGTTGCTTGCATGAGAATCCCTGAGAACGCGGTCTGGACCATGAAGGCTCAGATTCCCAACCCGGCGAGGTCAGCCATAGTCTACTCGGTGAGCGAGGCCCTCTTTGGCGATGCCTGTGAGGACGCTGCTGATGCTGTGGACGACGCCGCTTCGCTTACAGACGATTGGAAGGAATGGGAGGATGATTATCAGGCCACTGGCGAGCCAGTGGCGGTGATAGCCCAGCGCCAGGGGCCTAACGACTATGATACGATGGTCGCGAGCGCGTACACTGGCATCTCGGAGGGCATGGAGGGAAGCGGGCCTCCCTATCAATACTTTGCGCCCTACGCTATGAGGCGGTATTACGACCTGGATACGCAGATGATCATCCAGAACTCCGGCCAGAGGTGCACCTCGGTGTGGCTCCACTATCAAAAGCAAGGGGGAAGCTGCAACTTCAGCTATGCGGAGCACGTCGAGCAGTTGGCGCCTGGGGAATCCGTGCGGAAGAGGGCGCCGGAGGCACTGGGCGTCGGGTGGCTGGGTTCGATCTACGTCACGGCCAACGAGCCTCTGGGCATCATCGTGGATCAGACCAGCTTCCTGCCGTCGGAGGATCGGGGCGTGCTGCTGACCTACAAAGCCCGGCCCTACAAGCCCACCACGGACACGCTCTTTTACGCCGACCTGGTCTTCCGCAAGTTGAGCGGCTGGGAGGCCAGCATTCAAGCGCAGAACCTGACTCAGGAATCCCTGCCCGCCTTTGTGACTGTCGAGTTCTTCGACCACAGCGGCGATTCTATCCTTTTCCTGGGTGATTGGGTATGTCCTGCTGGAGGGGCCACCTTCTACCTGCCAGCCATCGCTGGCCTGGGGGGCGAATACGCTGGGGCAGCAGTGATCCAGTCACACAGCCAAGTGGGCTATCCCAGCGGTGAAGAGACCGATGGCCAGCCCATCTTCGCGGTGGTTGATCTCAAGAGAGCCGTAGTGGACACCCAAGGGGGCAGCTACAATGCCCATGCGGAAAGCGAGAAGATGGGGGCCAGCGCTACCGTGCTTCCCTTTTTGGCCAGGGACTACCAGGGCGTGACCTCTCTGATCGCCGTCCGCAACAGTTCCAACTGCAACGACATAAAGCTCAAGCTGGAGGTAAGAGACGGGACAGGCGCCGTCGTTAGCCTGGTGGACCACTCCTGGCTGCGCGCTGGGCACGTCAAGCTCATGGATTTGGCCAGCCTGGGCAGCCCTTCGGCAGGCTCAGGACACGGCATTGTGTCTGGCTTCGCTGGCGCGGGGATAGCAGAGGTCACCGACGTGCGACAATTGTGCGACACGGACGGCGATGGGCAGGTGAACCAGACACCAACCATGCCTTCTGTGGTGGTAGTGAACACTGGCGCTGGTCCTGGGGACGTCACCTGGGTGTATCAGGGCATCCCTGCCTGGTAAGGTTTGCATAGCAACACGCTCTTGCCTCACTGCCAGCCAACATAGAAGCCGCCAGACTGATTCTGGCGGCTTCTTCTACTTGTCCAGCCCTCGGTTCGTGAACCAAGCCCTTATTTCGCTCATCTGTGCTGGAACAAAGACCGCTATTCGATCACCGGGATGCCCTCGTAGATCGCCGTGACGTCTCCGGGGCCGGCGCCCTGCTGCACCACCACGGCTGAGGGCATGACCCCGGTCAGGCCATCATCGCCCACTACCTTCACCCTGCCTGCGCCGACGAAGCCGGGAAACAAGCTACCCATATTGGCCAGATCAATGACCTTCAGGTGACGGGGCGGGAGCCAGAAGCCGGGAACCCTGGTAACTACATTCCCGGTTTCGTCGGTGATCTCTACCGTGAGCATTACCCCGTCGTTATCAGAGTTATTGCGGACGGCGATCTGGGAGGTCACACCCTGGTACCCTTTGGCCAAGGAGGGGAGTGCGATGTCCGTCACCCCTTCCTTCTCGTGCTCCGCATGGGCGTTGTAGCTCCCCCCCTGCCCCGTGGCAGGATGTTTCAGGTTGACCACGGCGAAGATAGGCTGACTGTGGGAACGGATCACGGCTGCTCCCACATAGTTCATCCCCAGGTCAATGATCGCCGGCAGGTAGAAGTCAGCAGAGCCATTGGCACAGATCCAATCGCTGAGGGAAAGGAGGTGGTCGCCGCTGTTGTCCATGAATTCCACGGTGACGAAGCTGGACTGGGAGTGTTGGGTCAGGTTCTGCACCTGGATGCTCACGTCCCAGCCACTCCACTCTCGGTAGATGAGGTCGGCATAGAAGACCGTGTCTTCGGAATCCTTATAGGGACGAGCCCAGTAGGTCAACAACGTGCCCTGGTCTGTCGAAAGGAGGGAAGCGAGGGTGGGCGACGTTGCTGTAGGGGTAGAAGTGCTCGTTGGCGTCTGGGTGCGAGCAACTGCAGGCCCGTCCTGAGCGGTGTCCTGAGCCCTTCGACTATGCTCAGGACAGGCTTGTCGAAGGGCCCCGCCGCTTGCACTGAGCTCAGTCGAAGTGAAGGGCCAGGCTTTCAGGATAACGGGCAGGTAGATTATAGAGGCCCGTGGCGTTAACATGCCAGTCGGCGTTGCCGTTGATGTGGGACTGGCTGTAGCCGTAGGTGTATTCGTTGACGTTCCAGTGGGCATGTTTGTGGGGGTTGACATTGGCAGGGAGAGCGTGGGTGTAGCCGTAGGCGTGGGTGTTCTCGTGGGAGTGGGTGTAGAAAAGCTTGTCTGATCCACCACGATGCCCAGGGGCTGGCTGGCGGTGATATAGGCCGAACCCAGCCAGGCGCCATCGCCGCCCAGTTCCGGCAGGTGGGGCACCCTCACCCGCACAGCCTCGCCCGGCGTCAGTTGCTGGATATGCTGGGCGTAGCTCAACTCGCAACTTTCCTGTTCCCGATAGTAGATCCAGACGGAGACACAGTACCGGCCGGAGTTCTGAATGGTCATCTCGGTATCCAGGTCACGATAGCCTTTCATGAGAGAGGGCGCGAAGTAGCCGTAGGGAGGCCCCTTCCCCTCCATCGTCTCGTCTATCCCCACGTAGATGCTGGAGACAGTGGTGCCAAAGTCGTTGGGGCCAACTCGGTTGACCGTCACCGCCAGAGGCTGGCCGCTGCCTTCGTAGTCGTCCTCCCAGTCATTCCAGTCCGCCGTGGTAGTGAGATCAGCATCGTCACAGGCGTCTTGGAAGTCACTGTCGTCAACGGAGTAAATGATGGCCGAGTAGGCATCAGCCGGAATCTGGCTGCGCAGGGTCCAGACACCGTTCTCAGGGATGCTCATGCACGCGTGCCCAATAGGCCCAGGATCATTGGAGGGACATAGCCCCGAATAGGCTCCCCAGAAGAACGCTACCGCCCCCGTCCTCTCGCCCCCCACGTTCTGCACCTGGATCCAGGTGCTCCAGCCCTCTGTTTTGTCAATGCGAGGGATCTGAACCCTTCTGCCAGGTCCAGCAGCCGATGCGGTGGTGGCTGTCATGAGGCAAACCAGCCCCATGGCCGATACTAGAGCCAGGATAAAATGCTGCTTTTTCATAGTAACACTCCTTGGCTTGTTACGGCATTATTATACCAATTGCCCATTCAAATGCCGCGAATGAGAGATCAAGCGCCGGTTGAGTAGCTGCGAGCAGCGTATCGAAACCAAGCGCTTCTGCATGCTTCGTGCCCTTGGTTTCGATACGGCCTTCGCCCTACTCAACCGGCAGGCACTCGCTTTTTCATGGTGCTTCATGCGGCAATTGGTATTATAGCAGATTTCGGTCGAGGCGGCAACATTGGCAGCCAACCAACTGCAACGACATAAAGCTCAGGCTGATTGTGCAACATGGCAACACGCCCTTGCCTCACTGTCAGCCAACAGAGAAGCCGCCAGACTATTTCTGGCATCTTCTTCTGTTGTTTACCTGGAAGAGTCACCTTATCGCGAGGTCAAGGATTGCGCGACCAAACGAGCAAGTGTCGGATTCCTGTCCGACAGGTGTCAAGCAAGAATGCACGTTCTGTGGTACAATAACACAAGGATAGAAAGAAGGGAGAAGAGAAATGACAAAAGGCACAGATCGAGGGAAAGTGGCATGGTATCTATGGCCCTTCTATGCCCTGTGGCGGCTGCTGGGCTTGATTCTGGAATTCACAGGGCGAGTGGTAGGCGTTGTCTTGGGTCTGGCCTTGCTGATCGTTGGCATCGTGCTCAGTCTGACGGTGGTGGGCGCAGTCGTCGGCGTGCCGCTGGCTATCCTGGGGCTGTTGCTGATCGTGCGGGGGCTTTTCTAACCGCCTCCCATTTCCAATTACACGAAAGGATACCAGACGTACAAGGTGGCTATGTCCAACAATGGACAGTCGGATAATGACTGACATACCCGGTTTTTGGAGACACAGAATTCGTGAACAAAATTGAAGAGAAAAGGATGATCCGTTCCGAGATGGATGCTGGAATGACTGCTGCCGACGTGGTCGAGATAGTTCAGTTGCTCACTGATAACGACATCAGAGTGCATGTTGATGGTGGGTGGGGAGTAGATGCTCTTCTCGGTGAGCAGAATCGCCCCCATGCAGACCTGGACATTGCCGTGCGGCACAAGGATGTGCCAAGACTTCGAGAGCTCCTTGAGTCACGAGGTTACACGGAAATATCGAGGGATGACTCCTGGGAATGTAATTTTGTCTTGTCTGATGAGGCCGGCCACGAGGTAGATGTTCACTCATATACCTTTGATGCGGAGGGAAATAACATCTTTGGTGTCCCATACCCAGCCGATTCGCTGAATGGTGTGTGCTGAAGCTGTCAACGGCTAGCTGGCGGGAGTCCAGTCGTGACTTCGACAGGCTCAGTCCAGAGGTAAGGGCCGGACCGCCACGTAGCAGGTAGCCAGTACTGCCGGGCGACCGGCTGTGCTGAAGCGTTGTATCCCTCCGCTGCCCGATTTGGTTTCTTCTTCAGTTGCTGCGGAATCCCGGCGGGGCCGGATCACGTGCTCACGATCCGCCCGTCCTGCAGATGGTACACTCGATCGGCGTATTCGTCCGCTGTCGGGT
>CAZVCJ010000229.1:0-5857 GCA_964625745.1 uncultured Anaerolineae bacterium | reverse complement strand
GCAGCAGGATACGAGGTAGGGCGCTACATCAGCCTGGAGCGCATCATTGAGAACACCAAAGAGACCTACTACGAGGCGTTGCGGCTGTCGGGCCTCCGCTGGGAGAGCGGACAACACGATTTGACTCCCTGGCACCAGTACAGTCTGGGCGTGCTGGTGTATGCGTACCGCGAGTTTGAGGAGCGGGTGGGTGAAGTCGTGGCGGCATCAGGGGGCAAGCGCCAGATCGTGCGGGCAGCGATTGGGAGGCTGGCTGATGAGTTTACCGTGAGCGAGTTGAGACGCGTCTGTCCGACGGTGAGCCAGGCGACCATCCGCCAGGTGCTGGGCGAAATGAAAGAGGCAGGAGAGATCGAGTTGGTTCAGGCCGGCCGGTACGCCCGGTGGCGAAAGCTTTAACGTGCTATTTCAATGTGTCAATGTGGTATTTTGAGTGGCAAGATAGCACATTGGATGGGTGTTGTAATCAACGTTTCTGGGTGGATTACGACGCTGAGGCTGATGTGTTGTATGTCAGTCTTGAGCGTCCTCAGAAAGCGACGGATAGCGTGATGACGAATAGTGGTGTCTTGCTGCGATATAGGGAAGACCAACTGGTGGGTGTCACTATCTTGGAAGCATCGACGCGGATGGCTATGTAATCGCTTTGAAGGAGAAGACGCAATGCAATACCAAAACATCCTCACCACCTGCGTTTACTGTGGCTGTGGCTGCGGGCTTTACCTGGAGGTGCTGGACGGGGAGCTTGTAGGGGTTCTCCCCGCCAAGGAGCATCCCGTCAGCCAGGGACGGCTGTGCATCAAGGGCTGGAACGCCACGTCCTTCGTTTATCATCCCGACCGGCTGAAGACGCCCTTGATCCGGCGAGGAGACGTTTTTGAAGAGGCGACGTGGGACGAGGCGCTTGCGCTGGTCGCGGAGAGGTTTAGCACCATCAAAGCCGAGTCCGGCCCCAATAGCCTCGCCTTCCTGTCTTCGGCCAAGTGCACCAACGAAGAGAACTACCTGATGCAGAAGTTGGCCCGCGCGGTGGTCGGCACCAACAACGTGGATCACTGCGCCCGTCTCTGACATGCTCCTACGGTGGCCGGTCTGGTCGCCGCGTTTGGGAGTGGAGCGATGACCAATTCGCAGCCCGAGTTCGAGACGGATACGAACTGTTTTCTCATCGTGGGGTCGAACACCTCCGAAGGGCATCCTCTCATCGCCAGTCGCATCATGAAGGCCAGGGAAGGGCGCGGGGCCAGGCTGGTGGTGATTGACCCGCGTGAGACCCAGATGGCCCGTCTGGCTGATCTCTACCTGCGCTTTCGCCCCGGCACCGACGTGGCCGTGCTCAATGGGTTGATGAACGTCATCATCAGCGAGGGGCTGGAGGACAAAGAGTACATCGCCGAGCGT
Organism: uncultured Anaerolineae bacterium; assembly: GCA_964625745.1. GTDB lineage: Bacteria > Chloroflexota > Anaerolineae > VGOG01 > VGOG01 > CAZVCJ01. The sequence continues at coordinate 4,456 of CAZVCJ010000229.1, read as the reverse complement.
ACCGAGGGGTACGAGGAGATGAAGGCGATGGTGGAGGGGTACACGCCGGAGCGCGTCGAGGAGATCAGTGACATCCCAGCCGACGGTCTACGAGAGGCGGCGCGCCTGTACGCGACCAACAGGCCCTCGGCCATCATCTACGCCATGGGCATCACGCAGCATACCACTGGCACCGACAACGTCAAGAGTTGCGCCAACCTGGCCATGCTCTGCGGCAACGTGGGCGTGGCTGGTGGTGGCGTCAACCCGCTGCGTGGCCAGAACAACGTCCAGGGCGCCTGTGACCTGGGGGCGTTGGCTAACGTCTATCCAGGCTATCAGGCAGTCACCAACCCTGAGATCCAGGCGAAGTTCGAGAAAGCCTGGGGCAGCACGTCGGATCTGCAGGTGGGTTTGACGGTGACGGAGATGATTGACGCGGCTGGCGATGGTCGCGTGCGGGGAATGTACGTGATGGGCGAGAACCCCCTGGTGGCTGACCCCGACATCAACCACGCCCGCCACTGCCTGGAACAGATCGAGTTCCTGGTGGTGCAGGACATCTTCCCGTCGGAGACGGCTCAACTGGCCCACGTGGTCTTGCCTGGCGCGTCCTTTGCTGAGAGGGATGGCACGTTCACCGCCACCGATCGGCGCATCCAGCGGGTGCGGAAAGCGATTGAGCCGCTGGGGGAGGCGAAGGCTGATTGGGAGATTATCTGTCTGTTGGCGCAGAAGATGGGTGCCAGCGGTTTCAACTTCGCCTCGCCTGAGGAGATCATGGACGAAATCGCCTCTCTGACTCCCATCTACGGCGGTGTGAGTTACGAGCGGCTGGAGAAATTAGGCTTCCTGCAGTGGCCCGTGCCGACTGCCGATCACCCTGGCACTCCCTACCTGCACAAGGGCAAGTTCAGTCGGGGATTGGGCCACTTCCACGCCCTCGAGTTCCAGGAAGCGGCGGAGCTGCCGGACGAGGAGTATCCCTTCATCCTGACCACAGGCCGGCTGATGTTCCACTGGCACACGGGCACGATGACACGGCGGTCGGAGAAGCTGCATCAGGAGGTGCCGGAGGCTTACGTGGAGATGCACCCGGACGACGCTGCTCGCATTGGGCTGGACGGCGCGAAGCGGGTGCGGGTTGCCAGTCGTCGAGGAGAGATCGAGCTGGGGGTGCGAGCCACGAAGCGCATCCGGCCTGGTGTGGTTTTCATCCCCTTCCACTTTGCCGAGGCGGCTGCCAACGCGCTGACCCACGCCGCGCTCGACCCGGTAGCGAAGATTCCTGAGTACAAGGTATGCGCAGTGAAAGTGGAGCCGGTGAAGTAAGGGACTCAGCAGATCCAAATTCTGAGCAGAGCGGGCTCCCACGTCCGCGAATCGGCGGCCTGGGGGACGCCTCTGCTGTGCGTCTTGGATCTACTGATACTGTCTTGTTGTTGACCCTCTCCCAGGTCGGGGGAGGGTCTTTTTGTGTTTACAGTCAGTTTGTGTTATAATCTAGCCTGGAGAGGGGTTGCGGGAGTGAGTGTCGTGGCTGGTTTCGGGGGGAAAATCAGACAGAGGGCGATAAGGAGGGCGTTCCGAGTGGCCAAGAACTATTTGGAGCTCACCAAGCCTCTGTCGGTGTTTCTTCTCGTCTTTACTGCCGTTGGCGCCATGGTCATCGCTGCTGAGGGTCAGGGTATCCCTTTGAATTTACTTCTCGCCGCACTCGTGGCCATCACCGCCGGCTGCGCAGGAGCCAATGCGATTACCTGCTACATTGATAGAGACATAGACTTTGTGATGGAGAGAACCAAGAGACGCCCCATTCCCTCCCAAAGGATCCATCCCCCGGAGAAGGCTCTCTACTTTGGGCTGGCCCTGGCTCTGGTCTCTCTCGTCCTATCGTGGCGAATCAACTTCCTCTCCTTCGCCTGCATGCTCTTTGGCCTGGCCGATAATGTCATCGTCTACAGCCTGTTGACCAAGAGACGAAGTCCCCTAAACGTCATCTGGGGAGGCTTCAGCGGTGGCTTACCGGCTCTTTTTGGCTGGGCGGCCGTTAGTGGCACCATTAACCTCACGGCCCTCCTCATCGGGGCCATTGTCGTCCTCTGGATCCCTAATCACATCTGGAACCTGGCCATTTTCTACAGTGACGATTACGAGAAGGTCAGCGTTCCCATGCTCCCCGCTGTCTTTGATTTGAAGAAAACCCTCAGGTGTATCTTAGCCACCGTTCTGTTGATGTATCTCTCTTCCATCCTCCTATATTTCTTTGGCCAGTTCGGATCTCTATACCTGGGCCTGGCCCTCGTTTCTGGCCTTCTTATAAGCTCAGGAAACATCTACCTGGTTCTCAGACCTTCTCCCGAAAGAGCCTGGAAGATGTTTAAGCTTTCGAGTCCTTATCTCTTCCTTCTCTTTGCGGGCATGATACTGGACGTATTCATACGGTGATCCAAATCTTAGCGAAAGGGGGAAATCCTAATGAGAAAGGTGAAGATTGGCGGCGTCATCAGGAACTCCAACCTGGCCAAATTAGGGGTCATGGGCATCCCGGATCGTCCCGGCGTAGCTGGTGCGATCCTCTCCGCTCTAGGTCGTGAGGGCATCAACGTCGAATTCATCGTTCAGTGCATAGACCTCAATAGCTGTGACCACGTTGTGTTTTGCGTCGCCCGGGATGACGTGGAGACTGCTCTGTCCACACTCGAGCAGATCAGGCTTCGGTTGGGGGCGAAGGAGGTGATCCACGAGCCGGAAGTGGGTATAGTCTCCATCTTTGGCCCCGACTTCCGGGAGCGTCCGGGCATCGCGGGCGCCATGTTCAACGCTCTGGGATCGGCAGGCATAAACATACTGGCCATCAGCACTTCTATCTCGACTGTCTCTTGTGTGCTCGATGCCAGGCGCATCTCCGAAGCCGTCCGGGTCATCGAACAGACCTTTGACATGCCTTGATCGTCGGATGGTCAGATGATCGGATGGTCAGTGGTCAAGTAGTCTATCAGGTCTCGGACCACCCGACCAAGGACCACCTGATCATCCGACCATTTGACCAAGGATGACCTGACCCCTCGACCATTTCTCTATAGCCCTCACGCGCTAAGAGCAATTTCGCTTTCAAGGAGACGAATGGTGGACAGACCGACTTCCTGGCCGTTTTTCTCTCAGCACGATTATCGCCTCACCTTGTTCTGGATTATTCATCTCATAACGTTGAGCCTGTTCGGCCTTGAGATGCTGTACATTCTCTCTATCTGGCTGCGGGGGCGGGTGCCCGGCCTCGCACCTGACGCGTCACGGTTCAAGAAACTGGGAGCAGTCATAAGAATCGTGCTGGGGGTCGTTTTCAGTCGCTATCTGTTCGTTGCTCTCAAAGCCTTGATCAGCGATGGAATACTACATTTGCCCTTGCTCGAAAGGAGTAAGTCGCGTTGGCTGGCTCACATCGCCGCTTTCGGCAGCTTCTTCGCGCTGGGTGTCATTTCGACCGTCACAGGACTGGCCATAGAGGTTCTTCATCCGATCTTTCACATCGAGCATCCCATCGTGCTTATGCTGATGAACTTCGACCATCCGCTGATGGCTTTCGCCAATGAGTTTCTGAATTTGGTCTTCCTGGCTGGGCTGATCGCCATCTTCTACCGTCGTTTCGTGCTGAAGGACGCGCAACTACGCACCATCGTCGCCGACAAAGTGGTGTTGGGCCTCCTGTTCGCCATCGTCCTTACCGGCTATCCGCTGGAGGCTTTCCGTCTGCTGGCCGATGAGATCACGAAAGGGCCACTCCAGGCTACAGCGGTGTTTGGCTTCATCGGGTATCCGCTGTCGCGCCTGATCAAGTCGCTTAACTGGCCATGGGAGACGCTACACTTCTGGTCGTTTTTCTTTCACTTCGGGATCGTCACCTTCTTGATGTTCTACATGCCCTTCAGCAAGTTCTTCCACACACTGATGAGTCCGTTGGTCGTTGTCATCAACAAAGTGGCCGACGAGATGGCCCAGGTGAAGGAGTGAGATGTCCAAGGTCAATCTTTCGCTCTTCAGCATCAAGCAGTTGTTGGAACTGGAGGGGTGCACTCGCTGCGGGGAATGCATTACGTGGTGTCCCACCTTCACCGAGAAGGAGCTTGACGAGATCACCCCCCTGGATAAGATCCACACTCTGAAGGGCTTCATCAAGGGGCAGTACGGCGGCTTTTTGGCCCGCTTGTTTGGCTATCATCCACCGACCGAGGGGGGCATTGCTCGTTGGTCGCGCGGCGCCTACGGTTGCACTCTCTGCGGTCGCTGTCGCGTGGTGTGTCCGGTGCACATTGATACCCGGTCCTTGTGGATCGCCATGCGCGAGCAGTTGGTGGAGCTGGGCGAGTATCCGGAGTTGATGGATACCCTGCGTGACACCGTGACCGCCAACTATAACATCTCCGGCGACCCCAACGAGAACCGGCTGGGCTGGAGTGCCAACCTGGAACACGTGCCG
>CAZVCJ010000228.1:4667-5894 GCA_964625745.1 uncultured Anaerolineae bacterium | reverse complement strand
GACAGGCTCACGACGAAGCCTCAGGCGCTGGAGCGAGGGCCTGAGGGGCCTTCTCAACTTGAGACGTCGAATTCCATTCGGCGGTCTGGTTGGCCTGGCTAACAAAGTATGTTAACTTACAAGGACGCGCTCGACTACATCTACAGTTTCACCGATTACGAGAAGGAAAGCTCTTACCTGTACGGGCCTGAGCGCTTCGATCTGGCTCGCGTGGAAAAGCTGCTGGCCTGGCTCGATAACCCCCACCGGCATTTCGAGTCCATTCACATTGCCGGAACCAAGGGCAAGGGTTCGGTGGCAGCGATGAGCGAATCTATCTTGCGAACCGCTGGCTACCGCACGGGGCTCTACACCTCGCCGCACCTGCATACCTTCCGCGAGAGGATCCAAGCCAATGGCCGGTTGATTCCCGAAGAAGCGGTGGCTTCTCTCACTGAGCGGCTGCAACCCCTGGTGAGCCGGATCGAGGGTATCACCACTTTCGAGATCATCACTGCCCTGGGCTTTCTCTATTTCGTCGAGCAGGGGGTGGAGTTCGCGGTTCTGGAGGTAGGCATGGGCGGGCGGCTGGATGCCACCAACGTGGTCAATCCCCTGGTGGCTGTCATAACCTCCCTCAGCTACGATCACACTCATATCCTGGGCGAGACCCTGCCCCTGATCGCGCGGGAGAAGGCAGGCATTATCAAGGACAAGGCTTTGGTGGTCAGTGCCCCGCAGGCGCCAGAGGCTATGGCTGTCATCGAAGAGGTGTGCAGGGAGCGGGATGCCGAGCTGACGGTGGTCGGCCGCGACTGGACGTGGGAAGCGGGAGAGGCGAACCTGGAAGGTCAATGGTTTCAGGTTTCGGGTTTCAGGCCTCAGGTTGCAGGTCGGAGATTTTGGATACCTTTGCTGGGCAGGCATCAACTGGATAATGCCACCGTAGTTGTCGCTGTTATGGAGAAGCTGCGGCAGCGGGGCGTCAACGTTCCCGAGGCCAGCGTCGGGGAGGGGCTGCGACGGGTTCGCTGGCCGGGGCGGTTGGAGATTCTGGGACGGAAGCCGTTCGTGGTCGTTGATTGTGCCCACAACGCTGACTCAGCCGGAAAGCTGAAAGCCGCCCTGGAAGAACTGTTTGCTCACCGTCACCTGATCTTGATCTTCGGCGCCTCCGCTGATAAGGACATCGAAGGGATGATGCGCGAGCTCTTCCCCCTGGCTCACCAGGTCATCGTCACCCAGGCC
>CAZVCJ010000228.1:0-4567 GCA_964625745.1 uncultured Anaerolineae bacterium | reverse complement strand
GCCAGGATAGTGCTGAGCACGTCCTCCGATTGGACGCGGCTCTACGTCCGCAGCGGGGAGCGGATTCTCAACGCCACAACCACCATCTTGCAGGGCAACGCCGCGACGACTCGAGTCGAGTGGGACAGTGACGAGCTCTACCTGGAACAACCTCTGGCCAATGCTCTGGCTCAAACGGTCAAGGTTCAGTATGATCTGGTGATGACGGGCCTGGATGATGTGGAGGAGGACTTCCCGCCTCATATCTTCTTCGAGAGTCAGAAAGGCGACTTGGGCGTTACTACGGCGGGGTTCTACAACTACAACTCATCGTCCGCCGCCCCCATCGCCTCCTGGTCCAATCTCCTTAACAAATCGGGCGATCCCTCTAATCCCTTCTCTTTCTCCATAGCCGATTCCCATTTCACAACCGGCGGCCCTCTGCCCCAGCTTAACGTCTTGCCCAGGCTGGTTTTGGCTTTCTACTACCCCTGGTATGATCTGGATTCCTGGTCGAGCTCTGTTCTCGAAGATCACCCGCTTTTTCCTGACAGCTCTGGCGATATGGAGGCCATCACCAGGCACGTCAACTGGGCGCAGCAGTACGGTATTGACGGCTTCATCTCCTCCTGGTGGGGTTCGGGCAACTACCGGGATGACAATTTTGCCAAGCTACTCACCACCGCGGAGGGCACTGATTTCAAGGCGACCATTTACTTCGAGACCCTTGGGGAGCGATTCAGGACAGTTCAAGATGTCATCAATCAGTTGGAGTATGTCCTGGATTCCTACAGCGGCCACCCCAATTTCCTGCGCTATCGGGGCAAGCCGGTGATTTTTCTCTACGCCGTTGACCACGTAGCCAGGAATCCCGGCCAGACTCCTCTTCAGACCTGGCAGGCCATACTCGATCAAATCCGGGCCGACGGCTACGATGTGATCTGGCTCGGCCAGACCTTCGATCCGCGCTATCTGCAGGTGTTCGATGGCCTGCACGCCTATGGCTTCTATGCCCCGGACATGCTCGAAGTATACTCTTCGGTTTCGGGCCAGGTGAGGACTTATCAATTCCTACAAGACCCAAACGCTGAGCGGAAGATCTGGGCGCCGGTGGTCATGCCGGGCTACGACGATGATCTCCTGGGCCGCCCTGGCTCCTGGTGCCTCGATCGAGCTGACGGCGATACCTACCGCTTTACGTTCCAGGCAGCCATTCAATCCCAGGCCGATTGGATCGTCATCACCAGCTTCAACGAGTGGTGGGAGCACACCCACATCGAGCCTAGCGATAGTCACGGCTTAACTTACCTTGAACTGACCAAGGAGTGGGCGGACGCTTTCCTCGCCGGAGCTCCTCAGCCTGTTCTCTTACCACTACTCACCAAGAACCATCAATGACCAATGACTAATGACCAGGGACCACCAGACCAAAATTTATGGAGGCGTATAACCTAGATGCCAGATAACGATATGGACAAACTTCTCGAAGAAGGAGGCTTCCTGGCCGTCAGTGGCCGGCGGGCCGAAGGAACCCCCAACGGTTTGGAAGCCGAGTTTCTCGAACTAACTAACCAGATTGGCGAGTATCCCCTGCTTCCCCTACGCGATACGGTCATCTTCCCCCACATGGTCACTCCCCTCTTCGTGGGCCGCGACCGCTCGCTGAAGGCTGTGGAGGCGGCAATGGCCACTGAAGGCATTATCATCGTCGCGGCCCAAAGGGATGACGAGTTAGAAGAGCCATCCCCCGATGACATCTACACCGTCGGCACCGAGATGACCATCGCCCGCATGTGGCACCTGCCCGATGGCACAACCAATATCTGGGGGCGGGGAACGCGAAGGGTTGAAATCCTCGATTTCGTGCACGTTGACCCTTATATCAAAGTAAGGGTCAGGGACATAGTAGAACCCAGCGAGAAAACCCTCTCCTCTCAAGCGCTGATGCGCGCAGTGTTGGCCCTGTTTGAGAAGTGTGTGCAATTGGACCGCAACCTCCCTGAGGACGCTTTTGTGATTGCCATGAACATTGACGAGCCAGGTTGGCTGGCGGACCTGGTGGCCTCTGCTCTCAACATAGACATCGAAAAGCGCCAGGAGGTGCTGGAGACCATTCAGCCGGCTATGCGCCTGCAAAGATTGAGCATCCTTCTGGCCCAGGAGCTAGATGTCCTGGAGCTGGAGGATCGCATCCACGCCCAGGTGCAGGAAGAGGTTGACAAGTCCCAACGTGAGTATTTCCTGCGGCAGCAGATGAAGGCCATCCAGACCGAGCTAGGCGAGATTGATGGCCAGTTGCAGGAGGTCGGCGAGCTGAAGGAAAAGATCGCGGCCGCCGAGATGCCGGAGGAGGTGCGGGAGAAGGCGGAGAAGGAGTTGGACCGGCTCTCTTCCATGCCTATCGCCTCGCCTGAGGTGAGCGTCATTCGCACCTACCTCGACTGGCTGATCGAGTTGCCGTGGAGCAATGCTACCGAGGACAACATAGACATCGCGGTCGCGGCTACGGTGTTGGACAACAGTCACTATGGACTGGCCAAGGCCAAGGAGCGCATCCTGGAATACATGGCCGTCCGCAAGCTGGCCGCCGACAAGATGCGCAGTCCCATCCTGTGCTTCGTGGGGCCGCCGGGGACGGGCAAGACCTCCCTCGGTAAAGCTATCGCCGAGGCATTGGGGAGGAAGTTCGTGCGGGTGAGCCTGGGCGGCGTCCGCGACGAGGCCGAGATCCGGGGCCACCGCCGCACTTACGTGGGCTCAATGCCGGGCCGTATCATCCAGACCATGCGCCGCGCCGAGACTACCAATCCCCTGTTCATGTTGGACGAGATAGATAAGCTGGGCATTGACTTCCGAGGCGATCCTTCGGCCGCACTGCTGGAGGTGTTGGACCCTGAACAGAACCACGCTTTCTCCGATCACTACCTGGACGTGTCTTACGACCTGTCGTCAGTGATGTTCATCACCACGGCCAACATCCTCGACCCCGTCCCTCCAGCCCTGCGCGACCGCATGGAGGTCATCGAGTTCCCTGGCTACATCGAAGAGGAGAAGCTGGCGATCGCCAGGCGGTTTCTCGTCCCCCGGCAGTTGACGGAAAATGGCCTGGATGATAATGCAAAGCTCCACTTCTCCGACGAAGCTTTGCGCCAAATCATCCGCGAGTACACCTACGAGGCCGGGGTGCGCAACCTGGAGCGAGAGATCGCCAACATCTGCCGCAAGGTGGCCCGGCGAGTGGCCGCTGGCAAGCCAGCCCCTTATCGCGTCACCGCCCAGTCGTTGATCAAGTATCTGGGGCCGCCGCAGTTCAGCTATGGCCTGGCCGAGGAGGAGGACGAAATCGGGGTAGCCATGGGCATTGCCTGGACGGAGGCCGGCGGAGACATCATGCCCGTGGAAGTGACCTTGATGGAGGGCAAGGGCGCTCTCACGCTCACAGGCCAGTTGGGCGAGATCATGCAGGAATCAGCCCAGGCCGCCCTATCTTATGCTCGCTCTCACGCCAAGAAATTGGGCATCAAGGGGCGAGACTTCGACAAGCTGGACATCCACATCCACGTGCCGGAGGGAGCCATCCCCAAGGACGGCCCCTCGGCGGGGATAACCATGTGCACGGCCCTCGTCTCGGCCCTGGCCAGTCGTCCCGTCCGTCACGACGTGGGCATGACGGGCGAGATCACTCTGCGGGGGCGGGTGCTGCCCATCGGAGGCTTCAAGGAGAAGGTGCTGTCCGCCCACCGGGCTGGCCTGAAGACCGTCATCCTGCCGAAGAGAAATCAGAAGGATATGATCGAAATCCCCAACAAAGTCAAGCGGGACCTGGAGTGCATCTTCGTGGAGCGGATGGGGGAGGTGCTGGAAATAGCCTTGCTGCCTGCGCTGACTCAAGGCAAGAGGGCTTAGCAATTGAGGGATGTCTTGAAGGTGAAGGAGGTGTTGCTTGTGTCAACGGTCATGGTGAGCAAGAAATATACCGATATCCTTGCTCCTCTGGGTGACGTACAACAGGCAGTGGACGAGGCGTTGCGCCACTACGCGGTGGAGAGAATCGGCCAGCGCATCGCCGAGCTACGTCGCCAGACCCGTCCCTGGGAAGAGAAATATGACTGTACATACGAAGTCTTCTATGCCCGGGTCACTGGTGATGAGGAGTATGTGGCCAATCTCCGTCAAAGCCATCCCACCTGGGAGCGTGACTTCCAGCAGTGGGAGTTCTACGTCGAGGAAATGCGCGAATGGATCGCCCAGTTGGAGAATATATCAATGAGTTGATCGCCACAGCGCGGGCGACTTTCTGCGATGTGCAGATCACTCGACGTGACGAACGCTCGGCCCGCGCATTGATAGACATGGAGGGGTGGTGGGGGGCTTACCGTATTATTATCTCCGAGATCATTCTGCCCGACGGGAGTATCCGCTACGCCTACTATGTGCTTGACGCGGACAATCAATTGGTGCACGGTTTCGACAACACGCCCGATGTGCGGGCCGTCAAGTTGCGTTACGGACGGGAGTACCGTCACCATCTGGGCGAACGCACGCCGCATCAGCACACGGGCGACGATAGATTGAGTTTGACAGAGCC
>CAZVCJ010000227.1:0-5938 GCA_964625745.1 uncultured Anaerolineae bacterium | reverse complement strand
AAATCCCTGCAAGCTTGAGCTACTATGGAGACTTCCGAAGTCTTCTCCGACAAGCCCCTAGCTGTGCGGGGTGAGCAGAACAGGCTATGCGCCGCTAGCCTCCGCCTGGAGCGGCAAGCGTTGGAATCACTGACTGCACTGAACACCGCTGAGGCCACTGAAAGCGGTGCTTCCCTCAGCGCCTTCAGTGTTCTCTCAGCGGCATCAGCAGTTCAAACTCGCCAGCCTGGCCAGGTTCGAGCGGATGCGGGAGAAGGGGTACTTGGATTTGGTTTATGGGAACGAGAAGGTGAGATTCTATCAGGTGAAAGGAGTGAAAGACAATGCATGCAGAACAAGACATTCTGACAGGTATTGACTTTGTGCGATACAAGATCGAACATCTGGAAACGAAGGTAGACGAGATACACGCTATCCTTGAGTATTTGCTGCTCATCATCCCTCCCGTGACTTTTACCATGCCCGACGGAAGTCAGCGGCTTTTCCGCCCAAACAGGCCGGTCTCGCGGCAGACGCTGGACACCATGGCTCGGGTGGAAGAGATGTCTCAGGCGCGGCGTCACCTGTCATCCAAGGAGCGTACGAAAGTCTTCTTGCAGGCCATAGAGCGGGCACGAGCTGAGGCCATCCGCAAGGGCATCGCTATAGACGACGAGCGGGAGGCCGCCGTTGGAGACTGAACGACAGCGTCTGCGAGCAGTCTTCGATACGAACATCTTCGTGGCCGCTCATCTCAGCAAGAACCCCCAGAGCCCCACGATGGAACTACTGAGACGTTGGCGGCAAAAGGAGTTTGAGTTACTTTACTCTGATGACCTGCTGGTTGAAATTGATGAGAAGTTCTCAGCCAGAGGAATTGGTGATGAGTACAAAGATAGCCTGCTAGTCGAACTGCGTGATCTGGCTACCTATGTGGAAGTCAAGCCCTCGGACGTGGAATCCGTCATCATCGCCGATCCTGACGACGATTTCATCCTGGCCTGTGCCGTTGTTGGTCGGGCTGACTATCTGGTGACCTACGATGCACACTTTGACGTATTAGAAGGCGAGTATCGAGGTGTCAGGATCGCAGAGGCACTTCCTTTCCTGTGGGCTATGCGGGGTGACAGGCCGCCATCAAAAGGAAAGCACTGAGGCCACTGAAAGTGGTGCTCCCCTCAGCGTGTTCAGTGCTCTCAGTGGCATCAGCGGTTCAACCCCGCCGGCTTGGCCAGGTTCGATGAGGTGGTGCGGCGAGGGGAGTTGGAGGTGGTTTACGGGAATGAGAGGACGAGGATTGATAGGGTGAGAGGATAGAGGCTCTCATCTACCGCCGCAAGAAGGAGGAAAGTATCATGAAGCAAAGACGCATTAACGCAACACTCACAATTGCTGCTCTGGCCCTAACCACTTTCCTCATCCTGGCCACCCTGCCTCTGGACAGCATCGCTGCCCCCCGACTGGAGGTAAAGCTGGATACTTTCTCCTGCGATGACGTAACGGAGATACCCCAGGCGGAATGTGAAGCCCTGGTGGCACTCTACAACAGTACGGACGGCACTAACTGGAGCAACAACAGCGGCTGGTTGGACACCAACACGCCGTGCGACTGGTACGGCGTGACATGCGGCGCAGGCCATGTCACGAAACTTTCCCTGGGCTCCAACCAAGTGACTGGCAGCATACCCGCGCAGTTGGGCAACCTGACCAATTTGCAAGATCTCTACCTACAAAATAACCAACTGAGTGGCAGCATACCCCCGGAGTTGGGTAACCTGACCAATTTGGAAGACTTCTACCTACACATCAACCAACTGAGTGGTAGCATACCTGTAGAGTTAGGAAACTTGGTTAATTTGGATCATCTCGACCTGGATAATAACCAACTGAGCGGCAACATACCCTCGGAGTTGGGCAACCTGACCAGTTTGCAAGATCTCTACCTACAAAACAACCAACTGAGTGGCAGCATACCCCCGCAGTTAGGCAACTTGACTAATTTGCAGTATCTCTCCCTGGATCTCAACCAACTGAGCGGCAGCATACCACCAGAGTCGGGCAGCCTGGCCAGTTTGCAGACGCTTGGCCTGAGCAGCAACCAACTGAGTGGCAGCATACCACCGGAGTTGGGCAACCTGGCTAGTTTGTGGTCGCTCCACCTGAGCAACAACCAGCTGAGCGGCGGCATCCCTCCGCAGTTGGGCAACCTGGCCGATTTGCAGCGGCTCGACCTAAACCTCAACCAACTGAGCGGCAGCATACCAACAGAGTTGGGCAACTTGGCTAGTTTGCGGACGCTCGACCTGAGCAGTAACCAACTGAGTGGCAACATACCCACTTGGTTGGGCAACCTGACTGACTTGCAATACCTGCACCTGAGCATCAACCAACTGAGTGGTAGCATACCCTCAGAGTTGGGCAACCTGGCCAATTTGCAATACCTCTACCTGTGGGACAACCAACTGAGCGACAGTATACCACCGGAGTTGGGCAACCTGGCTAGTTTGCGATCGCTCGACCTGCGCATCAACCAACTGAGCGGCAGCATACCCCCAGAGTTGGGCAACCTGGCTAGTTTGTGGTCGCTCGACCTGCGCATCAACCAACTGAGCGGCAGCATACCCCCAGAGCTGGGCAACCTGACCAATTTAGAACACCTCCGGCTGAATAGCAACCAGTTCAGTGGGGCGCTGCCGGGGACCCTGACGAACCTCACCAATCTGTATCGCTTCTGGTTCCAAAACACCGACCTGTGCGAACCAGCGGACGCTGCTTTCCAGACCTGGCTGGCCGGCATTAGTGATTTGAAGAGCACTGGTGTCATCTGCCCTCCGACCGACAAGCCGCCGGTGGTGCTGGTGCATGGCTGGCAAGGGTTACCTGGCAGTGATACGCGCCAGTGCAGCGAAGGGGTCAAACTCCTGGCTCCAGGCGTGGTCCACACCTTTGGCGAGATGGCCCAGTGGTTTGTGGACGCTGGCTACGACGTCTGGATCGCCAGCCTGGATACAGGGCCACTATACACGCCGCCCATCGAAGTGAACGCCCAATGCCTGAAGAACCAGGTCGCCAGCGTGCGGCAACAAACTGGCCAGAAGGTCATCCTCGTTGCCCACAGTATGGGTGGCTTGGTCAGCCGGGCTTGCCTCAACCTAGATGAGTGCCGAGACAGTGTAGCCGCGCTCTACACCTTGGGCTCACCTAGCGCTGGCATCAACAGCGCTTTCCTCCTCAAGCTCGTAGCCTACTTCAAGGCACCTGTCGCCGAAGAACTCATCTGCGAGTGGCAACCCGCCCTGTGCCAGTTCACTACCGACGGCATGCTCTGGTTTAACCTCTTCAATCCCAACCGCGACGGCGTCGCTTACAGCTTTATCGGCGGTACCAAGACACCATTCCCCCTGGGCTGGCTTCTCCTGCCCTTCGACGGCCGCAACGATGGAGTGGTTGGCAGCTACAGCGCCGTAGGCTGGCTCTACCCTACAAAGCTGAACGTTGTCCTGGGGCCGGCGGCCAGCCGCTACTGGACCAACGAGACCCACTCGAGTGGTGTTGGGCATCCCTCCTACTTTGAAGCATCTGGCGGGCCTGAGAGTCAGGCCTTCCGCTGCATCGCCTGGGGCGACTGCACCGAAGCAACCACTCTAGCTCTCAGTGTAACGCAGACGGAGCCGACCCTATCCGCCACCACGGTTGATGTGGTTGGTCATCTCGGCAGCGGTCAGAGCGTGAACCACACCTTGCAAGTAGACACCAGCGATCATTCCCTGTTCTACCTCTCCTGGCTCACCGGCACACCGTCCTTCACACTCACTCAGCCAGATGGGCAGGTCATCACCCCCGCCTACGCTGATGCCCATCCGGATGTAGTCACCTACACAACTGGTCTGGGGGATTACGCAATGCCTCCCTTTGCCGCCTATGCCTTCACGACCACAGTGCCTGGGCTCTACACCGCGACCATCACCGCTGGCGATGTAGGCATCACTGGCACCGACTACCTGCTCTTTGCCGCTCTGGAGACGACACGCACCTTCTCCATCTCCACCGACGCCAATCTCTATGAGGTCGGCCAGACAGCGACCTTTACTGGCACGCTACAAGGGCCTTGGGGCGGCATTACCGGCGCTACCGTCAAGGCCGCCCTCATTCGCTCCGATGGCGTGACCGAGACGTTGCCTCTCAACGACCTCGGAAGCGGTGTCTACGGTGCTACCTGGACGATCCCCGATGCGCCGGGCTATCTGCAAGCCACCTTCACGGCTGTGGGTGATGACAGCGGCACGGCCTTTACCCGGCAGATGGATGAACTGCTGGCCATTGCCCCTTACGCTGCGCAGCTTGCTGATACCTACGCTGACCGGCCTGAGGACAGGGACGGTGACGGCTTCGATGACACCCTGGCACTTGACATCGGCGTGATGGCAACCCAGGTAGGGACCTATACCCTCTCGGCGGATCTCGTCGCTTCAGGGCAAACCGTTGCCCATGCCCTTGAGTACGCCGTCCTCGCCACCGGCACGCAGACCGTCACTCTCGGCTTCGATGGCTGGGACATCCGCCGGTCGCGTGTAGATGGGCCGTATACCGTGACCCATGTCTCTCTGGTGGACCTCGGAGTGGGCGGCATCCCCGCCCAGATCGCCGACGACGTGTGGGTGATTGCTGCCTACGATTGGCAGGACTTTGGTTTTGAGAGTCTGTACCTGCCTCTGATTCTGCGAAACCACTGAGGGCAACCAGGTGCCGAGGCAGGCGCGGGCCTGCACCAGTGCCTCAACCAACAAATGAGAACAGGGAGAGCTACCATGGCACGCATCAAAATTGCCTTCGACTGGCGGCCAGGTCGGATTGATCCCAACATCTACGACAGTTTCGCCGAACACCTGAGCTGCTGCATCTGTGGCCGCATCCATGAGCAGGACTCACGTCTCAGCGACGAGCGAAGGTTCCGCTTGTACACGTGATCATAGGTGACAACTGGCGGGCGATGTGGCTTCCGAAAAGGGAGCACTCTTGAGCGAGTACACCAGGGAAGAGATACTGAAGCTGATAAGCCTCCCACGGGTATGGCTGCGAGGAGAGTCGGCATTGTCTTGGCATACGGAGAATAGGCGAGATGAACGAGACAAATGAAATTCAGCACCTCATAGAAGACATCTTACAAAAGATCGTCGCAGGGTACTCGCCGCAAAAGGTCATCCTTTTCGGTTCCCACGCTTATGGCCAACCGGATGAGAACAGTGACATTGATCTACTGATCATCAAGGAGACCAAAAAACGACCTATCGAAAGGTGGATGGAAGTCAAACGGCTGGTGAGGGACCGCAATAGGACGGTATCTATATCACCTCTCGTCTATACACCCAGGGAGCTCGAGGAAAGGCTGGCCATCAAGGACTTCTTCATCCAAGAGGTGCTGGAGAAGGGGAAGGTGCTCTATGGAAGTTCGTGAGCCTCAATCGAACGATGAGAAGCTGAAGCAACAAGCGCTGGAGTGGTTCGAACGGGGAGACCGCGAAATCGAAACGGCGCAATTGCTCTACAACGAGCAGGGATACACGGACGCTATCGCTTACCATATCCAGCAGGCCATCGAAAAGTACCTGAAAGGCTATCTCGTTCTCAAAGGGGAGAGACCACCGTGGGTCCACGAGTTGGATACCTTGCTCACCCTCGTGGCCAACTTCGAGGCTGATCTGTACGAGCCGTTTATCGAGCTTTGCGAGAAGGCTACGAGATACTATATCGAAGACCGCTACCCTCCAGGGCCACCCGCCGAGTACAACCACGAGGAAATAAAGGCGGATTTAGAGCTGGCGTGGAATCTCGTGCGGGCGATCCAAGGAAAGGTGGGTCTGTAAAACAACTGCTGAGGAGGGAGGAGGGTTCAATCATGGCCGAAATCACACCACGAGAATGGACCTTCGACGAAGCGATCCAGCAGGTCGGCTTCGGA